>CAZSUN010000230.1:0-3788 GCA_964610045.1 uncultured Sphaerobacteraceae bacterium
GGGAAGCTGCCATTTCGCTGGGGCTCAACGAGCGCACGATTCGTCGCGCCATCGCGCGGGGAACCCTGCCGGCAACGAAGCGTTCTGGCATCTGGCGGATTCACGCCGACCATCTCGCCGCGTTTTCTCCGGGACAACGGCCACGATCGCGTCCAGTGTCGCTCCACCCATCCCTGGCGATCGTGCCGCCCGCGCCGCCCTTCCACGTGCCAGTCCCGCGCACTCCTCTTGTCGGCCGCGACCTCACGGTCGCGGAGATCGCCTCCCGCCTCCTCGACCCGGAGACCGCGCTGATCACCCTGACCGGGCCGGGAGGCAGCGGCAAGACCCTGCTCGCCCGGGCGGTTGCGGTTGCGGTTGCCGTGCAGGATCGGTTCGCCGACGGCATCTGGTTCGTCGATTGCTCCCCGCTGCGGGAGCCGAACCTGGTCCTGCCGAAGATCGCCCGAGCCCTCGACCTGAACGAATCGGGCGGGCAGCCGGCGCTGGACCGTTTGTGCGATGTCCTTTCCAGGCGGCAGATCCTGCTCGTCCTGGATAATCTGGAACAGGTGGCCGGCGCGGCGACCGGCCTAGCGGTGCTGCTGGAATCGTCTCCGGGATTGACCATCCTCGCAACGAGCCGGATCGCCCTGCGCGTCTCGATGGAACAGCAGGTACCGGTCCCGCCGCTCGACCTCCCCGAACCATCCCGGGTGGATGACCCTGAATCCGTCGAAGCCGCGGCGGCCGTCCGGCTGTTCATCCGCCGCGCTCAGGCGGTACAGCCGGCCTTCGCTCTCGACGCCGCCAACGCGGCGGCGGTGGCCGCCATTTGCCGCCGGCTGGACGGACTGCCGCTCGCGATCGAACTGGCGGCTGTTCACACCAGGATCCTGTCGCCGGAGGCGCTGCGGGACCGGCTCGACCGTCGGCTGTTGCCACTTGCGGATGGACCAGCCGACCAGCCGGATCGCCTTCGCTCGTTGCGGGATGCGATCGGCTGGAGTTACGACCTGCTCGATCCGGACACTCAGCGCGGGTTCCGGCAACTCAGCGTCTTCGCCGGCGGATTCACGGCCGATGCGGCGGCGCGGGTGTTGGCAAGCGATCCGGATCGGGTCCTGCCGCTCCTGACCAGTCTCGTGGAGCACAATCTGGTCGTTCCGGTGCCGTCCGCGCAGGCGGAGACGCGGTTCACCATGCTGGAGACGATCCGCGAGTTCGGCCAGGAACAGCTTGAACGTCACGGCGAACTCGGCGCGGTGGGTGAGCGGCACGCCCGTTGGTGCATCGACCTTATGTCAGATGCTTGGCCGCACTGGATCACGCCCACGCAGCCGCTATGGGGAGACCTGGTCGCCTCGGAGTACGACAACCTGCGCGCTGCCCTCGGGTTCCTGGCCGGTCGCGAGGAGAAATCGCGCGTCATCCGCCTCGCCAGCCTGATGTGGCCGTTCTGGTTCGTCCGCCATCATTGGGCGGAAGGAGCGTCGTGGCTGGAGCGGGCCCTGGCCTGGAGCGACGGGCACCGCACGCGTGAGCGGGTGCAGCTCCTGATCGGCGCCGGCTGCCTCTGGATCATGCGCGGCGACGAGCCAGGTGCGCGACGATACAACGAGGAAGCCGAGGCGCTCAGCCAGGATCTTGGGCTGGATGATCCCTACCATAGCCCGCTGAACGGACTCGCGATTTGCGCCAGCATTCGCGGCGACGTCGAGGAAGGTCGCAGGCTGAACGAGGCCGCGCTGGCGCTGTTGCGCGCCCATGTCGAAACCGTGCCAATGGCCTTGCCACTGGTGAGCGTGATCCTCTGCAACATGGGGTGGAACCTCTACCACGAGGACCGGCCCGATGACGCCCAGCCCCTGGCGGATGAGGCGCTCGATATCCAGCGGGCGATCCGGTTCGACTGGGCCGCCGCCGACACCCTGTACCTGCAGGCCCACCTTGCCGAAGCGAGGGGCGAGTCCGCTGCCGCCACCGGCTTCTATCACGAGAGCCTGCGACTGGCGGTAAAGACCCTCGATCTCCAGATCACGGTCCACGGCATCGACCGGGCAGCCAGCTTCCTCTCTGTCGCCGGCGACCACGAACGGGTCGCCCTCCTGCTCGGCGCGAGCTCCCGGCTGCATGAGCTTGTCGGCGACGCCCTCGACGACGAGCGACTGGCCGAGCTGAACACCCTCTCGCGAAAGGCACAAATCCGCCTCGGGACGGACGCATTCGACCGCCTGCGCCGGGCTGGACGGATGATGCCCCTGGATGAGGTGATGGCGATCGCCCTTGAAGCATCGGTGCCACCGGCACGTCCGGGTTTGCCATCGCCGGCGGCGTGGGGTGTCACCCGGCGCGAGCAGGAGGTCCTCGTGCTGGTCGCCGAGGGACTCTCCGACCAGAAGATCGCGGATCGCCTCTTCATCAGCCGCCGCACCGTCAACGCTCACGTCGGCAACCTGCTGGCGAAGCTCGATGTGTCGAACCGCCGCGAGGCCATTGCCCGGGCACGAGACGCACACCTTCTGGGAACCGGTCCCGATACCGAGGCGGCCGAATTCGCGAAATAGGTACTGACTACCAATGCCGTGAGGTCCGCGCGTCGCTACGCTAGCGACCAGACCTCCGGAGTTGCGTCTGCCGAATTCACCACGGAGCATGCCAGATGACCTCGAATCCAACCGGATCCCGCATCACCCGCCGCACGAGTGTGGCCGCCCTTGCCGCCGCAAGTCTCGCCATGGCCGCGACGACGGCCCGGCCCGCGTTCGCCCAGGACACTGATCTCGCCGCCCACCCGATGGCCGGGAACTGGCTCGTCCGCACCCCGGACGGCTCGATCGGGGTAGCCTTCTTCCGGCCCGACGGCACCTTCAACTTCTCCAATGGCGGGGCTGTCACGGTGAACCCGGATGGCTCCTTTACCTACATGTCCGAACAGGCCGGCGTCTGGGGCCCGGACCCGGAGAACGAGCGCGGCGTGCACTTCATCTCGGTCCAAAGCAGGTTCGATGCGGCTGGCGCCTACATCGGCACCTGGATCACCGACGGCTACCCGAGCGTGAGCGAAGACGGCCTGAACCTGGTTGACGACTGGAGCCGGTCGTTCATCACCCTCCGCGACGCCAACGACGAGGTGATCGACGTCCTTCGGAACGACAGCGCGACGACACCGCCGATCATCGGCGTACGGCTCTCTGTCGATGGCTTCCAGATTCCGCCTGTCGCCGCTCCGCCGGCAACGCCGGAGAGCTGACGACCGAATCGTCGCACCGCCGCTTCCCGCCTCGCGTGCGCAGGGGTGGTTCCACGCCTGTCCGACCCGGAACCCCGCCACCATTCATGGGCGAACAGGTCGACGTTGATCCCCGTACGGGCGGACCTGGATCGGCCGGGGATGTCACCTGGCCGGGCGCGCGATGGCCGATCATGTTGTCCGCCCTCGCCTTATGTTGCTCGATCGAATGCCGGATCACGGGCGGACAACAGCCGCGACCAGATCCCGGACGGCCAAGTGTCCCACATGGTCGCGGCAGGTCCGCCCCTACGCGGGTGCGCGGGGTCGTGAGCCCGGAGGATGGGGCCGGGATGGAACCTATCCGCCTCTGAACCCCGTCACTGTAGGGGCCGTGCCTGGTTCGACGACGCCTTTGTCACCGTTTCGGGTCATCGCGCCGTCGTCGAACCTGTGTCGGCTCGCTGTCAGCGCTCGAACGCCCCAAACCTCCACTCTCCTCTCTCCTCACACCTCTCGAAGGCGCCGGCATCGGCCCGGATCGTGACAGCACCGGACCATGCGGTACAGTAGCCGC
>CAZSUN010000231.1:0-3746 GCA_964610045.1 uncultured Sphaerobacteraceae bacterium
CGAACGTCGCTGCCGAAGCTCTGGTGACCGGTCGCCAGCGTGCCAAGCTGCTCGACCAGCGCGGCGGTGAACCGCGGGTGGGCATGGCCCAGCGAGGAGACGCCGTAGTTGCTCATGGCATCGAGATAGCGGTTGCCCGCCGCGTCGAACAGGTACGATCCCTCGCCCCGCACGAGGGCGATGTCGCGCTTGGCGTAGAGCGGGATCAGCGACTCCCGTTCGAGATCGAGGATTTCGGCGTCGGTGCGGGCGCTGATGGCGGACGTGGTGGTCATGGGTAGGGGTACTCCGGTTGGGTGGCGAAGGGCGGTTGGCGGCTCGTTACGGCGCCGGATCGACAGCCTGATCCGGCGCGTTGATACGGTCGAGAATCCGGAAAATGCCGGTCAGGTTGTCGATGCGGTTGGGCACATCGGCGATGCCGGGCCAGGATGCCTGGAGGTGCGCCCACGGACCGCGCTTGACGAAGACCGCGTGCATTCCCATCTGCTGGGCGGGCAGGATGTCGTTGTCGAGCCGATCGCCGACGTAGAGAATCCGGCGATAATCGAGGCCCAGGCCCTTCGCGATGCGCTGGAAGAAGGCCGGATCAGGCTTGGCGACTCCCCAGTCGGCGGACGAGCCGGCGAAATCGACCGGCAGCCCGAGCGACTGAATCTGCTGAACCGCGCCCAGCGGCTGGTTGCCGGTGATCCCGATCGCATACCCGGCCGTCTTCAGTTGCCGAAGGACATTCACAACATCCGGATAGAGGTCGCGCTCCTCGATCTGGTAGCCGAAAATGTTGGGATCGACCGATTCGATCTGCAGGTAGCCGAAAATGCTTCGATGATGCTCGCGACGTTCGATCAGGCCACCGAGCACGCCCATCAGCGTCAGCTCCGGTATGCCCGCGTAGTGCGCGACGGCGGCCCAGTGGCGGGTTTCATCCACCAGGGTCTCTCCGATATCGAACACCACCGCCTCGATCTTCCTCGTCATGGGGATTCCACTCGTACCTTGCCGACCACGGTGCCCTCGCCCGCGAGCGCCCTGGTCACCGGCTGTTCAACCCGGGCATCGGCGAAGACAACCCTGCCTACACCTCGCTCGACCGCCTTGATCGCCGATTCGACCTTCACGACCATCCGGCCCTCGGCGGCGGCCAGGGCGGATTCGGGATCGCCAGCGTCGATCTCGCGGATGAGCGTCGATTCGTCGTGGCGATTCGCGAGCAGGCCGGGCGTATCTGAGAAGAAGAGTAGCCTATCGGCGCCAAGCGCCTCGGCGATACCCAGCGCGAGCTTGTCGCCATCGACGTTGATCGGCACGCCCTCGGTGGCGAGCGCGGGTGGCGTCAGCAGCACCACGAAGCCGGCGCCCATCAGCGTGGAGATGAGCGTCGTGTCGATCGTCTCGATCGTGCCGGCGTGGTCGTCGCGGAAGATGCGGGTCTTGCCATCCTCCGTGCCGCGGATCACCGGCTTGCGCCGTCCAACGGCGATCCCGCCATCCATTGCGGAGAGCCCAACAGCGTTCACGCCAGCGTGGCGGAAGGCGGCGACGAGTCGCTTGTTCTGCTTGCCGCAGTATGCCATCAGCATCGCGTCCATCGTGGGGGCGTCGACATAGCGCGAAACACGGCCGCTGCTGGAGGTAATCATGCGCGGGGGCATGCCCAGCGCGTCCGAGAGGGCGCTGAACTCGGCGTTGCCGCCATGGATGACGACGATCGGCTCATCCATGGTGGCGATATCGGCCGCGAAGTTGGCGAAGGCCTCGGCCCCAATGGCGGCCCCGCCACCGATCTTGACTACGAGCATGAAGAACACTTCCTCCGGTTGGGCCGCGATGCGCGCGGCCCGGCGATGGCGCGAACTGGTTGCGGGAGCGCCCTAGATCGGGTGCAGGCCCGGGAAGTCGATGGCGGTCTCTTCCGGGAAGCCCATCCGGATGTTGAAGGCCTGGACAGCCTGACCGGCGGCGCCCTTCATCAGGTTGTCGGTGGCGGCCAGGACGACGATCCGGTTCGAGTGTGGGTCCTTCTCCCAGCCCACATCGCCGTAGTTGGAGCCGCTGAGAATCTTCGGCTCCGGATAGCGGTGGATACCGGCGCTCTCCTTCACCAGCCGCATGAACGGCTCGTCCTTGTAGGCCGCCCGGTAGATCTTCCAGAGGTCCTTGTCCGCCAGCGGCTCCTTCGTATAAACGTGCGACGTGGCGAGAATGCCCCGCACCGCGTCAGTGGACGTCGCCGAGAAGGCGACATTCGGCTTCACGCCATTGAAGGTGCATTCCTGGATAACCTCGGCGGAGTGCCGGTGCCCGGTCGGCTTGAACGACCGCACCACGCCCGCCCGCTCCGGGTGGTGCGATGCGAGACCCGGCGATCCGCCGGACCCGGACGAGCCGGTCTTGGCTTCGATCACGACCGGGATGTTCGGATCGACCACGCCCGCCTGGTACAGCGGATAGAGCCCGATGATGGCGGTGGTGGACATGCAGCCCGGCGAGGCGATCCAGTCCGCGGTGCGAATCTCCTCGCGGTGGAGCTCCGGCATGCCGTAGACGAACGTGCCGAGCGCTTCGAGGTCGTTGTGCTCGTGGCTGTACCAGGTCGGGTAGTCGCCAGGATCGTTGAGCCGGAAATCCGAGCTAAGGTCGATGATGACCGGCGCGATGTCCCGCACCTCCGGCAGCTTCTCCATCGAAACGCCATGCGGCAGGGCCAGGAAGAGGACATCGCAGGGCTCGAGTTCGGCCGAGGCGACGAACTTCATTTCCGTGCGCTTGCGCAGGTTGGGGTGCGTGGTGCGGATAAACTTGCCCGCGTTTCGTTCGGATGTCACCTGCTTAAGGGTGACCTCCGGGTGCGAAAGCAGCAGCCGGACGAGTTCGCCGCCCGCGTATCCAGATCCGCCAATGACCGAGACGTTAAGCATGCTGTTGATTCCTTCTGTTCCGGGAGGCGCCAGTCGCCTCGCTGATTGATGAGCGCGCGGGTCAGTCGGCGGCGATGGCTGCCTCCAGCCGCCGGGCACGGTTCGCCTCGCCGACCTTCAGGACGTAATCGACCACCCTGGCCGGGATGTTAACGCCCGTGGTGTCGATGCTGTTACGGAATTCCATTGTGTAGTTGACCTCGTTCACCTGGAGGCCATGCGGGGTCTCGAAGAGATCGACGGCGACCACTCCCCCACCGACCGCGGCGGCGGCGGCGTTGGAGATCTCCGCCAACTCCGGCGTTACCGGGCAGTTGGTCGCCTTGCCGCCACGCGCGGTATTGGTGATCCAGTGGGGAGAATCGCGGTAGATGGCGCAGATCGTCTCGCCGTCGATCACGAAGGCGCGGATATCGCGGCCATGCTTCTCCACGTACTCCTGGATGTAAAACGCGCCGTGGTGGAACGACCCGAGCGTGACCTTGTGCTCCAGGATGGCCTCGGCGGCGTCGCGGTCGTTGATCCGGGAGAGCAAGCGGCCCCACGAGCCGACCGCCGGCTTGAGCACCACCGGGTACCCCATCTCTTCGACTGCTTCCAGCGCGGATTCGGGGGTGAACGCGATCACCGTGCGCGGCGTGGGAATGCCCGCCTTCACCAGCGCGGTGGAGGTGAGCAGCTTGTCGCCGCAGATATTGGCGACATCGTAGCTGTTCACGGTGGGAATACCCCAGTCGTTCAACACCTTCAGCGTGTACATCGCCCGGAGGTGGTTGATGCAGCGCTCCAGCACGACATCGCACTCCATCATCGATGGCTCGGTGA
>CAZSUN010000232.1:0-3723 GCA_964610045.1 uncultured Sphaerobacteraceae bacterium
GTTTCGTCCGTGTCTGCCGGGCCGCCCAGGGCGCGGAGGTGACCGCGCTGTTCGACATCGACGCGGCGCGCGTGGAATCGGCGGCGACGGAGATTGGGGCGCGGGGGTTCTCGATTTTCCAGGACTTCCTCGATTCGGATATCGACGCGGTTGTGGTGGCCTCTCCGGTGCCGTATCACGCCGAACAGGCCGTGGCCGCGCTCTACGCTGGCAAGCATGTGCTGAGCGAGGTGACCGCGTGCGCCACGATGGAAGACGCCCGCGCCCTGGTCGAGGCGGCCAGGGCGAGCGATGGCATCTACATGATGGCCGAGAACTACCGCTACCTGGATGAGGTCGAACTGCTCAAGCGGCTCAACGACGACGGGCGGTTCGGCGATGTGTATTTCCTCGAAGGCGAGTAC
Source organism: uncultured Sphaerobacteraceae bacterium (assembly GCA_964610045.1). Classification (GTDB taxonomy): domain Bacteria; phylum Chloroflexota; class Chloroflexia; order Thermomicrobiales; family UBA6265; genus JACCYX01. Next base: position 405 of record CAZSUN010000232.1, read on the forward strand.
CTGCACGACTGCAAGGACCTTTGGTTCGACAGCGACGGGAACCTGACCTGGCGTGGCAGGGGGCTGCTTGGCGTGTATTGCACGCACAGTCTCGGTCCGCTTCTCTATATCACCGGCGACCGGGTGAAGTCGGTCAGCGCGATGGCTGTTCCGGGTGGCCTGTTCGACCCGGAATCGCCGAAACCCACCATGTACCTGATGCAGATGGTGACCGGGAGCGGGATCACGCTTCGCGTTCGCGTGGATTCGACGTCTCCTCGCCCGCACCAGATGGCGTACTACTCGGTGCAGGGAACCAGGGGGTCATTCGAATCGTGGCGAGGGCTGGGCGATGTCTCGAAACTCTGGCTGGAAGACATTCACGAGCCCTCGCGGGTGAGCGGGGATGGCGCCCAGTGGCATCCCGTTTCCGAGCAGGCCGAGCGGTACATTCCCGAGCGGCTCGCGGTTCCGAAGGAGGCGCGGCTGGGTGGGCACGGCACCAGCGAGTACTGGTTGCTGAAGGACTTCATGGCGGCGGTCCGGGGCGAGATTGCCCCGCCAATCGACGTGTACCGGGCGCTTGACTACACGATTCCGGGCATCCTGGCGATTCCATCCGCGGAGCAACTCGGCGCCCCGCGGGATGTGCCCGATCCGCGAGACTTCTGAGCTTTGTTCCGTCACTTGTAGCCTATCAACGCAAGGATTCACCCATTCATGAAAATCACGCGCATCAGCAGCACCGTCGTCAATGCCCGCATGCGGAACTGGATCTTCGTCAAGGTCGAGACCGACCAGGACGGTTTGTATGGCTGGGGCGAGGCCACGCTGGAATGGAAGACGGCTGGCGTTGTGGGCTCGGTGGAGGATGTTGGGCGGCTGCTGATTGGGGAGGATCCGTGGCGGATCGAGCACCTGTACCAGATCATGACGCGGCAGTATTTCTGGCGAGCCGGGATCGAGGGCATGAGCGCGATCAGCGGCATCGAGCAGGCCCTGTGGGACATCAAGGGCAAGGCCCTTGGCGTGCCGGTCTACGAACTGCTCGGCGGCCGGGTTCGCGACAGGGTGCGGCTGTACAACCATCTTGGCGGCGGCAACATGAACGTCATGTACGAGAGCACCGAGACCGCCCAGTTCGCGGAGAACGCGTTGGCGATCAAGGAGACCGGCTACACCGCCATCAAGTTCATGGCCGTGCCGCGGACGGAACCGGTCGAGGGCACGCAACGGGTGAAACAGGCGGCCCGGTACGTCGAGGCGATTCGCGACGCCGTCGGCGTTGACATGGACCTGATGGTGGACCTCCATGGGCGAACCTATCCGGCGATGGGCGTGGAGTACTGCCACGCGCTGGAGCCGTACGGGTTGCTGTTCTTCGAGGAGCCGTGCTCGACGGAGGACATTGACGCCACGTTGGAGGTGACCCGCAAGTCGCGGATTCCGATCGCGACCGGGGAGCGGCTGGTGGGCAAGCACCAGTTCCGCGAACTGATCTCGCGGCGGGCCTGCCACATCATCCAACCGGACCTTTCGCACTGCGGCGGCCTCTGGGAAGCGCGGAAGATCGCGGCGATGGCGGAAGCCCACCAGATCGCGGTAGCCCCGCACAACCCGAACGGTCCGATCGCGACCGCGGCGACCCTCCACTTCGCCGCGTCGACCCCCAACTGGTTCATCCAGGAGGCGATCACCAGCGATGTGCCGTGGCGGAACGAGGTGGTGATCAACCCGGTCGAGGTGGTGGATGGCCACGCGGCGATTCCAACGCGGCCAGGCCTGGGGATCGACATCAACGAGGCGGAGGCGGCGAAGCATCCGTTCCAGCCAGAGGAAATGCAACGCTATTTCCACCCTGACGGCTCGGTCGCCGACTGGTAGCCACCCATTTGTGAGGAGTACGTTCTCGTGTCCACCACCCTGCTTGCCGGCGTCGTCACCGCCGATATCACCCCGCCAGTTGGCATCGCCCATGCCAACTGGGGCGCCCAGACCCATGAACGCGCCGCATCCATCGACATGCCGCTGAAGGTCAACGTGCTGGCCCTGAGCGATGGAACCACGACCTCGCTGATCGTGGATATCGACACCTGCTGGTTGTGGGAGCCACTGGCCACCCAGTGCCAGGAATCCATCATCGAGTTGACGGGATTGCCGCCGGAGGCGATCCGGCTGTCGTACTCGCACACGCATTCGGCTCCGGCCGGGAGCGGCAACCAGTCGTGGGTGTCGGCTGGCGTCGAGATGTTCCCCGGGTATCAGGAGTACCTTCGCCGGGTGGTCGCCGGGGCATCGTGGGAAGCGCTCGACTCGCTGCGGCCGGTACGAATCGCCGCCGCCGAGGGCAGATCGTCGATTTCGGTCAACCGGCGCTATGCCCGCCCGGGCGATGGCGAGGTGGTGGTTGGACGCTACTGGGAGGGGATTCGCGATCCCAAGGTGAGCGTGCTGCGGCTCGACACGCTCGATGGCGAGCCGTACGCGGCGGTGGTCGGGTTTGGCTGCCATCCCATCACGGTGGGGCCGGACAACGACAAGATCACGCCGGACTACCCGGGCGTCACGCGCGAGGTGGTCAACAACGCGACGGGCGCGACCACCCTGTTCCTGCAGGGCGGCGCGGGTGACATTGGGCCGGTGCGCGGCGTCGCGGCCGACGGCATCAACCAGTACAAACGGCTCGGGACGATCCTCGGCCTGGAGGCGGCCAAATTGTGGTGGGAAGCCGATCCGGTGATCACGACGGAGTCGTACGTCGAGACCATCGAGTCGGGCGCGCCGCTGGCGCTGTACGCCGACACGCCGACGCCAGATCAGCCCGCGGCCATCCGGGTCGAGCGAACCATCGTCGAGGTGCCGGTGAAGATCGCGGAGGACGCGGACGCGCTCCACGCGAAACTGGAGATGCACAAGGCCAACCTCGCTCGCCTGCGGGAAGAGGGCGGTTCCGAAGAAGACATCAAGCGCGAGACAATGTCCGCCAAGCGGGCGTCGATGCGGGAGAACCTCAACCGGCGCGTGACGGGCACGGGCGTGCTGCCGATCGAGATCTTCGCCACCATCATTGGCGACGAGATCGCCCTGATCGCGCTTTCCGTGGAACTGTTCGCGGCAACGGGCCTGGCGATCCAGGCGGCCTCGCCATACCCAACCACCATCGTCTCGGGCTACACCGGGCCGAACTCGGGATATCTGCCGACCACGGATTCCTACAAGCATGGCGGGTACGAGATCGAGGTGACGCCGTTCACCGCCGAGTCGGCCGACTTCGCGGAGCAGGCTGCGATCGACCTGCTGAACTCGATGGCTGCGCCAAAGTGACCGGCTCTGGGAAAGG
>CAZSUN010000233.1:0-3716 GCA_964610045.1 uncultured Sphaerobacteraceae bacterium
GTCGCCATGCCCGCCCGCGGCGCTGTCAAACCGTATCCGGTGCTGCCATGAGCCAGCCAACCAGCGGCCAAATGCAAGCCCTCCAGTTCACGGCTCTCAACCAGGTCGACCTGGTCGAGATCGACATCCCCACGCCCGGCCCGCGGGAGGTGCTGATCCGGACCGGCGCGACGACCATCTGCACCTCCGACATCCAGGACATCCGGGACAACGCGTTCGACGCCGAACTTCCGCTCATCCTCGGGCACGAGGGAGCCGGAACGGTTGTGGCGGCCGGGGCGGAAGTGACCGGGGTGGCGGTGGGCGACCGCGTGGCGGCGCACCCGGTTCATCCCTGCCTCACCTGCGAAACATGTCTTGATGGCATGGGGCACCTCTGCCCCAACATGCTCCACTTCGGGCTCTCGATGCAGGGCACGTTCGCCGAATACTTCCTGGCGCGGGCAGACCGGGTCCGCCGGATACCCGACAACGTGCCGTTCAGCGCCGCGGCCCTGGCCGAACCGGTCTGTGTCTGCCTCGAGGCCATCCACCAGGCGCGACTTGCCCCTGGCGACCGCCTGCTGATCATCGGCGATGGGCCGTTCGGGGTGATGATGGCGCGGTTGGCCCCGCGCGATGGAACCGGCCCGGTCTCCATTGCCGGACGACACCTCTCCCGCCTGGCCTTCGCCCAATCGGCCCGCCAGGTCCACACACCCGCCGGGGCCGATACGCGCCAGCTGCTGCGCGACGCCAGCAACGGCCGCGGGTACGATGCAATCATACTCGCGGCCAGCAATCGCGCGGCGGTGGACGATGCCCTGCACCTGCTGCGGCCGGGCGGTCGGCTGGTGATATTCGCCCCCATGCCGGGACCGACCCCGGTCGATCTGTTCCAGGTGCTGGTGCGCGAACTGGAAATCATTGGCGCGGTCAACGATCGAGACCGGTTCGACGACGCCATCGAGGCGCTGGCCGATCCCACGATTGGCATCGGTGACCTGGTGACGCATTCATTCGCGCTCGATGACTTCCGCGAGGCCCTCCGCGTGGCCGAACACGACCGGCGGGAGGCGATGAAGGTGGCATTCCAGTTCGATGACGCCGATGGCGCGAGACAGGCCTGACCAGATTTCGCCGCCCGAAACCGGCGCGGCCAGTTCATCATCCATCGCAAGGAGCAAGGTTCGTGCGTATTACCGATGTGGAAGCCATGGTGCTGGACACCGGAAAGGACTATGCCAATCCGGATGGCGCGAGCGAGGCACATGGCGTGCGCTTCGTGACACTCATCAAGATCACGACCGACGAGGGCATTACCGGCTGGTCGGACGTGGAAACCCAACCGCACGCCGGACACGCCGTGGTGAATGCCCCTTCGAGCGGGGTGGTGGGGTTCGAATCGCTGCGCGCGGCCCTGATCGGCGAGGACCCGCTCGAACGCGAGCGCCTGTGGCAGAAAGCCTATCGCTACATGGCGTACTACGGTCGCCAGGGTGTGGGCATGCACATGCTTTCAGGGGCCGATATCGCGCTGTGGGATATCGCGGGCAAGGCCTTCAACCAGCCAGTCCACAAGTTGCTCGGGGCCTCGTACCGGACGAACGTCAAGGGCTACGCCTCGACCCTCTTCCGGCCGACCCCGGACGCGATGAAGGAGGCCGTGGCCGAATACCTGGACCACGGCTTCCAGGCGATCAAGTTCGGCTGGGGCACCTTTGGCCACGACCTGAACCTCGACATCGCGCTGGTCGCGGCGGCACGGGAGGCAGCCGGACCTGACGTGGACCTGATGGTGGACGCGGGCTGGTACGGCGTCACCCCCGCCAACCCGTTCCGGTCCCGCTCGCTGCGCGACTGGCAAATCCTGGCCCGGGCGCTGGAGGAGCTGGATGTCTTCTGGCTGGAGGATTTCCTCCATCCCGAGAACGTCGAGGGGATGCGGCAGGTGAGCAGCTCCTGTACCACGCTGCGCACGGCCGCTGGCGAGCAACTCTCGGGCTACGCCGATTTCGAGCGGCTGGCGATCGAGGGCCAGGCGGACGTGCTGCAGCCCGATCTCTCGCGATGCGGCGGCCTGACCGTTGGCAAGCAAATCGCCGATCTCGCCACCCGGCGGCAGATCAATTGTGTGCCACATGCGTGGCTCACCGACCTGCTGAAGGCGGCCTCGCTGCACCTCAATGCCTACCTGATGGATGCGCTCTACCTTGAATACAACGTGTCCTCGGGGTCGCTGTTGAACACGCTCTGCACCGAGCCGATCGAGATGCGGGATGGTTACATCGACGTGCCAACCGGGCCAGGCTTGGGTGTTGACGTGGACCAGGCCTTGATCGACCGGTTCCGGGTGCTGTAGCAGCCAGAGCCGGCCGATCGGGCCAGCAACGACGGATGATTACATGCCGCGCCGGGAGAAGATGTCGTTGACGGCATCGGCGGCGCGCTGGGTGGAGTTTTCCACCGTGTCCTCGCCCGTCCACATCGGGCCCAATTCCTGGGTGACGGCTGTCCACCACTCACCGGCATCCTCGGTGCCGTAGTAGTCGTGACCCACCTCGCTGAAGTCGGCCACCGGAATCGTGATATCGCCCGGCAGGTGGGCTTCGAGGAACTCGGGGCTTTCGACCACGGAGGTCCAGCCCGGAATGCCCAGCGAGGCGACTCCGGCCGCGCCATCCGGTCCGCCAAGGTACTTCACGACTTCCCAGGCGGCATCCTCGTTGCCGGTGGTGCTGAGGATCGACCAGGCGTTGGAGCCCATCTGGACCGAGCGAATGCCGGTTTCCGGGTGGGCGGGCATCGGCAGGAAGTCCCAGTCGAAACCGGCGACCCGCACGGCGGCCTCATCCCAGGTGCCCCCGAAGTAGTAGGCGATCTTGCCAGCCACGAACGGGTTCTCGGCGCCCGATTCCTGCACCAGAACCGGCGCGACCTTGTGGACGTGGGTCAGGTCGACCAGCCACTGAAGGGCGGCCTGGGCCTCGGGGGAATTGATCGTGGCCTCGTCGCGCGCATCGTTCAGCACCGTGCCGCCGGCGCCATGAATGAAGGCACATCCCCAGTAGGGCGGGTTCGGGTTGGAGAGCGTGACGCCATACACGCCATCGGCCTCGCTGGTGAGCTTTTGCGCCGATGCGAGCAGGTCGTCCCAGGTCCAGCCTGCTTCCGGAAGCGGTTCCTCCGCGGCGGCCAGCAGGTCCTTGTTCACATAGAGCGCCTGGCCACCGGCATAGAGAAGGGCGCCATACATGCCGCCTTCCCAGCTCCACTCCTGCTCCATGTCGTACCAGAGCCCGCTCAGATCCACCGCATCGCGCTCGTAAAACGGCCGGAGATCGACGAACATGCCGCGCGAGGCGCCCGGCGCCAGCCAGTCGATCTGGTTCAGGGTGATGTCCGGGGCGTTGCCGCCGGCGAATTCGGTCTGGATCTTGTCCCAGTACTGGTCGCCGGGGCGGAATTCGAGCTCGACGTTGGCGAGTTCGCTCTGGGCGTTGAAGGCATCGATCTGGGCCTGGATGGCGGCATCCCAGGATTCACTGATGGTGTAGGTGGCCATCCGGATGGTGGCCTTGTCCTGGGCATGGGTGGCAATGGATGCCTGACCGGCGGCGACCGCGGCAACCGAGACGGCGGCCACGCCCTTGTTGAATGTCCGGCGCGAGACGCGAGATGGTGCGGGCTTCATGGGATGTACTCCTTCGATTCTCACCATTGGAATTTGGAATACT
>CAZSUN010000234.1:0-3706 GCA_964610045.1 uncultured Sphaerobacteraceae bacterium
CACCAATGGATCGCCGTCGTCGGGCGGCCCCGGTGTGGTCCGCCGCTGCGGGCGTGACTCGCTTCGCTGCCTTCGGCTTCGCCTCAGGACAGGCTCGGGTCGCTCCTACGAGGAAACACGGGGAATCACCCGGAGTCGGTAAAACTGGTTGGTTGCTGACCGCATGTCTCGGCCTGTGAATTGCCTTCTCCAGACCGTTGAAGGCACTATGGTTGGCACGTAAGGTAGTCACCTGTTCCAGGTGACGTTTTACATGTCCACCCAGCATCGCACGCAACTGGACCGCCGCAGGCGGAACCTGCAACTGCACCTTCAACCTGGCAGTGTTGGTAGCAAGTCGAGTACGCATGTGCAGCCAGCGGCGCGGAAACCGAGACGATGGCTGGAATCGCGCCTGCGATCGCTGCCTTCTTCAACAAGGCGCGGCGGGAGCGCCCGTCAGTACGAATCGTCGGTGAGAGTTCTGCGTTGAGAAGTCTCGCCTCACTCAGCTTGCCGAGCGCCTGGCGAACGATTGGCTCCGACGTCTCGGCTGCCGCTGCGATTTCGGCCACAGACCGACGACCATCGCAGAAGCGCCAGATCGTGGCGGAAATCCGGTTCAGGTGGTGGATGTGATGCGAGTCCTGATCGTAGACAAGCAACTCCGAGCCGGAGTCCATGATGGCGAGGCCGTTGATGCGGGCGGCAGGCACCGGCAGGTCCTGCAAGGTGCGTGACACACTGTTGCTCATGGAATGTCCCCTGGGGAATCTTGTCCCATATTCGGCATCTGTTTCCGACGGTACCCTGAGTCACCTTTCTTGAATACGGAAAACGCGGACCACATCACGGGAAGGTGCACGAGCTGGATGTCGTAGGTCAAGCGCGCCAGTTCCGCGGCCGCGAGCGCCTCGACGGATCAGCCATCAATATAGATGAGAATCCGCCTGATGGTGTCGTCGGCCTCGCCTCGCGTGCCGGTGATGACGGTCGCCTCGCGTTCGACCGCGCCGAGGATCGCAAAGGTGTCGGCCGGACGCCGCCGGATGGCGACGGTATGATCGCAGATCGCCATGATCGCCGCCGCGCCGCTGAGGGTCTCGACCTTCCAGCCGCCATCGTGCTTGAAACTGAGCAGCGCGACGAGTCCGACCCGGACTGGCGGGAGCGATTCGCTCGTCCCACCGGTCATGTCGATCCGGCCCGCCGCGCCGTAGGGACCATCCCTCAACGAAAGCTTCCTGCGATAGGGATGCACGGCTCCATACCGATCGAAAACCGCGAACTCATCCGAATAGTAGATGCCGCCAGCGTTCACAAGACCCTTGGTAAGGGTGGATTTCCCGGCGTACGAGCGGCCAGGGATGACGATGGCTTGGTTGTGCCAGACGACCACCCCGGCGTGAACGAAGAGGTGGTCCACGGAGAACTCGGCGACATACCGCTCGATCTGGTCTTCGATCCCGAACACCACCCTTTCGGCGGTACGGTGGGACGCGGGAAACTCCGGGTGCTCGCCGTCGACCAGGATGTGGAGCCCCGCCCGGTTGACCGGTGAGTCGTCCTTATCCAAATGGACCACCTCGTAGACCCGGTCGAGGCGCTCGGGTGACGTGGCTGTCGCTTCAGGGGGCAGGAAGGCAGCGATGTCCGCTTCTGCCAGCAATCCGCCATGACGCACGCCGATCCGCAGGCCGTGGCTCTCGAACGCGACATCGGCGCGGTCGATCGTGTTCCGGCCTGGAATCTGGATGCGTTCCCGTGTTGGAGTTCCGGGCATGGTGGCTGTATTCCAGGGATGACCGCAGATCCGTGCTGCGCGGGACGCCTGACGGTGAGTATATCCGGTTGCGGTCGCTCGACGTTGCCTATACTGGCAGGCACGGGAATCGATCGACCGTGTTGCGCTCGAAGCAAAGGCGAACGACATCGTGGAGTCAGTTCTGGTCATCCTGCAAGTCGTGCTGGCGGCGGTCCTGGCGGTCGCCGCCGTTGGCAAGGCGTTCGACCTTCCGGGCGCACGCCAGGCCGTCCGCGATTTCGGGGTCCCCGAACGATACTCGGGCGTGCTGGGTACCGCCCTGCCCGTGGTTGAGGGTGCGCTGGCGATCGGCCTGCTGGTAACTCCCCTGATCCGGTGGGCCGCCATTGGAACGCTCCTGCTGTTCGGCACGTTCATTGGGGCCATCGCCTGGAACCTGCGCCAGGGCCGCCAACCGGATTGCCACTGTTTCGGGCAAATCCATTCCGAACCGGCTGGACCATCCACCCTGATCCGCAACTCCGTCCTCGCCCTGGCCACGATTCCGCTGATCGTCACCGGAGGCCAAAGCATCCCGGAATGGGTGCAAAACCTGTCTGACGGAGAAACCGTCGCCCTGGTGCTCGGGGCCGTGATGCTGGCGATCGGCCTCGGCCAACTCTGGTTCATGCAGCAGTTGGTGGCTCAAAACCAGCGTATTCTCGAGCGGGTCGAGCAGTTGTCGGGCGTGACAGTGGCCGAATCGCCTGTCGAGGAGGACTCGAAATTCCCGCGCACCGCGCCCGCCTTCGATGTGGCCGCTCTGGATGGCGGCCGGTTGTCACTGGCGAGCCTGCTTGACCGCGACAAGCCGATCCTGCTCCTGTTTGTCGATCCCGGCTGCGGTCCATGCCGGCAACTCGTGCCGGACATGGCCGAATGGAGCCGGCGGTTCCGCGACGAGATAACCATCGCCTGGCTCAGCACTCGCTCCGTGGAAGAGAACCAGGAGAAATTCGGCGAGGCCGGGTTCGGCCTGGTCGGGATCCAGCCGGCGAATGAGGTCTACCTCGAGTACGGGCTCCGGGGCACTCCGTCTGGCGTCCTGATCGGGACCGATGGGGTGATTCGTGAGCCCTATGCCACCGGCGGGGATCGGATCCGCGAATTGCTGGACGGGGCTGTCCGCGGCAAGGACGCCGCCGTGGCCCGGCCAGCTCCGGTGGTTTCACCAGATGGCGAAGTCGACCCGGCCTCGCTCCTGCGCTTAGCCGAAGGGCCGAGCCTGGGCACGCAGGGCTCGCGATTGCCGTTGCCGGCGCTCGACGGCTCATACGTGAGCATCGACGATTTCCGGGGCGGGGAGACGGTGTTGCTCTTCATCGGCGCGCAGTGTGCATTCACGCAGCGAATGTTGCCGGAACTCAAGGAATGGGAAGCCGAAGCCGGGGACGAGGAGGTTGGCCGTGTGCTGGCGATTTCCATGGGATCAGCCGACGAGAACCGGGAACTGGGGCTGCAAATTCGGGTGGTCCTGGACGACGGCTTCACAGTGGCCGGTGGCTACGGCGCAACCGGGACTCCCGCCGCGATCCAGCTCGATGCCGATGGCAAGGTCGCCTCGCCCCTTGTAACCGGGAGCGATGCCGTGCTTGACCTGCTCTGGGATCGGATCGAACCGATCGAAGGCGATCTGGAACGAACCAACGGCACGGTGGCAATCGCCGACGATCCTGAGCCTGTGCTGCCGGCGTAGTACCCCCTTGATGGTGGCGGGTGGTGCCGCCAGCGACGGCGGTGGGTCCGCCCGTCCGGCGTGGCGGGGGTCGCGAGCCATCGCGGCCAGTCCGGAGTCCGGATGAGCACGCCTGGATTTCCAGGGAGTGGCGTAACGTGTCTCTGCCTGGACAGCGCCGAGAAGATTCCTCGGCTTCGCCTCGGAATGACATTCCGCCGCGAGCAGGACGTTCCCCAACCGTTCAC
>CAZSUN010000235.1:0-3613 GCA_964610045.1 uncultured Sphaerobacteraceae bacterium
GCGATGGCGCGACGAATCGTGCGCTCGTTGAGCCCCAGCGAAATGGCAGCTTCCCGCGCGGACAGGTGGAGCGTGTCCGTGTCCGGTCCCGAAATGTCCGGTGTCCGCTCCCGAAGGTCGCTCATGATCGCGCGGTCTCCACTGCTGGCGTGGAGTCCACTCTACTGCATCGGTGGACACGCGAGGGGGCGGACAGGCTGCACGTCGAGACCGCCAGACGGACGCCCGTCCGCCTGGTGGTCCGGGCTTTCGCTCTCCCCGGGTTGCGGTGACAATGCGCCGAAGACGTGGTGGGCCGTGGAATATCGGGGAAGGTAGACGATGGTACGCGGACTGGCGAAGGATCACCAGACATCGGTCCGGAAACCGGATGACTTCGAGGCATTCTGGGACGCGATCGACGCCGAACTGGCGGCGATCCCGCTCGACCCGGTGCTGGAGCCGGTGCCGCACCGCTCGACCGAGGCGGTCGAGGTGTTCGAGATCGGCTACACCAGCCTCGACGGTGTCCGCATCGCCGGGTGGTATTGCCGCCCGCGCGATTCGTGGGCGGCGGCACCCTACCCGGGGCTCAGCATCGTGCCGGGCTACGTCTCCGAGCCGACGCTACCGAAATCCTGGGCGAAACTTGGCTACGCCACCATCGGCGTTGCCCCGCGGGGTAAGCTGCGTTCCAATGCCCAGTTCAACCCAGGCTATCCGGGGCTGCTCGTCCACAACATCGTCGACCGCAACACCTACAGTTACCGTGGCTTCTACGCCGACGCCCTCCGCGCGATCGAGTTCCTCCTGTCACGTCCCGAGGTCGATCCCGGCCGGATCGGCGTGCACGGATCGAGCCAGGGCGGGGCGTTGACCCTCGTGTCGGCTGCCCGCCGTCGGGATGTCGTCACCTGCGGCGCGGCGGGTGCGCCGTACCTGGCCGGGTACATGGACTGTGCCGCCCTCACGCACTCATATCCCTACGAGGAGATCAACGAATACCTGCGGCTCTACCCGGATCGCGAGGAGGCGGTTCGTTCGACCCTGGAGTATTTTGACTGCATCAACTTCGCGTCTTCGATCACCTGCCCGATGCTGATCTATATCGGCCACGCGGACGATGTGGTGCCGCCGGAAACCGGGTATGACCTGCTGAAGGAGATGCCGGGCGAGGTCGAGTTCAATGCCTACGACCGGTGCGGCCACGATGCCGGAAACTTCTGGGAGATGGCCAACGTGGAACGGTTCCTGGCGAAGCACCTGCGGCCGGATCTGGCCGGAACCGGTCTGCACGCGCAACGGACGGAAGGGTAGCCCGATGGATGTGACCGCTCTTGCCCGTCCCGATGACTTCGATGCATTCTGGGACGACATTGACGCCCAGCTTTCCGCCACCCCGGCAGCCGTCGAGCGCGAGCACCTGCCGCTTCACTCGACCGACCATTCCGACACCTACCGCCTGCGAATGACCAGCACTGGCCCGTACCGGATCGAGGCGTTCTACAGCGTGCCGCATGGTGATGGGCCGTTTCCGGCCCTCCTGCTGGCGCCCGGCTACGCCAGCGTCGTGACTCCTCCCTCGTACGACGACCGGATGCGCTACGCCGCAATGTCGATCCGCTACCGGGGCACGCGTGGCGCCGACAAGCCGTATGCCGGCAGGTTTCCGGGGATGATGACCGACGGTATCGACGATTCGCGCCGTTGGATGCTGACCTGGATGCTGGTGGACGCGATCCGCGCTTTCGAGGTGTTGCTCGACCAGCCGGAAGTCGACCGCTCCCGCGTCGCTGTCGTCGGCGGCGACACCGGGATCGTGATCGCTGCCCGGAGACCGCAGGTGACCGCCCTGGCCGTCAATACAACCCTGTTCTATCGCCTTGCGGATCTCTACCCCCGGACTGAGGCGTACCCGGTCGAGGAGATCAACGACCACCTGCGCGCGTCCCCGGATCAGCGTGAGGCGATCGATCGCACGCTCTCGTACGCCGATCCGCTGAACCACGCCGACAGGGTGATCGCCGATACCCTCGTCAGCGTGGGCGATCCTGGATCCGTCGGTGGCCCGGAATGGCTGGTGCCGCTCCTGCAATCGCTTGGTGGCGCGGTCGAGACCTATGCCGTGACGCACGAGGGACAGACCGACTACGACGCGGTCGATCGCTGGGTTGCACAGCAGCAGGGCGTGGAACCTCGCCCGCGCCTTTGGCACCCGCAGGACATCGGCCCGTGGGGTGCGACTGCCAAGACGATGTCGTCATCCTGAGCGAAGCGAAGGATCCCCGCGCGAAGCGCAATCGCCCGCAGGGCGATGCACCATCGGAGTGCCACGGCATGAAGACCAGCTATGTGTACGTCATGGCGAGCCGGAGCCGCACGACTTACACCGGCGTGACCAGCAACCTCGAGCGCCGTGTCTGGGAACACAAGACCCATAACCAGCCAGGGTTCAGCGATCAATACCGCACGGATCGCCTGGTGTACATCGCCGAGTTCGCAAACATCGACGACGCCTTTGCCTGGGAGAAGTCGATCAAGGGCAAGACCCGGGCCAAGAAAGTCGCCCTGATTGAGGAGCGCAATCCACGTTGGAACGATTTGGCGTGGAACTGGTACGACGAGCATCCGGCTGGGCCGGATAGCGCTTCGCGCGGGGATTCTTCGCTGCGCTCAGAATGACGAGCGGCTTTGCGACAACCATGGAGATCGTGTCCATGATCACACGAACGTACCGGATCGCGGTGATTCCCGGCGACGGCATCGGCAAGGAAGTCGTGCCGGAGGGCATCCGGGTCCTCGAACGAATTCAGGAGCGATCTGGCGGCACGCTCGCCTTCGAGCTGGAAACATTCCCCTGGGGCAGTGGCTACTGGCTCGAAACCGGCAGGATGATGGACGAGGATGGTCTCGATCGCCTCGCCACCTTCGACGCCATCTACTTCGGCGCCGTTGGCTGGCCGGAGGTGCCCGACCACGTTTCCCTGTGGGGCCTCCGCCTCGCGATCTGCCAGGGGTTCGACCAGTACGCCTGCGTGCGGCCGGTCCAGCTCCTGCCCGGTATTGCCAGCCCGCTCCGCAACGCCACCGAAGCGACGATGGACTGGGTTGTCGTCCGCGAGAACTCCGAGGGCGAATATGCCGGCATCGGAGGCCGAAATCTGGCCGGGAGGGGACCGGGTAACGAGATCGCCCTGCAAACCGCCCTCTTCACCGAATGCGGCTGCGAGCGGATCATGCGCTACGCCTTCGATCTCGCCCGCACTCGCCGCCGCAAAGTCACCAGCGTGACCAAGGACAACGCCCAGCAGTACGCGATGACCCTCTGGAACGATGTCTTCGACCGCGTTGCCGCGGACTACCCGGATATCGAGACCGAAACCTGGCTGGTCGACGCGATGGCGGCGCGGTTCGTCCTCCGGCCGGAGACGCTCGATGTGGTGGTCGCCTCGAACCTCTTCGGCGACATCCTCTCCGACCTCGGGAGCGCGCTGGCCGGGAGCATGGGGATCGCCGCCAGCGCCAACATCGACCCCGAGCGGCGGAAGCCGAGCATGTTCGAGCCGGTCCACGGTTCCGCGCCGGACATCGCCGGGCAGGGCATCGCCAACCCGATCGCGGCGATCTGGACCGT
>CAZSUN010000236.1:0-3610 GCA_964610045.1 uncultured Sphaerobacteraceae bacterium
CTTTTCGCCAGAATGTGGAGAAGGCCCTGGCCAATCTGACGCATCGAGACGGAGTGGGTGATAGAGCGGTGCTCATAAAAGTTGGAGCACAGCGTCGGGGAGTGTGTAGCCACGGTGGCGGTAGCAATTCGCCAGGTGGTCGGGGTTCGTGAGGTCGAGCGCCGCCTCTATGGCGGTCACCAGGGTCTCGAAGGTCCGGCTTCCCGCCGCGCGCAACCGGGCCTTGAGTTGGCTGAAAACCTGATTGATCGGATTGAAGTCCGGCGAGTAGGGGGGCAGGTACCGGAGGTGACAGCCCGCTCCCTCCACCGCTGGCCGCACTTCCTCGTGGCGGTGCACGCTCAGGTTGTCGAGGACGACCGTGGTCCCGCGCGGCAGGATCGGGAGCAGCCACTCGGTCAGCCAGCGGACGAAGACAGTACTGTAGATAGCGCCTTCGATCGCCAGCGGAGCCAGGACCTTGGTCGGGCTGATCGCCATCAGGCACCTGACGTTGGGTCCGTGGTTGCGGGGGACTTGGCCAAGCACCCGTTCCTTCCGTGGGGCTCGGCCATACAGACGGGTAAAGCTGGTATGCGTGCTGGTTTCGTCCAGGAAGACCAGCGTCTCCGGGGCAAGTGTGCCGATGTCCTCCTTCCAGCTGGTCCGCGCTGCCGCGTTGCGCTCGGTGGCGATCAGGGTCTTTTTTGCGCGTCAGTCCCAGGCGCTGGACCGTGCGGCCCATCGTGGCCCGGCTGACCGGAACCGGACTGGCCACACACAACTCGTCCAGGGTGGCATCAGGCGTCGCTTGCACCTGCTGGGCGACCACCTGTTCCTGCTCCGGGTCAGGTGGCGCGGTCGCCCGGACGGATGTCCCGGCGCCAGCGACTCGGTGGTGGCCTGCTGGCGACGCCACCGGGTCAGTGACTCACGACTGACGCCGAAGATCCGGGCAACCTCAGTCACCGACCTTCCCGTTGCCACCGCCGCCATCACCTGCTCACGGAGGTCCACCGAATACGCGCGGGGCATGGTGCATGGTGGCGCATCGGTGACCCCGTGGCAACCTCTCTGGACTCTGCTCAAGTTTGACGGTGACGGTCTGTGACAGCCCTGGCGTTCGCCCACGGTTGCTGCATGGCCAAACGGTGACCACGCTTGGTGCCGAGCGTTGCCCAGCCTATCGCTCTGATCGGAAGCCCCACACGAGCGTGGCCGAGAGCGTGACCACGACGAGGATCTCGACGCCGGCCACTATCAGGTCGAACACATGGATCCCATGGTTCGGCCAAAACTGGAAGACAACTGGCCCTTGGTTGAGGCGCAGGTGATTGAGATGACACCAGATCACGGCAATGGTCATCATTGCTGTTACCTGGAACATGACTGCGCCATACCAACCAACTATGGTCCGCTTTGAGCGCCGCGATCAGGTCTTGGGTGATGCGATCGGAGTTCCAGAGTCCGTTGTTTGTCAAGACAGGAGGTGTGGGTACGATGTTGTGGTAGTTGCGTCACTGCTCCGTTGAAATGAGCGCCGCGAGACGCGTACTCCACCTTGCTCAACAAGAATTGCGGCGCCAGATGGAATTGCTGTGATGTCCATCGAGGTTGCCACATTGGCCACTTCCTGTGTCGCTGCCTCTCCATGGAGCCGCATGTTGACTGGCAGGCTTGCACCTGCGCGGAAATCGCTGGACGCTAGGCTCGGGTACCCTTCAGGCTTTTACGAGTAGACTCATAGTAGTAGTGGTAGCCAGCGCCTTCGTTGTCCTTCGCCTTGTTGAGCACAACTCCGATCGGCTGGGCCCCGGATTGAGTCAAGGCATCAACCGCACGTCGCAGAGTTTCGCTCCGTGTTTTCCCAACCTGGGCCAGCAGGACCACACCGTCTGTGTGGCGGGCGATCAGAATGGGGTCGCTGACAGCCCGAACCGGAGGTGTATCCACCACGATGAGATCGAACTCTGGCGCCAGTTGCTGGAGGATGAACTCGAAGGCACCAAGACTGAGCAACCCAGCGGGATTCGGCGGAGTGGGACCACTCGTCAGGAGCGACAGGTTCGGGGTTGCAACCTTATGGATACTCTGGTGCCATCCCTTGTCCAAACCGGACAACGCAGTACTCAACCCGGCATCATTGGGCACGCCAAAGATCCGGTGCTGGGTCGGTTTCCGCATATCGGCATCGATTATCAGTGTGTTTGCGCCCGCCTGAGCTGCCGTGACAGCAAGGTTCGCAACGATGGTGCTCTTGCCCTCGCCGGGTCCCGCACTGGTGATCAGGAGTGACTTCAGATCGGTGGAGGCGGCGGCAAACTGCAGATTGGCGCGGAGGAGCCGGATTGACTCCGCTGCCGGGGAGTTGGGTTTCGTGATCACGAATACCTGGTGAGGTCCCGGCGACATCCCGCCAACCGTGCTGATTGTGGCGAGCATCGGCGCACCCGCCAGTTCCGGCACGTTCGATTCCGATTTGACCGTATTATCCAGGTATTCCAGGATCGCGATCAGGCCGGTGGCGATCATGAGCCCGACGAAGAGCCCGAGCGCGACATCGCGCCGCGTGTTGGGGGAGTACGGCGCAGCCGGGGGGCGGGCGGGCTCGGAGACCGTGACCTGCGTCTGTGCTGCGGTGATGCCGACGGCGAGCGCCTGTGTCTGCGTCTGCAGGTTGACGATCTGCTGCTGCAGTTGGGACCGTTGAAGCCGCAAACTGTCGAGTTCGGCCTGGATCGCGGCGTCCTGCTCGTTTTCGGGGATGTCCAGCGTCTCGATCTGGATGTCGATATCGGCGATCTGCTGTTCGAGCGCGCTCGTCTGCTCGGTCAGCGACACGACGGTGGAGTTGATCAGGTTGAGCGCTTCCTCTGTAACGTATGTTGCGAACTCGGTGGCGATGGTGTTCGCGATCAGGGCCGCCTGGTCCGGATCGGGATCGGAGACGGAGATCCGGACCAACTGCGTGCCGCTGACTACCTGGGCCGACGTCCTGGTCGCCAGCTCCTGGCTGTCGTACGGGAGGTCGAGTGCGGTGACCACACGGTCGAGCACGGGAGACGTCACGATCAGTTGCCGGTAGGTTTCGCCCAGATCCTGGCTGAGCCGGACCGCACTCGGATCCGTGATCGAGCCCGCCGGTGGGTTGATCCTGATGGTCGCCGTGGCCGAGTAGAGCGGCACCTGGCGGCTGCTGGCGACGTAGGCCGAGCCTGCACCGAGCACCGGCAGGATCAGCAGGAGCCACCACCACCGCCGGGCGATACCAAGAAGCGATCGAAGGTCGAGTTCCAAAGGGCCTCCCCAGCGCACATTCGCTGAAGTCTTTCAGTATCTCTCCGGATGGTTGTCCTGCCGCACGAAAGTGGAGGACAGTCGCGGAGACCGGTGCGATGTCGATGTTGCCAGAGCAGCATGAACCTGCTGGTCATCAGCCAGCTTAACGGTACACAGATGCCTTTGCCCATGCCGTGGCGATGTTTGGACGATTGGCGTCTCTCCGGTCGATGAGGACGTGGGTTTCGGATGGTTCCATGACGTGAACAGGTGGGTGATTGTGACCCAACAGCACGTTCTAGCGACCGGTGCGTCGCCGGTGGGCGATCGCCTGCTCGTAGATCTCCATCAG
>CAZSUN010000237.1:0-3608 GCA_964610045.1 uncultured Sphaerobacteraceae bacterium
AGGTCCAGTTGCCGCTTGCGTTGCCGCTTCTGCTGGCGGGCATCAGGAATGCCGCCGTGGAGATCATCGCCAGCGCCACGCTCGCGTCGTTGATCGGGGTGAAGACACTCGGGCAGTTCATCTTCACCGGGATATCGCTGCTCGATGCCACGTATCTCCTCGCGGGTGGCCTGCCAATCGTGGCGCTGGTGCTCATCATCGAAATGGTCTTCGGCGTCCTGGAACGTCTCGTTACGCCTTCCAGCCGCCAGGTCCGGCCATCTCGCCTCCTGTCCCGGTTTACGTCCCAGGAAAGGATTTCAACCGCATGATCACTCGTCGAACGATAGTCAAGGGCGCGATCACCGCGCCGGTTGCTGGTGGAATGATCGCGGCGCTTCAGTATGCGCCAGCCGCCGCCCAGGACCTCACCGTCAAGGTTGGCTCGAAGGATTTCACCGAGCAGTTCATCCTCGGCGCCATGTACACGAAGGTGCTCGAGGACATGGGCATCTCCACCGAAGACAACACAAACCTCGGCGGCACCCAGATCGCCCATGAGGCGCTCGTCAACGGCGACATCCACCTGTACCCCGAATACACCGGCACCGCCCTCACCGAGGTGCTCGGCCTCTCGATCGAGGACGCGCTGGGCGGCGGTGGCGACGCCGCTACCCCGATGGCGGAGGCCGCCGCGACTCCCGTCGCGGACGATCCGTCCCAGGTCGTGTTCGACCTCGTCAAGTCAGCGTACGCCGAGCAATTCGGCCTTGCCTGGCTCGAACGCTCCCCAGCCAACAACACCCAGGCTCTTGCCGTGAAACGCGAGTTTTCCGACGAACAGGGGATTACCACCATCTCTCAGTTGTCGGGGGTGGTCGGCGAACTCATCATCTCCGCCCCGGCCGATTTCCCCGAGCGTGAGGACGGGCTGCTCGGTCTCCAGCGCGTCTATGCCGGGGGGTTCGCCGATGTCGAGGTGCTGCCGGTCGCTCCTGGTCTGAAGTACCAGGCCCTGCTCGATGACCAGGCCCAGGTAGTGCTTGCCTTCGGCACCGATGGCCAGATCGCGGGGTACGACCTGGTGGTGCTGGAAGACGACCTCGGCCTGTGGCCGCCATACAACGTCGCCCCGGTCGTTCGCCAGGAAGTGCTCGACGCTTATCCCGATGTCGAGGCTCGCTTCAATGACGTTACCCGCTCGCTCACCGGCGAGGTACTCAGTGGCCTCAACTGGCGAGTCGATGGCGACGACAAGGAAGAACCGTCCGATGTGGCGGAGTCCTACCTGACCGACAATGGATTCATCGGCGGCTAACCGCCGGAATATGCTCTCCGTTCAAGTGGGGAGCCTGCATGGGGAGTGGGCCGCCAGGCTTGCTCCCCGGCCATGACGGAGGCCAGCATCAGCGCGAACGGACAGCCGGCTGCGTCGTCTTCAGGGGATCGTGTTCAGGGCGGCGCGGTCCAGTTTCGTGGCGCCACGAGAATCTTCCCCGGCAACGACATTCCGGCGGTGAACGATGTCACCATGGATATCGCGCCAGGCGAACTTGTCGTCCTGCTTGGAACCTCGGGGAGCGGCAAGACCACCCTGCTCAAGATGGTGAACCGGCTGGAGGAACCCACGTCAGGCACGATCCTTGTCAATGGCCAAAACGTCCAGTCGCTCCCCGCGCCGACCCTGCGCCGCCATATCGGCTATGTCATCCAACAGGCCGGCCTGTTTCCGCATATGCGCGTACGCGACAACGTCGCGGTCGTACCCCGGCTCCTCAAATGGAACAAGCCGCTCATCGACGCCCGCGTGATCGAATTGCTGGACCTCGTTGGATTGCCGGATCACACCTTTGGCCACCGCTATCCCTCTCAGTTGTCGGGTGGCGAGCAGCAACGCGTTGGGCTCGCCCGCGCCCTCGCCGCCGAACCGCCGACGCTGCTCATGGACGAACCCTTCGGCGCGCTCGACGCGATTACCCGCCGCCGCCTGCAGGACGAATTGCGCCGGATCCACGAAATCCTCGCACCCACCATCCTGTTCGTGACCCACGATGTCGACGAAGCCATCCGCCTCGCCGACCGCATCGCGGTCATGCGGGGCGGAAAACTGCTTCAGGTCGGCACGCCGCTTGAATTGATCCAGCACCCCGCCGACGATTTCGTGTCCGATCTCGTCGGGGCCAACGATGCCATCCGCCGGATGCGCCTGATTCCGGTCGAGGCGGCCATCATGCCCGGAATTCCAATGACCGCGAGCGACCATCCCCGGCTCGAATCCGGCGCCACGCTCCACGAGGCATTGAACCTGCTCCTGCTGGAGAATCACGACAGCCTTGCCGTCATTAATGGTTCTGGGGAAGTCCAGGGCGTGGTCACCATGGAATCGCTTCGCGAGGCGGTGACTGGCAACGGCGCCGGTCCCGCCGCCGAACCCCTGACGGCGGGTTAGGCATGGACCTCCGCTACCTGCGCGAGAACCCGGATATCGTCTGGGAACGCACGGTCGAGCACCTTCAGATTTCGCTCACCGCGCTGGCCATCGCGCTGCCAATCGCGCTGCTGATCGGCCTCCTGGCGATCCGGTTCAAACGCTTGACCTTCCCGATCGTCACGCTCCTCGGCATCCTGTACACCCTTCCCAGTCTCGTCGTGATGGTGCTGCTTATCCCAACCCAGGGTATCGGCAACCGGCCGGTGCTGATCATGCTGGTTATGTACGCCCAGTTCTTCCTCGTGCGGAACATCGTCGCCGGGATCCGCGGCGTCGACCTCGCCGCGACCGATGCGGCGAGGGGCCTTGGCATGACGCCATTCCAGGTCTATTGGAAGCTGACGTTGCCGCTCGCGCTGCCGGTCATCCTCTCCGGGGTGCGAATCGCTTTGGTGACCGTGGTGGGACTGGCCGTCTTCGGTGGGCTGATAAGCGCCGGCGGGCTCGGGCGGATCCTGTTCGAAGGCATCAACCGCGACTACCCGTCCATGGTCCTCGCCGGGATCATCGCCATCGTCGCCCTGTCGCTTGTCATCGACCTCGCGCTCCGGCTGATCGAGATGACGACTCCCGCCGCCCGCGCTCGACGCGCCGGCAAGGCATAGTCCATCCCGGCTCGATAGTGACGCGCCCCGCTCGCCCCAATATCGCCGCTCGGATCAACCGTCGCTCTGATGCCCCGAAAGCCGTGCGAGACGCTTCTTCCGCAACACGTCCAGCGCCCGGTCTTCGGGAGACAACGTCTGTTGATCCTGATCGAAGCCGGTTGTTTCTTCCAGATCGGTATCGTCGTTGTCGTCCACAACGCAGTCCGATTCTCGGCCAGGCATCGATAGCTCGGATACCAGGCTGGCTTCCAGATCGGGTTCGACGATCCGTTCCTCCGGAATCTCGCCCATTACGGCCACAACCAGTGGATCATCGGCCGGCAGCCGCTTGTCGCCGGCATCGTCGCCATGCTGGTCGGCGAGATCGTCGTCCGTTCGTTCCATCGCCAAACTTCCGGCATCCGTGCCGCCCGCGTTCTTCACGTCATCCGGAATCTCGTCAGCGGCCTCGGACGGCGTGTCCTTCCTGAAGAAAGCCTTGAACCGTCCAAGCCCACCGGGGGCCGCCGCGACTTCATCGAACGTCTTCT
>CAZSUN010000238.1:0-1595 GCA_964610045.1 uncultured Sphaerobacteraceae bacterium
CGGGCGATCGAGGACAAGGCGACCGTCCCGATCTACTACGAGGGGCGGCTGGTCAAGCTCGATCTCCCGGACGACAAGGCCGACCTGCTCGACGAGGAGTTCGACGATCTCACCGAGGACCTGGAGGACGCGGAAAGGTCCAGACGGACATCGAAGTGGGCGCAACTGGAAGCGATCGTCGGCACCCCGAAGCGGCTGGCCCAGGTCGCGGCCGATCTCGTCGAGCACATCGACCGGCGGTACGAGGCCAACGCTGGCAAGGTCATGATCGTCACCATGTCGCGACGGATCGCGGTCGACCTCCACGACCAGATCGAGACGCTCCGGCCGGAGTGGGTCGGCGAGGGCGACGACGACGGCATGATGAAGGTCATCATGACCGGCTCCGCTTCCGATCCCTTCGAGTGGCAGCCGCACATCCGCAACAAGGAGCGGCGCGACCGCCTCGCCAACCGGTTCAAGGACGCCGACGACCCATTCCGGGTCGTGATCGTCCGCGACATGTGGCTGACCGGGTTCGACGCCCCGTCCCTGCACACGGTCTACATCGACAAGCGGATGAAGGGCCACGGTCTGATGCAGGCGATCGCCCGCGTCAACCGCGTCTTCGAGGGGAAGACCGGCGGGCTGGTGGTGGACTACCTCGGCATCGCCAACAACCTCAAGGAAGCGCTCCGCGTCTACATGCGGGAGGATCCGGGCGGCAAGGCCCCGATCGAGAACGAGGACGGCGGCGAATTCAGTCTCGACACGCTGATCAACGAGATGGTGCGGCAACTGGAATACTGCCGCGAGGCGTTCGAGGGCTTCGACTACATCCTCGCCCTCGACGGCTCACCGGCGGAACGGATGCAGACCGTCGCCGACGCCCAGAACTTCCTGCTGCAGAAGAACGGCTGGAAGGGGACGCTGATCGACCGCTTCCTCGATCACGCGACGGCGCTGATGAAGGCGTTCGCGCTGGCGAGCGCCACCTCGCAGGCCCAGGCGATCAAACGGGAGGTCGCCTTCTTCCAGACGGTCAAGGTCGCGATCGCCAAGACCACCGGGCGGGGGAATACCGCGAAGGACGAGCGGCTCGACCACGCGATCCGGCAACTGGTCGACGAGGCAATCGTGCAGGATGGCGTGGTCGACATCTTCGCCGCCGCCGGTCTGGAGAAACCGAACATCGCGGTCATCTCCGACGCCTTCCTCGACGAGGTGCGGACGATGCCGCAGCGAAACCTGGCGCTGGAGATGCTCAAGAAGCTGCTCAACGACGAGATCTCGGCCTCGAAACGGACCAGCATCGTCCAGTCACGCCGGTTCTCGGAGAAGCTCGAGGAATCGATCAACCGCTACCACAATGGCGCGCTGGAGATGGCCCAGATCATCGAGGCGCTGATCGACCTGGCGAAGGAGTTCAAGGCCGACGCGAACCGGGGCGAGGAACTCGGGCTCAAGGGCGACGAGTACGCCTTCTACGAGGCGCTGGCCCTGAGCGAGAGCGCGAAGGCCGTGATGGGCGACGACCAACTGCTGACGATCGCCCGCGAGGTCGCGGACACGGTGAGGAACAACGCCTCGATCGACTGGCGGCAGCGGGAGCAGGT
>CAZSUN010000238.1:1695-3563 GCA_964610045.1 uncultured Sphaerobacteraceae bacterium
CTGAACGGACCGACACGCGGTCGGTCCCTACGCATGGCGGCGTGGCATGACGAGATTCGGCGACCTTTCGAGGAACCGCGGTTGATTGCCAGGAGTTGTAGAAGGTACAGCCTCGCCGGCGAAGGGTGGGCGCTTCCTGCCCATTCCTCGCCCAGGGATGCCTCGATACCTGAGCGGAACGACGGTTCCGGCGTCGAGGATGGGAGCGCCGAGATGGCCAACACCCAGCCCATTGCTGATGGGACATCGATAATCGGCACGGACGCACCGGCACGGATCGCGGTCCCCGGCCGGACACGTCTTGCCGCCGGGCTCGGGGTGCTGTCGCGGGTGTTCGGGGCGGATATCCGCTCGCTGGCCGCGTTCCGGATCGTGCTCGGCATCGTCGTCCTGATCGACCTGGCCACTCGCTGGTCCGAAATCCGGATTCACTACACCGACGCCGGCATCCTCCCGCGCAAGGATGCGATGGCGGGCCTCAACACCTGGCGCTGGTCGCTGCTCTTCATGAACGGGACCGAGGCGTTCGCCCGGCTCGTCTTCCTGGCGGCGATGGCGGCCGCCATCGCGCTGATGCTGGGATACCGCACGCGCCTGGCGTCGATCCTAGTATGGATCCTGGTCGTTTCCATCCAGGCGCGCAACCCGCTCGTGCTCAGCGGGGCCGACGGCTACCTGCGGGTGCTGCTGTTCTGGGCGATGTTCCTGCCCCTGGGGGCAACCTGGTCGCTCGACCGGCGAGTGCGACGCGCACCATCCCCTTCAACGACCTGGGTGGCATCGGTCGCCACGGCCGCCTTGTTCCTCCAGATCGCGTTCGTCTACCTCTTCACCGCCATCCTCAAATCGGGCGACGAGTGGCGCACCGATTTCACGGCGATCTGGTACGCGCTCGGCGCGGCGCAGTTGACCACCCCGTTCGGCGCCTGGTTGCACCAGTTTCCCGATCTGCTCCGCGTCCTGACCGTGTCGACGCTCGCGATCGAGGTGATCGCGCCGGTCATCCTGTTCGTTCCCTGGCGCAACACGATCTTCCGGATGATCGGAATCTCGCTCATCGCCGGGCTGCAGATCGGCATCTTCCTGACCATGAACATCGGCATCTTCCCGATCGTCAGCACCCTCTGCATGGTCTGCTTCCTGCCCACGGCAGCCTGGTCCTGGCTAGGCCGTACGGTCCGAATCCCAGCCCGGTGGGCGAGCGCGTTCGCCCATATCCGGCAGCAGGTCGCGGGTGGCGTGCCCGGCTGGCGTGCCCGATTCACCGGCGCGGAGCGGTCGATGGGCATCGTGGCGGACCCCGACGCAACCAGTCCGATCCCGATCACCACCCGTGTCACGTTCGCCTCCGAAACCGATGGCGATCGCACGACCGCGTTGCCGCTTCCTCACCGGACGAGCCGATCCGCGCGTTTCGCCGCGAACCTGGCCGCCGCCTTCCTGCTCTTCGTCGTCCTTGGCTGGAACATTGCCAGCGTGTCCGCCTTCACGATGCCGGATGCCGCGCGCCCAGTGGTCTACGGGCTCGGGGTCTACCAGCGGTGGTCGATGTTCGCGCCGAAGCCGCCGGGATCGACCCAGTGGACGGTGATCCAGGGCACGCTCGCCGATGGCCAGCAGGTGAACCTGCTCTATCCGCTGGTACAGGACGATCTCACCCTGCTGGTGCCGTTCACCTGGGACCGCCCCGCCAATATCGGTTCCGACTACTACGGCAGCAAGGAGTGGCGGAAGTACTTCGAGGCGCTCAGCGAGGACAGCGGCAGGTCGGAGCGGCGGGTGCTGGTCACCTGGCTGTGCCGCACCTGGAACCGCGAGCACCCCGGCGACGAGGATCTCGCCACGGTCGCCATCTACTCGGTCCTGGA
>CAZSUN010000239.1:0-3502 GCA_964610045.1 uncultured Sphaerobacteraceae bacterium
CTCCACCTCGTCCAGCAGGCTGGCGAGGCTGGCGAACCGGTTGTCGATCTCTTCCTCGCTGTCCGTGGAGGTAAGCAGCGGGCCGGGACAATCCGAACCACAACTCGGCTGCATTGGAATGGCGAGGACGATCCACTGCCTGAGCGCTTCGCCGATATCGAGTTCGTGGCTCTCGTCGATGCTGAACCCCGGTTCGTCGTCGGACTCATCGTCGTCGGACGTGCTCTCGTTGGGGAGGGCGGCGCCGGTGCGGACATCGACCAGTTGCCGGAACGACTCGGAAAAGCGCTCCGCGATGTGCTGATCGTACTCAGCGAGACAGGTGGCACACTCCATGGGAATGTGCGTCTTGACGTCGGCCGCGACGAGGACAGCGTCCTTGATTCGCGTCAGCCGGGCCAGGACGGTGACATCCCGGGCGGTCAATTCGTCATCGAGCGGAAGTTTCGCCACCTCGATGCGGATATCCCGCATGTTGCCAACTGGCTCCATGAGCAACGAGGCGACATTCAGCCGTGTCTCGTCAAGCAGACCGATCGAACGATCTTCTTCAGTTGCCATGTGTATCACCTATCCAGTCGTGTGCCGCCTGGGCCGCGCTGGGCGATTCCAGACATGCGCACGAAGACGCCGGGCAAAACCCGGCGTAACGCGCAAAGTATAGGGCCGGGAATGTCGAGCGTCAAACGCTGATCGCCGCCTGCGCCGGAGGCAGCTAGCGAAGCGCGTTCAGCTCATCGAGGGTGCGATGACCGCGCTGGACCACCCCTGGAACGGCTTCGTGCCGCCCCTGTCGGATGGGGAACTCGAGCATCACGAGGATCTGTGTCGCGGTGAGCACCGCCGCCGCCTCCCAGCCGACCAGGTCGAGGATCCGCGTCCATAGTCGCTTCCGGACACCATCCAGCGCATCCTCGAAGGTGTACCACTGGAGGGTGGTGAGATCAGTCGCCCGCGTGCCGCTACCCGCGTTCCCGATATCCACGACCGCCACCACCGTTCCGTCACGGACCAAGACATTGTCGGGCTTGAAATCGGCATGGACCATGTCTGGCGCCCCTCGTGGCGGCGCCACGCCGGCACACATGAGCCGCTGGCGCTCGACCAGGGCCGACACCTCGGCGGAATACCCCGAAAGCCCGTCGACAGCTCTCGACAAACTCGGAGCCAGGTCCTGACCGAATTCCTGACCGGTGGCAAGGCGCCAGGAGTACGACCAGTGGTCGTACGGCTCCGTGGCCTGGCCAGCCTGGAGCTCGTTGATCTCCATCAATTGCTCGACAAGGGATGGGGTCAGCTCCGGCGCGGGAGCCGCGTCGACGAAGTCCATCAGATGCCATACATGCGTGGCCGTGGCTCCCACTCCGAGGCAGGCCGGGGTTGGATAGCCGCGCCGGCGCATGTGCTCGACTACCCTCTGGGCCCGCAACGCCTCGTCCCGTTGGTTGGGGCGTTCGCGGGGCCATGCCTTGAGTACCGCATGTGCCCCTCTGGCCATCTGGACGCGCAGGGCACCCACATCGAAGCCTCCGGGCAGGCGATCGATCAGCGTGACCTCTGCCCCGACCACGCTGGCCACGTCGTCCAGAACATCGGACGGCAGCCCTTCGGGTTGGGTGTCCTGATACATGCTGTCCTCTCGTCTTCGAATGGAAATGCGGGATTGACCATCGCGGCCAAAGCGTGGCTCACCGGCGCCTCCGCTACAACGTGATGGCGGTGTCTGGGACTAGCGGCCGACTGCGTCGCGGGCCTGGGCCACCTCGTCGATGGTCTTCTCGACGGCGTCTTCCATGACAGCCATGCCGCGGTGGACAGCGTCCTCGACAAGCTGGAGCTGTTCGAGCACGAAGACATCGATCTCGCCCCGGGCGCGCTGCTTCTCTTCCTCGGCGGCGCGGAGGATTTCCTCGCTGAGCACGCGGGCCTCGGCGACGATGCCGTGCTGGGAGACGAGGTCGTCGGCGCGTTCGCGTGCGACCTGCAAGATGCGCGCACCTTCGTCCTGCGCCTCGCCGATGATGCGTTCGCGCTCGCGGATGACGCGCTGGGCTTGCCGGATCTCGTTGGGAATGGCCGCCCGCAGTTGATCGACGAGGTGGAGGAACTCATCTTCCTCGATCATGACGCGCCCACCGAAGGGAACCCGCTTGCCAATGCTGACGAGTTCTTCGAGACGGTCGACGAGATAGACGATGTCCGCCGATCCATCCTGCTGCGCTGCTGCCCCGCGTTGTGCCATTGTGTGTCCCCCTTGGCGCCTCCGAAGACGCGCCGACGCCTTCCCCTTTGTGAAGCAAGCATAAACGACGCGGCAAGCCGCGATTGCCCGGCTCCGCGCGGGCTAGCCGGTGGTGCGGCGGAGAATGGCCTGTTCGACATTCTCGGGCACGAGGCCATGGATATCCCCGCCGAGCCCGGCAACCTCGCGAATGAAGCTGGAACTGATGAACGAAAGCCGGGCGGAGGTCATGAAGCAGATGACTTCGATTTCCGGCGCCAGGTGCTCGTTCATGTGGGCGTACTTGAACTCGTACTCGAAGTCGGAGACGGCGCGGAGGCCGCGGACGATGGTATGGGCGCCGCGTTCGCGGGCGTAGTTCACCGTCAGGCCAGAGAACGTCTCGATCTCGATCTTGTGCGCGATGGGGTCGCCGGTGGCGGCGATGGCGCCCCGCGCGAGGTCGATCCGCTCGTCGATGGGGAGGAGCTGGTTCGGTTTCTCGCTGCCGGTGTAGATGGCGATCACGAGCCGGTCGAACTGGCGGGCGGCCCGGAACGCGATATCGAGGTGCCCGTTGTGGATGGGGTCGAAACTCCCCGGATAGATGGCGAGTGTCATGGTGCGTGCGTGACCCCTGGCTCCGTGACCGGATCGGAAGCGCCGCCGGATACGGTATCCACGGCCTCATATATGGAAAAGCAGCTGTCACCGTGGCACCGGTGGCGGATACATTCGAGACGCCCGATGGTATCGGGCAACTCAAGGCGCGGCCAATGTCCAAGGACAACAATTGTGCCGGATTGTACCAGCGAAGACGCGGAAAGCGCCTCCAGCGTGTCGATGATGTCTGGCGCGGCGTAGGGCGGGTCGAGGATCACGAAGTCGTACGGTTTGGCCTGGGACTGGATGTAGGAGAGGACGGGAACCTGGTGGACCTTGCCGGCGGATGCGAATCCGGTGGTGGCGAGGTTTTGGCGGATGACGGCACATTGCTCCCGGCCCTGGTCGACGAAGTCGGCGGAGGTGGCGCCCCGGGAGAGCGCTTCGATGCCGATGTTGCCGGTGCCGGCGTAGAGGTCGAGCACGCGTTCTGGCTCCACGCCGAGCGAGAGCAGCATGTTGAAGAGCGCGCCCTTGATCTTGTCGGCCATGGGTCGCGTGGCGTGGGAGGGAGGTCCCTTGAGACGGCGGCCGCGTGCTGTTCCGGAGATGACCCGCATGACGTGTGAATCCCTCTTGAGAACGAACCTGACTAGTGGTGCGCGGACACGGGCTGGA
>CAZSUN010000240.1:0-3482 GCA_964610045.1 uncultured Sphaerobacteraceae bacterium
CGGTTCCCGAACTCCTGCCAGTACCACAGCACCGGCATCGTGGTCTCGTCCCAACTGATGCGACAACTGGGACCACCGGAAGCCGGCGTCACCTCGTACCACGCCCCGCCCGGCTCGAACCCGGTCAGGAAGATCATCTCCCCAATCGAACCCCGCTCCGGCAACACGCCCATATCATCGCCAGTCTTTGGCGCGATCGGCCACTGATACGACCCCGCCTCGCCCGAACGTCGCTGGTAACCCGAAGCCGCGGGAAGGGCGTGGACCAACGTTCCTGCCGGAACCGAAACCCGGCTCCCCGGCCCCAGGTACGGAGGACCGAATGTGATGTGATGTCCCCACCGAAAGTCGGTCGGGAGCGGGCTGTCGTTCCGCGCCTGCTGCTTCTGCTGGAACCCGGCCTTGCCCGCCTCGATTCTGATCCTGCGCTCCAGCAAACAGGGGCTCGTCGTCATCCGCACCGAGAAGGTCACCTCGCACGCCCCGGGCGTGTCTTCCACGATCGTCACGTCCCACGGAATGCTGTGCACCTCGCCGTGATACCGTTGGGGCGTGCCATCGATCACCTGCGCCCCCAGCGCCTGCGGGAACATCTCCTGCCATCCGCCCAGGTAGATCTCATCGAAGGCTCCCTGAGAGTCCGGCGCGGTCGTGGCGTGGGAAACTGGGTTGCGAATGCCTCCGGTTGGATTCAGCCAGATCATGTCCACATCGCGCGGCTTGTAGTTCAACTCCACGATATCGGCGCCCTTGCCCGCCAGGATGCCGATGCGCAGGAGGTCGTTCTCCATCACGATCAGCCGCATCCCCTTCACCGTGTAGTCGTGAATGCGGCAACCCCAGTTACGTTGCGGACGGTAGATGGCATCGGTCACACGGTCTCTCCGGTCGATCAATCGATTGGCCGCGACCAGGCGCGCGGAGCGTTATCGTACCCGACCACCGCCCATCGCGGGATTCCCCAACGTTGCCCAGATCGGGGTCTCCCCATCATGTGGATTGAAACTCCCAGAAGCATTGGTTGACCGGAGGTCGGGCAGGCCCCAAGATGGATTTCCGGGGACCCACGATATGCAAGAGCAAGGGAGGCGAAGGTGCCGAATCCCACGTCCGGCGAAAGTTCCAGCATCCCGGTGGCGCTCACTCCCCTGGCGTGGCAGGATGGACCACGACTGCCTCCCCTTCCACTCCCGCGCACGCCTCTGCTGGGACGAGAGCGGGAACTCGAGGCCATTCAGTCCCTGCTCCTCCGCGAAGATGTGCCGGCGGTCACGCTTACCGGGCCAGGCGGCGTCGGAAAAACCCGGCTGGCGCTGCACGTCGCGGCGGCGGTGGACGACCGGTTCGCCCAGGGAACCGCCTTCATTTCGCTCATGTCGGCCCGTAACGCCGATCACGTTGCCTCCACCATCGCCAGAACCCTGGGTATGAGCGACTCCGATGCATCTCCCATCGAGGACCGATTGATTGCCTCCATCGGCCACCGCCAGATGTTGCTCGTCCTCGACAATTTCGAGCAGGTGGCGCCGGCATCCTCCCTGCTCCACCACCTGATGGTTTCCTGCCGCCAGCTCAAGCTGCTGATTACCAGCCGGGCGGTGCTGCACATCCCGGACGGCCGGCTATTCTCCGTTCTCCCGCTCAACCTGCCGCCGCCGGGTTGGGTGCACGATCCGGATTCCACGGTCGACAACCCGGCCATCCAATTGTTCGCCGCCCGCGCGGAGGCGGTTCGGCCAGGCTTCGTGGTCAGCGAAGCGAATGCGGACGCCGTCGCCCAAATCTGCCAAAGGCTTGATGGATTGCCGCTGGCCATCGAACTCGCGGCCGCCCGGATGGTGGCATTTACGCCAGTCGAGATCCTCTCGCTGCTCGATCGCAACTTCCCGGAAGCGACGGGAACACATCGGGCCACGCCAGAGCGGCAACGGACCATGCATGCCACTATTGGCTGGTCGTACGATCAACTCACCGCGTCCCAGCAAGCGGCATTTCGCCAGCTAGCCGTGTTCGAGGGCGGGTTTTCTCTCGAAGCGGCGGAAGCGGTCGCATCCGCAGGGACCGAAGGCGACTCCCGGCTCGAACGAGTCGACGAGGTCTCCACCCTGGTCGAGCAAAGCCTGCTCAGCCAGCGGGAAGCGCCTCCCGGCGTGGCCCGGTACTTCATGCTTGAACCAATCCGCGATGATGCCCTGAGGCGACTCGGCGCAAGCGGAGAGGCATCGCTCGCGCGGGATCGACACGCGGCCTACGTCCTGGCTCTGTGCGAACGGGATCGACAGTGGGCCGGCTGGGACGACCAGCAGCAATGGCTCGACCGCCTCGACCTGGAGCACGACAACGTGCGCGCGGCTCTCGCCTGGATGGTGGGTCGCCAGGATGTCGAGTCGGCCCAGCGATTGGTGGCCGCGTGCTGGTACTTCTGGATCATGCGAGGATATTTGGCCGAGGGCAGGGAGGCGATCGAGCAGGCACTGGCCCTTGGCCGGTCCCAATCCATGGCCGCCTACGTGCGTGTGCTGTTCGCGGCCAGTGAGTTCGCGGGATTCTTCGGCGATATCGATCGCGCGGTCCTGCTCGCCGAAGCCACCGTGGATGTGGCGCGCGAAAGCCAGGACGATGCCAGCATTGGTATGTCCCTGTTTCACCTGGCCAACGCCCTCGGCGACCGGGACGGCATGCGGCAGGTTGTTCCGCTGTTCGAGCAAGCCATCGCCATCATCGGGGATTCGCCGGATGTCGATGCCCAGACCGAAGCCGCGGCCGCCATGCACAACCTGGCGACCGCCGCCTTGTCCCAGGGAGAAATCGGCATCGCTGAGTCGCTGGTCATCCAGGCGCTCGGGCGCTGGGAAATCCAGCGGAATGCGTGGGGAATGGCCGGGTCCCTCAGCCTCCACGCCAGCATCCTGCGCGAATTGGGCGACCTTGACCGGGCGATTTCCACCGTTCAACATGCTTTGACTCTCCGGTGGAGTATGCGGGACTCGATGTATGTGACGGATTCGATCGTGGTGTTCGCTCACCTTGTCGCCAGCATCGGAGACCTGGGCTTCGCAACCCGTCTGCTGGCGCTGGCCGACCGGATCGTGGGCGAACTGGGCATCGTGCCGCCATTCGAGGCACAGCGCCGCGACGCGGCGGAACTGGCCGCGATCCAATCCCGGCTTGGCGGCCGGAAGTTCGAGTCTGCCTGGGAGACTGGTCGCACCCTCACGCTGAAGCAAGCGGTGGAGGAATCTCTTGCATTCTCACCCGCGGGCAATGGGGGGCGACACACAGCTCATGGCCTGACCGCCCGGGAACTGGAGGTGTTGCGGCTGGTCGCCAAGGGTCTTACCGATGCCCAGATCGCCAGCGCCCTGTTCATCTCCCGGCCGACGGTTTCCAAGCACGTCAGCAATATCCTGGCCAAACTGGAGGTCGTCTCGCGCGCCGCGGCCGTGGACGCCGCCTACCGCTTGAACGTCATCGAACCCTCC
>CAZSUN010000241.1:0-3459 GCA_964610045.1 uncultured Sphaerobacteraceae bacterium
AGCGGAATGCGCAACACGGTGTGGGAATGGGCGGGTAACGTCACCGCGAGGCGATCGCCGGAAGCGGCCTCCGACGACTCCCGCACCGCCACCCGGTCCGGCGCGTCGAAGTCGTTGATCGCGTGGACGTTGTCGCCATTGACCTCGTACCGGGTGAATTCGCCGGTCGCCGACCCCGCCGCCAGATCCACGGCGACCTCGAGCGCATCGAGCTCGCTCCGGTTGACCAGCGACAGCACCAGTTCCGACCGCGCCTCGTCTCGCGTTGCCGCGACATCGAGCACCGTGAACGGATTGTGCGGAGCTGCCCGGGAAGGCGTGTCCAGATCCGGCACAGACTCCGGCAACGTCACCTGCGGACTGTCCACCCAGGCATCAAGCGCGACCTCTCGCGTGAACTGCGCGAGCAGCCGCAGCGGGTGGTAGATCGTCTGCAGGTACAGGCCGTCCGGCGAGGTGAAGATCGGCGCAATGACGTTGACCATCTGCGCCAGGTTCGCCATCGGGGTCACATCGCACTGCCGTACGAAAATGTTGAGATACGCCGCCACTGCCAGCGCGTCGGACAGGTCGTACTGTTCTTCCAGCCTTGTGGCCGCCCCGCGCGCTCGGTACCAGACATTCCACTCGTCGAACGCCACCCCGATCTCGTGCCGGATGTTCTGCTGCTTGCGCACGCGGGCGATCTCCGCCCGCATCACGTCCAGTTCGTACTCGGCGATGTGCGGCTGGTAGACGTTCTCCTCGAAGTTCGCGCTGCCGGTGTAAATGTGGATGCTGTGGTAGCGGACGAACTTCGCCAGCCCTTCCAGCACCGTCCGGTCCCAGGCTGATGACCCGTTCTGTCCGCAGGAAACCAGTTCGATCGACGGGTCGGTCCAGGTCATCACCTTCGCGAACTCGATCGCCTTCTTCACGTAGTCGTCGGCCGAAAGCGCCCCGATCTGCCAGTTGCCGTACATCTCGTTGCCGAGCGCCCAGTACCGCACGTTGTACGGTTCCTCGTGCCCATGCTGGCGCCGCAGGTTCGCCCAATACGTGTCTGCCGTGCCGTTGCAGTACTCGACCCAGGATCGGGCCTCTTCCATCGTGCCGGTGCCCATGTTGACGCAGATGAACGGCTCGACATTGGCGACCCGGCACCAGGCGATGTACTCGTCCGTGCCGAACCGGTTGGATTCCACATCGTGCCAGGCCAGTTCCAACCGTCGAGGACGCTGGTCCTGCGGTCCGATGCCATCGGTCCACGTGTAACCGGAGACGAAATTTCCGCCCGGCCACCGCATCACCGGAGCCTTCAGGTCGGCCAGCGCCGCCAGTACATCGGTCCGGAATCCCTGCTCGTCGGCCAGCGGCGAGCCCTCGTCATAGATACCGCCGTAGATGCAGCGACCAAGGTGCTCGATGAACCCGCTGAAGATGCGCCGGTCGACCGTGCCAATTGTGCGGTCGAGATCGATCTTCACGCGTGCCTGTTGAGCCGGCATAGGTATGTCCTCCATCGGAATCGTGTCAGGTTCCGGCATTCTACCGGCGCCAACTCGATTCGTGGGAGGTATCGTTCCACCAGGAGTGAGCGTATCGACCCTGCGGTTGCAACCACGAGAGGATCGTTGGGAACACTGGTGGAATCAGGCACACGACTATGGAAACACGCAGTTGAACGCGCGCGCATCCTGCACCAGATGTACCTGGATGGGCTGATTCCGGGACCCGACCAGCACGAAGTCCATCCGGACCTGCCTCGGGGTTCACGCGAAAACGTCCTCTACTTCACCCTGCCGGCCGCGATCAACTTCCAGCGCAGCTCACCTGTGCTTTGGGCCAGCGCGCTCGCGACCTGGAACGATACCGGCTCGCGCTGGGCCTTCCTGCCTGAAAGCGTCTGCCAATTGTCCCGCGATGACCTGCAACAGGCGCTGCTACGGCACCGCCTTGCCATCCAGACTCACCGGCATCCCGCCGCCTGGCTCGCCCTGTGCGAATCGTTCCATCAACATTACGGGAACGATCCCCGTGTCTTCCTCGACACCTGCGACTTCGACGTGCCCACGATCGTGCATGCACTCCAGCACGAGAAAAAGCACCTCTTCCCAAATCTGCGAGGAATCAAGCTCTCCAACTACTGGATATTCATTCTCGCGCAATTCACCGACCTGCCTTTCCAGCGGCTCCATGAGTTGTCAATCATTCCTGATACCCATGTCACCAGGAGCACGATCGAACTTGGGCTGCTTTCAGGAACCCCAACACCGTTACACGTGGAGCAGGCCTGGAGATCGGCCCTGCAGGAGATCGATATCCCGCCCGCGGAAATGCACACGGCGCTCTGGCGATGGTCCAGGAATGGATTCAACCCGCCGATCGATCCCGACAGCCCGTAACGGGGCGCGGGTGATCGCGGGCGGATGCGCTCCTGGCTCCTTCCTGGCGCTCTCACAAATGCAGGGCATGTGCGAACGGCGAAAATGCGAGACAATACCGGAGCCACACTTGGCGCTGGTCGCTGGTCGATCCGGAGAGGCCATGAGCATCTGGAACGCACTCGTCTGGGGGTTCTTCTCGTCCGCATCACTGCTGATCGGGCAGGCCATCGCGCCACGGCTGGCGAACAACGAGCGCCTGATCGGGCAGATCATGGGGTTCGGCGCGGGCGCCATGATCAGCGCCATCGCTTACGAACTGATTCCGCCCTCCATCATCGAACAGGGGTTCGAGATCGGGATCGCCTTCCTGGTCGGAGCGCTGGTGTACTACTTTGCGGACCGGTGGGCAGACAGCCGGGGCGGCGCCGATCGCCAAAGCATCGATACTCCGACGCAGGGGTCTGGCTCCGCCATGTTCATCGGAGCGCTGCTCGATGGCATTCCCGAGTCGTTCGTGCTCGGTATCGGCCTGTCGCTCGGGGGCAGCATTTCGGTCGCCTTTGTCGCTGCCATCTTCGTCTCGAACATTCCCCAGGGCATCGCCGGCACGCTCAGCCTGGAAGCGGTCGGCACTTCGTCGCGAAGTGTGCTGATGATGTGGCTCGGTCTCTCCGTCGCCAGTGCCGTGGCAGCCGCTGGCGGATTCCTGATTGCCGACCGGGTCAAGGACCAGGGGTACATGGTGGAAGCCTTTGCCGCCGGCGCCGTCCTCACCATGCTCGCAGACTCCATGATGCCGGAAGCTTTCGAGCACGGCGGGAAAACCGTCGGCCTGCTTACCGTGCTGGGCTTCCTGGTGGCCGCGACGCTGACCGTCCTCCAGGGTTGACCGGCGACGGCACGGCACACCTGCCCGCGCTGGCGCACAATCCCTGGCACCCAGCGTTCACTTACAGGGTGTTGCAGGAAGGTGATTGCGAAAAAAGGACAACCACACAGCGCTGCGCGTCACCCAACCCCTGCCCCCTTCCCGACTCGCTCACAGGGGTAGGTAGCGTCTGTGCGACGCTTGGCAACTCCTTGTCTCGTTGTC
>CAZSUN010000242.1:0-3440 GCA_964610045.1 uncultured Sphaerobacteraceae bacterium
TCGACGGCGGCAGACACCCGCACCGATGTCCGCCTGTTCGAGGATATCTACCGGCGATTCCTGATCCAGCGCGGCGTCCTGAACGCCTGACACACCGACCGTTTATCTGCCATCGCCCGCATCCGGGCTGGAAAGGGGCAGCGCAACCAGGGCCGTAACCAGATCCATGTTGTGCAGTCGCACGCGCAGAATTGAGCGGAGGATCACGCAATGCATCAACACCATGTCTCACGCCGGTCGCTCCTCAAGGCAGGAGCCGGAGCAGGCGTCGCGGCAACCCTCGGCGGTGCTGGACTGTACATACCAGGCGCTGCGGCCGCGCGGCAGGACTATCAGGGCAAGTTTGTTGTCTTCTCGGTTCGGGATGTCGAGAACGCTGGCCCGATCATCGATGCGATCACGGGCGCATATCCTGGCGTCGAGGTCGAGTGGCGCTTCGCCACGAGCGAGCGGTTCGTCGAACTGTTCACCGCCGCGGAGGTTGCGGGCGACCAGATCGACCTGATCGATCTGAATGGCCAGGACCTCCGGCGGTATGCCGTCGGCGATCGGCTGACCGACCTCTCCGCCCTCGATTACCTCGACCGGTTCCGGCCAGTCGGTCTCGAGACCTACACCATCAACGACAAGCTGTGGGCGCTGCCCTGGGGCGGCATTGGCGGCTTCACCTTCTTCTACAACCAGAAACTGTTCGACCAGATCGGCGTGACCGAGCCGCCGCAGACCTACGATGACCTGGTGGCGCTGAAACCCGACCTGGAGGCGATCGGCGCAGCTCCCTTCGTGCACGACGGGCAGGTGATATACCTCTGGCCGATCTGGCAGTTCTGGGCATATGCGCAGACCTCTGGCAACCAGGCTATCGAGAAGACGATTGCCACGCTCAAGGGTGAGGCGAAATTCACCGATCCCGAGCACGTCGCCGCGCTCGAAATCCTCTACCGTTTCGGGCAGGACGGCATGTTCAACGAGTCGGTCCTGAGTGCCGACCGCGATGCCGCGCTGCTCCTGTTCACCCAGGGCAAGGGTGCGTTCTACTACACCCACACTGGCACGATCGGTGAGTACGAGCGGGGCGATTTCCCCGATCTCGACATGAAGCTGATGCCGCCTGTCACGGCGGTTGCCGATACTGCCGTGCAGCGGCAGTTGCCGGGTGGCACCGGGTCTGCGTTGACGAAGTACGCGAAGATCGATGAATCGCGCTCGGCCCTCGCCGACGGCGTGATGGAGCTCGTGACCCGCGACGAGACCGTGGCCTGGATGAATGAATTCAACGGCGATCCGGTCTCCTGCAATGTCAATGTCGTGGCCAGCGATTCGCCGCTGGCGCTGTCCTATGCAGAGACCTGCTCGCCGCTCCAGATCACCTATCTTGACTGGTTCTGGCCGCCGGAAGTGACCCGGGCGTTCCAGGAAAATCAACAGAAACTGGTCAGTGGCGACACCGATCCCGAGAAGGCAGCGGCCGCGATCCAGCAGGTGCTGGATGACCTCTACTTCGACGGCTACGAATTCGAGTAGCAACCTGGCGACCCGGCGTGCGTGAAACGATGTCGCGCGCGCCGGACCCAGTCATCACGGTGAGGGTCGATGCAGCACGAAGGGAATGCGACATCCATCGATCGCCCGGTCCCTGGCGGTGTGATCACGCACCGGCGGCGGCGTTCGTGGGGTGAGCGCCTGAGCCCGTACCTGTGGGTGGCGCCTGCCGTCATTCTGTACGGAACATTCACCATCGTGCCGCTGGTGGCTGGTGTCTATCTGGCATTCCTCCGCTGGGATGGCTTGGAACCGCCCGTCTTCATCGGGCTCGACAACTTCCGCCGCATGCTGCGCGACCCGAAGCTGCCCGGCGCGTTGATGAACAACGTGCAGTACGCGATCGGCACGGTGACCGGCAAGATCGTGATCTCACTCGCGCTGGCGCTGCTGTTGAACCATGCGATGTGGGGGCGGGCGTTCTACCGGACCGCCCTGTTCATGCCGGTGGTGATGTCGTTCGTGGTCGTCGGCATCCTCTGGACGCGCATCTTCAATTACGATTTCGGATTGCTCAATACCCTGCTGATCGCGGTTGGGCTTGGTGCCTGGACGCATGATTGGATCGGGACGACCTCGACCGCACTGTGGTCGCTGATCGGGGTCGATGTCTGGAAGTGGTATGGCTTCCACATGGTGATCTTCCTCGCCGGATTGCAAACGATTCCGGGCGAACTCTACGAGGCGGCGAGAATCGACGGCGCTTCCTCCTTCCAGCGCTTGCGGACGATCACCATTCCGCTCCTGAAGCCTGTGATGCTGGTCAACGTCTTCGTGGCGGTCATGGGGGCACTCAACGTCTTCGATATTCCCTTCATCATGACCCAGGGCGGTCCGTCTGATTCCACCAACGTGATTGCCCTGCATATGTACACCCAGGCATTCGCCTTCTACCGGTTTGGTTATGGCGCAGCACTCTCGTACGTCCTGTTCGCGCTGGTCACGGTGGTCGCGCTGATCCTGCTGGGGATCATGTCCCGCAACCGGACGGAGTACTGAGCCGATGGCGACGCAACCACTCGACGGCGCCGTCAACCAGCACAAGGGTCTCACTCCCGGCAAGCTGATGGGGTCGTTCGGTATGCACGCCGTGCTGATCGTGTTCACCATCATCGTGGTATACCCCGTTGCCTGGATGTTCATCTCGTCGCTGAAAACCCAGTCGGAGATGATGGAGAACATCTGGGGATTGCCGTCATCGCCTGCCTGGCAGAACTACCGGGATGCCTGGCAGGCGGCGAACCTAGGGCGGGCGCTGTTCAACAGCATCTTCGTCTCGCTCTCCACCGTCGTGCTGGT
This sequence comes from uncultured Sphaerobacteraceae bacterium, assembly GCA_964610045.1. GTDB lineage: Bacteria > Chloroflexota > Chloroflexia > Thermomicrobiales > UBA6265 > JACCYX01. The sequence continues at coordinate 2,842 of CAZSUN010000242.1, forward strand.
GATCGCGATCGCGTCGACCGCGGGCTATGCCCTGGCGCGGTTCAACTTCCGGTTTTCGCTCACGATCTTCCTGCTCTTCGTATTGACGATGCAGGCTCCCGTTCCGGTGATCCCCCTGTACGTGATGCTCGTCAAGCTGCACATGACCGACAGCTATCTCGGCTACATCCTGCCGCTGGTCTCGGGTGGCTTGCCCCTGGCGATCTTCATATTCCGGGCGTTCTTCACCACGATCCCGCGTGACCTGGAAGATGCCGCGATGCTGGACGGCGACAGCCGGTTCGGCGCATTCGTGCGGATCATCATGCCCCTGACCGCGCCGGCGGTGGGAACGGTGGCGATCCTGCAATTCCTGGCATCGTGGAACGAGTACTTCCTGGCTTTGATCCTGATCCGGTCGCCCGATTTGCGGACGGTGCCGTTGGCGATCCAGGTCTTCTTCTTCGAGTTCGGCCGGGCGGAGTGGGGCCAAATCTTCGCCGCGCTGACAACCGCGACCGTGCCGATGATCGTTGTCTACGTGCTGATGCAGCGCCGGTTCATCCAGGGCTTGACAGCTGGTGCGATCAAGGGCTGAGTCCAGCAACATCCGCAACGAG
>CAZSUN010000243.1:0-3376 GCA_964610045.1 uncultured Sphaerobacteraceae bacterium
CTCAGTGACGAGGTCGGACCCGATCGCACCCTTCTCGTCTGTTGCGGCTCCTTCCGCGCCCCAAAGGACGGCTATCCCAACCTCACCATCCGCAAGATTCCCCACACCGTCCTCAATAAATGCGAATGGGGTCGCGACGACTACAGCCTGGAGGTGTCTGAGCTGCCGGATGCGGCACCGGCACCTGGTCAACAGGCGCTCGACCTGGAGGGAATCTGATGCGATCCGAGGTCAACGCCATCAGTGGGCGGCTCAGTCTCCGCCCACCCCAACGTGACGGACTCACCATCCTCGACCGGGTCATGGAGATCGCCCCGATCGGGCCAGACGCCGACGCCCAGCAGGCGCTGGAGATCATCCACGCCGAGTACCCGCACGTCACCGACTTCGAGCGGGACTTTCCGTCGCTCTGCTTCGCCCTCGCCACCGGCGTCGGCAAAACCCGCCTCATGGGCGCATTCATCACCTACCTGCACACCGCGCACGGTATTGACAATTTCTTCGTCCTCGCGCCAAACCTCACCATCTACAACAAGCTCATCAGCGACTTCACCGAGGGCTCTCCCAAGTACGTCTTCAAGGGTGTCAGCGCGTTCGCCACCAGCCCGCCCGACATCGTCACCGGCGACAACTGGGAGTCGTATGCCGGCCGCCTGTTCGATGTCCTCATCAAGTGCCGCATCAACATCTTCAACATTTCCAAGATCAACACCGAAGTGCGCGGCGGTAAATCCCCACGGATCAAACGGCTTTCTGAATACATCGGCCAAAGCTACTTCGACTGGCTGGCTGGGCTGGACGATCTGGTTCTGCTGATGGACGAGTCGCACCGCTACCGCGCCTCGGCGGGAGTCCGCGCCATCAACGAGCTGCGGCCCATCCTCGGTCTGGAGTTGACGGCCACGCCGTACCTCACCAGCGGCAATCGCACCATCCCGTTCGAGAATGTCATTCAGGACTACTCGCTCCGCCGGGCCATGGAAGATGGCTTCGTCAAGGAACCAGCGGTCGTCACCCGCCAAAACTTCAACCCCGATAGTCTGGCCCCCGCCGAACTGGAGCGCATCAAGCTCGAAGACGGCATTCGCCTCCACGAGCAAACGAAGGTCGAACTTGAGACGTATGCGCGCAATACCGGGCAGCCGATAGTCAAGCCATTCGTGCTGGTGATTGCCCGCGACACCACCCACGCCGCCGAACTCCAGGCGCTGATCCGCGGCGACGAATTCTTCGGCGGACGCTATGCCGAAAAGGTCATCCAGGTCGACTCCAGCGGGTCTGGGGCGGAGAAGGATGAAACGGTCCTCAAGCTGCTGGAGGTCGAACGACCCGACAGCCCTACCGAAATCGTCATCCACGTCAACATGCTCAAGGAAGGCTGGGACGTCACCAACCTCTACACCATCGTCCCGCTGCGGGCAGCCACTGCGCGGGTGTTGATCGAGCAGACCATTGGGCGTGGCCTTCGCCTCCCGTATGGCAAGCGCACCGGAGTTGCCGCCGTCGACCGCCTCAGCATCGTCGGTCACGACCGGTTCCAGGAAATCGTCGACGAGGCCAACAAGCCCGATTCGCCGATCCAGCTTCAGCACATCGTGCTCACCGACGACCAGTTGCGGGAGAAACCGAAAGCCGTGGTCGTTCCGCCCACCATCGAAACCCGGCTGGGTATCGAGCCCGCACAACTGACGGCGGACACTGAAGTCGAAGCTGCCGTCAAGCCGGTCTTCACCACCCCGGCCGAGGTTCGGGCCGCCACGGCGGCCTACCGCGCCATCGAGCGCCTGCAGCACGACCCGGTTTTGGTGCCAGACGCCTCCTGGCTCGACCGTCCCGAGGTTCAACAGCGTATTGTTCGCGAGGTCGAAGCGGAATATATCACCGGGCAACTGGCATTAATCGACACCGATGATCGCCCAGACCTGACCACTATCGTCCAGCAGACAGCCAGGGTGGTGATGGATGGAGGAATCTCAATTCCGCGCATCTCGGTCATCCCTCGTGGCGAGTTGCGGACCTGGTTCGAGCCGTTCGAACTTGATCTCGACTCGTTCAACTTTCCACCGGTCAGCGATGAGTTGTGGGTCCAGCGGCTGCGCGATGGCATCGGCGAGGTGGTGGGCGTGGCCGCGGGTGGCTATCGCGAAGCTCGCCTGGAGGACTACGTCATCAGCGGGCTAATCGACTTCGACGAAATCTCCTACGATGACCACGCCGAACTCCTGCAGCGCCTGGCGACCGAGGTGGTCAACCATCTGCGGTCCTATCTCACCGGCGATGAGGAGACCAGGCAGGTATTGCATGCCAATCAGCGAGTGATTGCCCAATCACTCTACAGCCAGATGGCCCCGCATTTCCGCGAGGATGCCAGCGGCGGCTTTGAAACAGTGGTGGTGGCTGGATTCACGCCCATCAAGACGGTTGCGTTTGCCCAACACGACGGTGAAGTGACCAGTTTTCGCGTGCGTCCCGAGCCACTCTCCAGCATCAGGCAAAAGCTGTACGGCGGCTTCGAGCGATGTCTTCACCCAAGGCAGAAATTCGAATCCAATCCGGAGCGCCTGTTGGCCATCGTGCTCGATCGCGAAAGCCAGAAGTGGTTCCGCCCGCCGCGCGACCAGTTCGACATCTACTACCGCGATGGACTTGAGCAGCCCCGCTACCAACCGGACTTCGTCGCCGAACTGCCGGACCGTATCGTGATCCTCGAAACGAAACAGCGTGATCAGCTTGAGGATAGTGTTGTTGTCGCGAAACGGGATGCCGCTGTCACCTGGTGCCAGCAGGCCAGCGATCATGCCGCGTCGATTGGTGGCAAACCATGGAGCTACGCGCTCATTCCGCACGATGCTGTCAACGAGAGCCACACCATTGGCTACTTGCTGGATCGCTATCGCGCTGAACAGCCTCTCGCATGAATCCTGGCGAGTGGCGAGCGACGGAGTACCCGGAGGTGTGGCGGGTTTTCCCTCGCTCGATGCGTTCACTGGGTAGGAACATGTCGCCCACCCTCCGGAAAGGACCGCTCACCATGACCACCGCCTGTTCCATCGTCCTGTCGTGGTCCACGATGCCACCAGGCAGGCCCGCGGTAATTCGCGGTAATTCGCAATAAATCGCCAGCCGAAATCCCCGCCATTCCGGGCCAAATCACCGCGAACCGGAATTAAAGAATGACCGAATTAGCGCGGGCGAAAACGCACGCGCCCGCGAAGGTGTCCGGAATTCGCTCACCGAACGGTCAATCGGCTCCCATCCCCGTACCGGCTGGATACAACATCACGAATCTGGACTCCTGCTTCCTGGTTAGTTCACGTTCCCGAGCTTTGGTAGCCGCGGCTGGCGCGGCGCCAGATGCGCAGGGCGACGAGGAAGG
>CAZSUN010000244.1:0-3337 GCA_964610045.1 uncultured Sphaerobacteraceae bacterium
GCGAGGCTCGACACGAGGATCAAGCGTGGCCACCGGGCTATCGGTTTCAGCGAGCAGCCGGGCGACCTCGATCTCGAATTCCACGCTCGGCTGGTACGACATCGGCGCGACCCGGGCCACGACATCACACGGCGCCAGGCGCACCGTGACACGGTTCGAGGCGTGAAGAACGACCGCGTCATCGACCCTCAAACCAAGCGTTGACGCATTCGACCTGGCCGCATCCACCATGGCCCGCACCTGTGCCGACTCCATCGTCATAGCCCCTCTCGCTCATTGGCGCCAGCCAGACCTCACAGCCTCGCCCGGCAGCGACTCAATCACTCACATTCTTTCGATGGCGCCACCAGTCGCTCCACCCTTATCTGCAGGAATACCCCAGCGCGTCTACCACCCGTCTCGTTCCCGGTCCACATGGTCCTGGGCATCGACACCAGTCCACACGTCCTGGCCCAGACCCCGAAGTTCCTCGACTGGGTCTACCGGTTTGGGGACGAGGATGATCGCGCCATCTTCGACACTTACCAGAAAATGATCACCGGCATTGATCGACAACTCCCGGCGCACCGAGGCCGGCACGGCAATCTGATGCTTGCTGCTGATCCTCACCGAGATGTGCGACATCGTTCTCTCCAAATCCATGCACGGCGCTATGCATCATTCTAGGAGGACGAGCAAGGCAGACAGGCTACTGTGTCCGCATGTACCCGGTAGCCTCGTCTGGCCCATTCCGGCAAGTTCGTGATCGTCGTCGAACAACACAAGGCAAGTTTGACCAAATCCGATGGCGGTCTCTCACGCTGGGCATGATCGTTGAATGTACGGGGCTACGGCCCCGCGCAGCGGGGTCTGTAGCCCCATCGAGCCCACGCCGGTGTGTGGTCTCCCCCATGCGCGAACCACTCACCGCTCGCCATCGGAAACGGACTGCGGTACGGTCGGGCGGAGCCCGCCTAGCGGCGGCAGGACTTCGTCCGGTGTTCGAGCCCGTCTCACGATGAGGGATGCACCAATTGGGGTATTCCTATTAACGGACTATCACGAAAGAGACCGTTCTTTCGTAGGGGCCGACTCCATGTCGGCCCTGAAGAGACGGTTACATCGTGCCGCTCGCCTGTCTCCCCGCGCGGCCCGGCCCTACGACCAGGCGGTCTCCAACCGGCGAATCCAGTTCCCGTGACAGATCGCCTCGATGTCGACTTCCGCATAGCCACGCTGGCGCAGCAACTCGGGAACCTTCTGCATATCGATGTAGGTATCCAGGTCGCGCGGCGTCTGCTCGGTCCCGTATCCGCCGTCGAGATCGGTGCCAATAGCGGCGTGACGGGTGTTCCCGGCCAGTTGGCACACGTGATCGATGTGATTCACGAAATCCTCGATCGTCACATTCTCCGGCGTCGTCTCGCCCTTCACCCAGTTCGGATACAGCATCCAGGCATCCATCGCCGCGCCAATCACCGCATCCCGCTCGATCAGCGCCTTGAGCTGATCGTCGTTGAACTGCCGCTCGTCGGGCACCAGCGCCCTGCAGTTCGAATGCGTGGCGATCAGCGGCCCAGGGAAGCGCTCGATCGCCATCCAGAAACTCTCGTCGCACAGATGGGTCACATCCAGGATCATCGGCGTCTTCGCCATCTCGTCCAGCAGCGCCAACCCATCCGCCGTCACCGGCCCGCTCGTGCCCGTCCCGGAGGCGTACTTGCTCGGCCCGTAGTGCGCCAAAGACAGCACCCGCAGGCCCATGTCCCACCACAGGTGTACGTATTCTGGCGCCACGATCGGGTCCGCGCCCTCCATCGTCAGCACCGCGCCCAACGGAGTGGACGCCGAATCATTCCGCCAGGCATCCATGTGCTCGCGCAAACCGGCCGCGTCGCTGATGATCCGGAAGATGCCCTGCCGCTCCAGCTCGCGATAGTAGGCAAGCTCCGCGTGGGCGTGGGCCTGGGCCGATTCATGCGTGCGGTAGTCGAGCCGCATGTCCTCGGTCACTTCGGGCCGCACCCGAGCCAGGCAGGTGACAAAGCTGATCGCCACCTCGGCGTCGCGCAGTTCGGGCAGGCCAATCGTGCCAAGGCCGCGCCCCTTGCCCGTCATCCCGGCCTCATCCTCGCGGATTTCCAGGGCGGTCTTCTTCAGGTCACGATTGTAGACAAGGGCGTTCAGGGCAATATCGAGATGCCCGTCGATCAGGATCATGGTGGTGTACTTGCTCCCATATGAACAAAACGAAACGCGCCGGAAAAAGGAAATCAGCGACCTCGACCGCGCGGATCGAGCGCGTCGCGCAACGCATCGCCGAGCAGGTTGAGCGAAAGCACGAGGATGACGAGCGCGGCGCCCGGGAACATCGACGGCCACCAGGCGCGCTGGATCAGGCGCTGGCCGTCCCGCAGCATGTTGCCCCAGGTGGGCGTTTCGGGATGCACCCCCGCCCCCAGGAACGAGAGCGAGGCTTCGGCGATGATCGCGTAGGCGATGATGAACGTGCATTGCACGATCAGCGGCGACAGCCCATTCGGGAAGATGTACTTCAGCATGATCTGGCTGTCGCGCATCCCCACCGACCGCGCCGATTCCACATACTGCTGCTGCTTCAGCACCAGCGTGGAACTCCGCACCAACCGCGCCACGTTCGGCGTATACACGATCACCAGCGCCAGCCACACATTGGCCGCGCCCGATCCCAGCGCGACCATGATCGCGATCGCCAGCAGGATGCTGGGAAACGCCATCAGGCCGTCCATGGTGCGCATGATCAGCGCGTCGAAGCGCTCGTAGTAGCCGGAAATCAGCCCAAGCGCCGTGCCGATGGCGGCCGACGCCAGCATCACGGTAACGCCGATCAGGATCGACACCCGGCCGCCGTACAGGATGCGGCTGAAGATATCCCGCCCCACGTCGTCGCTCCCGAACCAGAATTCGCGGGAAGGCGGTTCCAACCGCCGCACCGGATCGAGAAAGGTCGGGTCGGCCGGGGAGAGCAGCGGGGCCAGCGTGGTGCATACCACGAGAACCAGCAGGATCGAGCCGCTCACCGCCGCCACCGGGTTTTCGAGCAGCGTTCTTACCCAGTACCAGCGCGACGCCGGCGATATGCCCTTGAGCAACCCCCGTTGCGCCGGGCGCGTCGTGGCCCCAGCCAGGCCAGACGCCTCAGTTGCCGCCATAGCGCACCCGCGGGTCGATGTAGACGTAGAGGATATCGACGGTCAGGTTCACCAGCACGTAGACCGCCGCGATCAGCATCACCGCCCCCTGGATGACCGGGAAATCCCGCCGGCCAATGCTCTGCACCACCAGCCGGCCCATGCCGGGTATGGTGAACACCGTTTCC
>CAZSUN010000245.1:0-3336 GCA_964610045.1 uncultured Sphaerobacteraceae bacterium
AAGTGCCGGTCAATCAGCACCCGAGTCTGAGCATCGTCAAGACGGCGAGCACGGAAGGTCCGGTCAACCTGGGTGACACGATCACCTTCACCTTCCGGGTGACGAACACCGGCGATGTCACGATTGACGACATCGAAGTCAACGATCCGCTGCTGGCGGCGGCTGGGGTCACGGTCCCGGCAGTCGGCACGCTGGCGCCGGGTGAGTGGAAGGACGTCACGAGCGACCCGTACACGGTCTCGGCGGCGGACACCGAAGCGGGCAGGGTTCACAACGTCGCGACGGCGACCGGTGATCACTGCATGCCGGCTGAAGGTGAGGGTGAAGACTGTGAGCCCATCACCTCACCGCCAGGTGAGGAAGAGGTTCCGGTCAACCAGCACCCATCAATGACGGTCGACAAGGCGGCTGATCCGGAAGGTCCAGTCAACCTGGGTGACACGATCACCTACTCGTTCACCGTCACCAACACCGGCGATGTCACGATCCGCGACATCACGGTGAACGATCCGATGCTGGCGGCAGCCGGCGTCACGATTCCGGCGGTCGGCGATCTCGCCCCAGGCGAGTTCAGAACGGTCAGCGCGGACTACGTGGTGACCGCGGCCGATACCGAGAACGGCTACGTCTACAACTCGGCCACGGCAACCGGAAACGGTCCGTGCGATGAGGAGGAGTGCGATCCGATCACGACCCCGCCGGACGAGGTCGAGGTGCCGGTCAACCAGCACCCGTCGCTGGTGCTCGAGAAGTCGGCGAGCCCGGCCGGGCCGGTGAAGCAGGGTGATGTCATCACCTACAGCTTCACCGTCACCAACACCGGCGACGTGACGATCGTGGACATCGTGATCGACGACCCGATGCTGGCGGCAGCCGGCGTCACGATCCCGGCAATCGGTACGCTGGCGCCGGGTGAATCGGGCACGGTCACTGCCCAGTACACCGTCACTGCTGCTGATGTCACGGCTGGCAAGGTCGTCAATGTGGCGACGGCAACCGGCAACGGTCCGTGTGTCGAAGACGGTCAGGCACCGGAAGGTGAGGAGGCTGGATGCCCGGTCACCTCGCCGCCGGACGAGGTCGAGGTCCCGGTCAAGGAACCGACGCCCGCGCCGGAGCCGACCGAGACGCCGACGGAACCACCGGTTACGACGCTGCCGACCACCGGTCATGGGTCGAGCGACGGTGGCATGCTCACCCCGATCCTGCTGCTGCTGGCGGTCATCATGGCCGGCCTCGCCTGGATCACCCGGATGAGCGCCGTGCGCCGGATCGGATAGACTGACAGGGGCGCCGGCACATACGCCGGCGCCCCTGCCGAATCGAAGATCAGGCACCAACGAGCGCCGCTGTCCGGATCACCCGGGCAGCGGCGCTCTCGATGTGGGTGAAATGCGTGTTTTTGCGTATGGTCACCTGCACCGTTCTCCGTACGATGGAGAGACGGCACGTGCTGCCGGAGCCACGTGCTGCCTCGATGGGAGAACTGCACCATGAACCTGGCGGAACGCTCTCGTTCGCTTTCGGTCAACCGCCGCTGGCTGCTCGTGGCTCCGATGATCGGCGTCATCGCGGTCCGGGATGGCGCGTTTGCGCAGGGCCATGCGCTGGAACCGACCCCAGTGGCGTCGCCCGTCGCTGCGCGATGGACCATTGCTGATCTGGAGGCGGCTGGCCTGACCGGCCCGAACAGCTACCAGAGCCCACTCTATGGCTACACCGTCGAGTGGCCCGGGTCCTGGACGCTCGACGCCAGCGGCGTTCTACCAGTGCGCTCGGACCCGGATTGGGGAGAAACCGGCCGGGATGACCTGTTCCTCGTCCCGGCCGATCCAGCGGTCGAAGCGCGGCTCCTCTTCACGAGCCGTCCCGATGATGGGGTCGCGATCGGAGACCGGCTGGACGCCAACCCACTGCCGGGTACCGGCGGAGTGCGACTGCTCATCCGCGCCCGGCCGACGCAGATCACCTGGGTCGACCTGCTCTTCGAGGACATGACGACGACCGTGGTTTCGGTGACGGTCAATCAGGTTATTTCACTCAACGGTGGCGCCGACCTGTTCATTGCATTCACGGCAGGCGTCGAGGGTGTCGGGGTGGCCTTCACGACCGCCCAGGAGATCCTGCTCCACGGCGAACCGCTCTTCAACACGGTCGACTGGCAGGATATCTCCGATGGCCTCGGCCGCTGGTCCTGACATAAAGTCCCGCAGGCTGCGAATCGCAATTCACGGCCTGCGGGAAGTGGTCCAGACACCGGTTCGATTCAGTTCAGTCTTCGGGACCCTCGATCGCGTCCAGCGCGCCGGTCAGCTGCGGGATCGATGTCGAACCTGCCAGCGTCATCAAGCCGCCCTGGACGTACGACGCGATCTTGCGGCGGGTATCAGTGATGTCGTTGTTGCGCATCGTCAGCTGGCCGATCCGGTCCTGTGGGGTGAACGACGCCGCGCTTTTTTCCATGGTCAGTCGCTCCGGGTCGTAGGTCAGGTTCGCCGACACGGTATTGAGGATCGAGTAGTCGTTGCCGCGCCGCAGCCCGATCGTCACCTCCCCGGATACCAGCGATGCCACCCATCGCTGTAACGATTCCCGGAGCATCACCGCCTGTGGATCGAACCAGCGCCCCTGGTACAGCAGGCGGCCGAGCTTGCGGCCGGATTCGCGGTACTGGTCGATCGTGTCCTCGTTGTGAATCCCGGTGACCAGGCGCTCGTAGGCAATGAACAACAGCGCCATGCCAGGCGCTTCGTAAATGCCCCGGCTCTTCGACTCGATGATCCGGTTCTCGATCTGGTCGCTCATGCCCAGCCCATGCCGCCCGCCGATCTCGTTGGCGCGGCTCATCAGGTCGACCGGGGACGCGAATTCCTCTCCGTCGATCGCGACCGGCAGCCCCTGGTCGAAGGTCACCCGGACCTCCTCGTACGGAATCCGGGTGTCGTCCCTCCAAAAGGCGGCCCCCATGATCGGGTTCACGATCGTGATCCCTGCATCGAGGAATTCGAGATCCTTCGCCTCGTGGGTGGCGCCGAGCATGTTGGAATCGGTCGAATACGCCTTTTCCGCCGACATCCGGTAGTCGTAGCCGTTCTCCGTCAGGTACTCGCTCATCTCGGCCCGGCCGCCAAGCTCATCGATGAACTGCTGGTCGAGCCACGGCTTGTAGATCCGCAGGTCGGGATTCACCAGCAGACCGTACCGGTAGAACCGCTCGATATCGTTGCCTTTGTAGGTGCTGCCATCGCCCCAGATGTGGACATCGTCCTCCTTCATGGCGGCGACGAGCATGGTGCCGGTGACGGCCCGCCCGAGCGGCGTGGTGTTGAAATACGA
>CAZSUN010000246.1:0-3284 GCA_964610045.1 uncultured Sphaerobacteraceae bacterium
ACATCATTGGCAACTTGGTTGCGGGCATGGTGCAATTGGTCCAGACAGGCGGTTGTTGGCAATGCTCGCGGAAACGCCGGGACACGTGTGCGATGCCAGGGCAGGTGTTCGCGTCACTGGTGGACTCGCGGGCCGTGATGGTTCAGTCCGCTGGTGGGAGTTTCACAAGGCGTGCTCGCGATCCCTCCGGTTCGAACGCCACTTTTCATTCCTGATGAGGTACCGATCCATGCTTGATCCAAACCGGTTGCTCCTTCAATCCGCGCCGCTCGAATTCCCCAGCACGGGAGTCGACATCACGCCCGAAAGCGCGGGCTGGACCTACATTGGGCTCACCACGGTTCGCCTCGACGAGGGCGGCGCCTGGAGCCAGGACACGGGCAACGACGAGGTCTGCCTCGTTCCGCTCCAGGGAACCGCGACGGTCACCTCCGGCCCGGACAGCTGGACCATCGAGCGCCCAGGCTCAGTGTTCGATGGCAAGCCAACCGCTCTCTACCTGCCGATCGATACGAGCTACTCCATCTCCGCCACGACCCAATGTGAGATCGCCATCGCCAGATCGCGCGCCGAAACAGGATTTCCTCCACGCCTGATCGAGCCCGATGACGTCGACGTCGAGATTCGTGGCGCCGGCAACGCCGCCCGCCAGATCAATCACATCATCAAACCGGAATTTCCCGCCGACAAGCTCCTCGTCGTCGAGGTCTTCACGCCCAGCGGCAACTGGTCCAGCTTCCCTCCCCACAAGCACGATGTCAGCCGGATGCCCGAAGAATCGAATCTCGAAGAGATCTACTACTACCGCATCGACCAGCCCGACGGCTTCGGGTTGCAGCGCCTCTACACCGGCGAGGGGGATTTCGATCACGCCTGGGTCATCAAGGACGGCGCTGTCCTGCTCGTGCCCAAGGGGTACCACGCATTCGCCGTCGCCCACGGTTACACCGGGTATTACCTGAACGTCCTCGCTGGCAACGAGACAGTCCGCACCATGCAGCCAGCCGACGACCCCGATTATGCCTGGGTCCGTTCGACCTGGAATGACGGGCAGAATGAAAACGCCGCCACCTGGCGGGACATCGACCAGCGCGTGAACAGGGGAGCAGGCTCCCGCCGCTAGTTATCCGGAGGAACTCCAGGAACATGAGCACCATTCGACTCACCGTCGCCCAGGCAATCGTCAGGTATCTCTCGGTCCAGCACACCAGCCGCGACGGCCAGGAACAGCGGATGTTCGCCGGAATGTTCGGTATTTTCGGCCACGGCAATGTCACGGGCATCGGCCAGGCGCTGGAGGAAGTGGGAGACGATCTCACCTACCATCGCCCGCAAAACGAGCAGGCGATGGTCCACACCGCCGCCGCCTATGCCCGCATGAAGAATCGCCTCCAGATGTACGCCTGTACGTCGTCGATCGGCCCCGGTGCCACCAACATGATCACCGGCGCCGCCCTCGCGACCGTCAACCGCCTGCCGGTGCTGCTCCTGCCGGGCGACATCTTCGCCAACCGCGTCCCGCATCCCGTGCTCCAGCAACTGGAATATCCACTCAGCCAGGACATGAGCGTCAACGACGCCTTCCGACCTGTTTCGAAGTACTGGGATCGCATCTATCGCCCGGAGCAGTTGATCAGCGCCCTGCCAGAGGCCATGCGTGTGCTCACCGACCCCGCCGAGACTGGCGCTGTCACGCTCGCGCTCCCCGAGGATGTGCAAACCGAGGCGTTCGACTTTCCTACGGCGCTGTTCGAGAGGCGTGTCTGGAACATCCGCCGGCCCGCCCCGGTCGACGAGGACCTGGCCGCCGCCGCCGGCCTGATCGCCGCGGCCAGCAACCCGCTCATCGTCGCTGGCGGGGGCGTCATCTACTCGGAAGCTTCCGAGGCGCTCGATGCTTTCGCCACCGGGTTCGGCATCCCGGTCGCCGAAACCCAGGCTGGCAAGGGCGTCTTGCCCTGGAACCATCCATGGAACATCGGCCCCATTGGCGCCGCCGGCGGCCTCGCCGCCAACCGAATCGCCCGCGATGCCGATCTCGTCATCGCCATTGGCACCCGGCTCGCCGATTTCACCACAGCTTCGAAGACGGCCTTCCAGAACCCGGATGTCAAGTTCATCGGCGCGAATATCGCCTCTTTTGACGCCTACAAGCTGGGCGCGATGCCGCTGATCGGAGACGCCCGCCAGACCCTCGAACTGCTGCAAGCAATGCTCGACGCTCGAGGCGTCGCCCAGCGCGGCCACGCTCCTGTAGCGAGTCTCAAGATTGAGTGGCATGCCGCGGTCGACAAGCTCATCGATCCCGAAACCGATGGCCCGTTCTCGCAACCGCAGGTCATCGGGCTCGTCAACGAGGCCTCCGGCCCCAATGACGTTGTCGTGTGCGCCGCCGGTGGAATGCCGGGCGATCTGCTCAAAATGTGGCGCCCCGTCTCCCCCAAGGGTTATCACGTCGAATACGGCTACTCGACCATGGGTTACGAGATCGCCGGTGGCCTCGGCGTCAAGATGGCAGCGCCCGATAGCGAGGTCTATGTCATGGTCGGCGATGGCAGCTACCTCATGATGCACACCGAGATCGTCACGTCGATCGCGGAAGGCCACAAGCTCACGATTGTCCTGGTGGACAACGGCGGGTACCGCTGCATTCGCGAACTCCAGACCCAGTCCGGCTCACCCGCGTTCGGCAACGAGCTCCGCTACCGCAACCCCTCCACCAATCGCCTCGATGGCGATATCGTGCCCGTTGATTTCGCCCGGAACGCCGCCAGTCTCGGAGCCGTGACCTACACGGCCGAAAGTCCCCAGAAGCTCCGGGAAGCCCTCGCCACCGCGAAAAAAGAGACCACCACCACAGTCATCTACGTCCCGGTCGAGTCGCAGGAACGCGTGCGTGGTTTCGAGGGCTGGTGGGATGTTCCCATCGCCGAAGCGAGCGAACAGGCAGACGTCATCGAAGCCCGCGAAGAATATGTCGACGCGCTGTCCAGGCAGCGATGGCACATTTGAGTTCGCCATGGTGACGACCGAAACAGAGCCAATCGGGGCCATCCGCGACAGGCTGATCGCTCACCCCGTCGCGCCGCGCGTTCCATGACCGCCGCCGGCCCGTTTTCGGGTCTCCCGCGCGGGATGTGTACGCGCATCCAGTCGTGGGCGGCCCGTACGCATAGCAGGTCGTTCCCTGGCGTGGGCTGGCTCCTCGTATCGCGGTTGGCCGTCATCTTTGCGATCCTCTTCGCGTATTCCTGGTTCCGCAAAACCTACTTCCAGCAACCGGC
>CAZSUN010000247.1:0-3276 GCA_964610045.1 uncultured Sphaerobacteraceae bacterium
GTTGCCGAGCCAGTGCGCAGCCGATGGCGACGCACCGCGCAGGCAACGACGACATCGGCCGCGACATCCTCTCGCGCATCATCTACGGCAGCAGGGTCGCACTCATCGTCGGTATCGGCGCCACCACGATCGCCGTCACCATTGGGGTGCTCGTGGGAGCGACCGCCGGCTACTTCGGCGGCAAGGTCGACTTCGTGTGCTCCAGGCTGATCGACACGCTGATGGCATTCCCGCTGCTGGCGCTCCTGTTGACGCTCTCGACCGTGTTCGGGCCGAGCCTCCGGAATGTGGTCATCGTGATCGGATGCATCGTCTGGGCATCGTACGCCCGCGTGGTGCGAGCGGAGGTGCTCAGCCTCCGCGAGCGTGACTACGTGCTGGCGGCCCGTGCCGTCGGCACCCCGGACCGGCAGATCATTACCCGCCACCTGATCCCGAACGCCCTCGGCCCGGTGATCATCCTCGCCAGTCTCGCGGTCGGCGGCATCATCATCCTGGAATCCGCCCTGTCGTTCCTCGGGCTCGGCGTCCAGCGTCCAACCGCATCGTGGGGGACAATGCTGTCGGACGGCCGCGACTACCTGCAAAACTACCCCCACATCGCCATCGTACCCGGCGTCGCGATCGCGCTCACCGTGCTCGCCTTCAACCTGCTTGGGGACGGGCTGCGCGACGCGCTCGATCCACGCCAGCGGACCTGACGCGGTACCCTTTCCGGACGTGGCAACCGCGACCACGGCGATTCCTCACGACCGGTGACACGCTTCATGCCTTCGTTCGCCTGCAATCGTCCTTCGGTTCTGTCCAGCCGGTTCTCCACTTTCCCGGCCAGGCTCCTTCCAGTCTTCCTGGCAATCGCCTTCCTGCTCCTGGCCCCGGTGCAGGGATTCGCCCACGCCTACCTCGTCTCCGCCGACCCGCCGGTTGACGGGTTGGCCGTCACCTCGCCCGATGTCCTGACCCTTACCTTTTCCGAAGAAGTCGAGATGACCTCCCCCGCGCCGGTCGTCCGCCTGCTCGACCAGCAGGGCGAGGTGATTGGCGAGGATCCCCTGCCGATCCAGCAGTCAGGCAATCCACGACAGCTGATTGTGGCGGTGCCCGATCTCGCGCCCGGCACCTACACCGTCTCCTGGAGCCTGACCTCCGCCACCGATGGCCACGCGCTCAGCGGAACCTATGCCTTTCGCGTCGGCGGTGGACTGCCACCCGGCCTCGCCACCACCGAGGAGAGCAGGCCAGCCATCTGGGCGGTGGTCACCCGCTGGCTGACGTTCCTCGGGGCGGCGGCGGCAGCCGGATTGCTGCTGTTTCCGCTCCTGGTCGTTGACGGCAGCGATTCACCGCGCCGCTGGCCGCGCATTCGCGGGATTGGAACGCTCGTTGCGGTGGCAGTCGCGCTCGTCGCCACCCTGGCCGAGCCAATCCTCCAGTGGTTGCTGAACGGCCGGGATGCCGGGTATTCCCTCTCCGACAGCGTCCAGTCCTTGCCCACGGATTGGTGGTGGCGTCCATGGACGCTCCTCCCACTGCTCCTGATCGCCGTCGCGATCGTAACCGTCATGCGGTTCGCCATTCCACGGGTGGTTGCCATCGCCGGTTCAGTCCTCGCGCTTGGTTCGCTGCTCGGCCTCGTCCTGACGAGCCATGCAGCCGGACGGGAGACATGGCGCGAGTTGGCGATCGGGGCGAACCTCATCCACCAGGTCTCGGTCGCGCTCTGGTGCGGCGGCCTGGTCGCGCTCGCCTGCTGGGGGGTCGCCAGCACTGGCGACTCGGGCTCGGCGCGCCTCAACTGGTCACGTTTCTCAACCATCGCGCTCGGCCTGTTCACCGTCGCCGTCGTCACCGGCGTCGTCAACACGAACTTCGTGTTCGAATTCCTCGACGACATCCGGGAAGACGGCTTCTCGGTGGACGTGTTTTCACCCCTTTGGGAATCCCGCTACGGTATCGTGCTCCTGGTCAAGCTCGGCCTCCTGGTCGTGCCGTTCGCCCTGGCGATCCTTCACCGGGAGCGAATCCACCAGGCTGCGACCGCCACCGGTGAGGCACTCTCCAGCCTCACCGGCCGGTTACGCACGTCCATCAGGGTCGAGGTGCTGGCAGTGGCCCTGGTGATCGCCGGCGGCTCCACCCTGGCACTCTCCGCGCCACCGCAAAAGACTGAGAACTTCCTCGACCGGATCACCCTCGTGGCGCCCACCGGCGACCCGGATGCGGAGGGTTCGCTGCTCGCCCACCTCACCATCGATCCTGCCGACAGTGGCGAGAACACCTTCTCCGTCCGTGTCACGGACTGGAACGGCGACCCGATCCCGTCCGAACCTGCGGCCAGGGTCACCCTCGATTTCACAAGCATCAGTCACGACACCAGCAATCCCGGCGTCGCCCTCAACCAGTCCACCACCGATCCCGCCACGTTCACGGCTTCAGGTCTCGCCCTCAGCATCGATGGCTGGTGGCAGATCGACGCCCGTATCCAGCGAGCCGGCCAGCAGAACGCCCTCTCTTCGTTTTATGTCCTCTTGCCGGATCCGAACACGCAAGGATTCGACGCCCCACCGTCTCCCGATTCCGATCCGGACGCCGAAGCCCTCTACAACCAGGCCCTTGCGCAGATGGTTGCCTGGCAGCGCGTCCGGTGGACCGAGCACCTCGGTTCGGGCAGCGATGTCATCGTCATCGGCGATTTCGCGATGGTTGCCGCGACCGGGACCGCTCCGGCTGCCTACCAGATCGACCTCCGCTACTCGGCGAGCTTTGCCGCCATGAGCGACGGTTCGCCACCACCACCGCCGACATTCGAGTCGCGATCCTCGATCACCATCGGCGACGAAGGATGGCTGCGATCGACCAATGGCGACTGGCTGAGTGAGCCGCCGGTCAACTTCTCACCAATGGCGGAATGGGCGGAAACCTATGCCGGCGCCACCTCGTTCCAAATGGGAATGCAGCAGGAGATCGATGGCCGTACCTACCAGATCGTGACCTTCCACCTACCGGAGCAGCCGGCGCAATCGGAGGCGTGGTTCGCCTGGTGGATCGATGTTGACACCGGCGATGTTACGCATATGGCGATGGTGGCGCGCCAGCACTACATGACCTGGAACTATTTCGACATCAATGGCGATGTCGAGATCGCCCCGCCCACTGGTTGATATCCGCTCAGAGGATGTCTGATCACGCCCCCTCCGCCGCTGACACCGTCCATTTCGTACGGGCGGACGACCCTCCGCTGCGCTCCGGGGTCCGCCCGTACGGCGGGCTGTGCCC
>CAZSUN010000248.1:0-3273 GCA_964610045.1 uncultured Sphaerobacteraceae bacterium
TCCCGATCGAACCGCACCCGCTCTCGATCATGGTCCTCCATCGCCTGTTCGAAACCGTCGGACGCATCCAGCGGCTCAATCCCGACCTCGTCGTGCTCGGCTTCCTGCCCACCAAGGTGCATCACTCGTCCAGGTTGGCCGCCGACATGCTCGCCACTCTTGAAGAGCAGTATCCGGACGTCCCCCTGCTTCCGCTGGTGCCGCTGTCAGTGAGAGGCGCCGAATCCACCGCCGAACGCACAAGCATCCTCAAATACATGCCGAAATCCTCGATCGCCGCCGCCTACCGCGATGTGGGCGCTTGGATCGAACATGCATCCGCCAATCCGGGAGACCCGGCATGACCGAACCCCGTGCCCGAAAACGCTTCACGGTCGACAGCCTCTTCACCGATACCCGGCCACGGGCCATCGGCGTCCAGGAACTCGCCGAAGCCAAGGTCATCGACCTCGACCGCATCCACGCCGACCCCGCGCAACCCCGCCGCACCTTCGACCCCGACCGCCTCGAAGAACTCGCGGCCAGTATCCGCGCGGAAGGCGTCCTGCAGCCAATCGTCGTGCGCTTCGATCCGGACAACGACCGTTACGTCATCGTCCACGGCGAGCGCCGCTGGCGGGCCTCGCGCGATGCCGGATTGACCTCCATCCCCGCCCTCGTTCGCGATGTTCCGGTCGAGCGACGCCTGGTCCAGCAACTGATGGAAAACGTCGTCCGCGACGACCTGAACGCGGTAGACCGGGCGGCGGCGTTGCGAGCCCTTCGGAGCCAGCTTGGCGATCCGCCCTGGGAATCCGTCGCCGCGGCCGTTGGCATCAAGCGAAGCCGCCTCTTTCAGCTATTGGGCACCGGGAACCTCTCCCCTTCGGCCCAGGAGGACATCCAGGCTGGCCGCCTGAGCGAAAAGCAGAGCCGTGCGCTACAGGGGCTCCCCAAGGACAGGCAACAGGCGCTCCACGCCCTCATCCTCGAACAAGGCCTCTCCGCCAACGATGCCCTGCGGCTCTCGCGCGCATTCCGAACGCTCGACATCCCAGCGGACTCCACGCCCGAGCAGACGCTCAACGGCCTCCTTGAATTCATGTTCGCGAAATCCGCCGCTGGAATGGCCGCCCAGACCCGCACGCTGTTGAACGCGGTTCGCGGCGCCTCCACCGGCACCGATCGCAGCCGCAAACATCTCGCGACGCTCGCGGCCACGCTCAACACCGGGAAATTCCAGGAGGCACGATTCGACACCGAAGTCAACGCCATCGCCCGCTCGCTCGCCGCGTTGCAGGCCGGAGGAGCGACCCAGCCGGAGCCCGTCCAGCGCTCCCTGCGTGAACTCCGGGACACACTCGACTCATTGCTCGATTGACCTACGACAAGGGCCGCGGGATGAATCCCACGGCCCTTGCTTCGATGCGCTGTCTGGTGAATTGCCCTACCAGTTAGCTCGCATGTCATCCACTCCCGGCCGGGAATCGACGCCGAAGAAGCCAGAAAGGATCGCCAACGATACAAGCGCGGAAACGAAAACAACGAACTCCATGATGACACCTCGTGATATTGTGCATGCCCGGAGTTCCCGGGCGAACTACTGAATCCAGTTAATCTTCGAGATCATTTCGTGTTCCCAGTGCTCGCGCATGGCCCGAGCCTCGGTCCGCAGCCGCTTCTGTTCGTAGGCCGCCGCCGCCCGCTCAGCCGGGT
Organism: uncultured Sphaerobacteraceae bacterium; assembly: GCA_964610045.1. Classification (GTDB taxonomy): domain Bacteria; phylum Chloroflexota; class Chloroflexia; order Thermomicrobiales; family UBA6265; genus JACCYX01. The sequence goes on from CAZSUN010000248.1 coordinate 1,696, forward strand.
GCTCCAACTCGTGGTCGATTCGGATGGAAATAGTGAGTCGATGTCGACCGAGGGAAAGTAATCGCAAGGTCACTCCGATCAGGTTCAGCGGCTTTGACGCCACTGGCTTCAATCCGCGTGTGAATGACGTTCCGATCGGCTGGAGCCGGCTTCCGTGCCCGTTCGCGCTCGTCACATATTCAACGCGCAAACCCCACGATTGTGAGACCTGATCGCACAGGATCGAACGCTATTCGGTGTACACTCGATGACTTGTGTATGTACGGTTGCCCCACGCCGAGAGCCACTCTGTGAAGCGTTCTTTCCCTACCTCGATTGTACTCCTTTTGGTCCTCATAATCACGGTCGGCTGCTCATCGTCCGGGACCGGGTCAACCCCGGAACCCACGCTCGAACCAACCGCGACGGTCCCGCCAACACTGACGCCAGGGGGAATCTCCGTGGGCGACCTCGTCGCCCGCACCGAGGTCGCCTGGACCTCCGTTTCGTCGATGCGAACCACCTTCTGGATCGGCACATCCAGCGAGTCCGGAACCCCACCAGCCACCGGCTCGTATACCACCGAAGTCGACGTGCTGCCCAGTTCCCGCCACGTCGTCCAGGTCGTCGACGGCCAGGTCGTCGACGAGCAAATCACTGTCGGCGGCCGGGTCTTCATGAAGGGCCCGATCGTCGTCGCCGCCATTGCGCCGATGGTCAGCCCAGATACGTGGGTCGAGGTCGATCCCGCCGCCGCGTCCTCGAACTCTCCGGTCGCCATGCAGGTCTCCTATCTCACATCTCCGGTCAGTTCACCATTCGCGACCGTCTCTCCCGAAACGTTCGCGCTGGAAGCCTTCCCCGTCGGAGAGGTCACCGTGGGCGGTCGAAGGTGCCAGGCGTATACCTTTGGCGATACCTCCGGAACCGGCATCCAGTACGAACTCTCGCTCGACGCCAATGACCTGCCCTGCCGCATCGTGCTCACCAGCGGCGATATCGCGAACATCACCATCTATGAGTTCAACGTCCCCGGTCTCGCTATCGCCGTCCCCGAAATCGCTACTCCTGAACCTGTCCCCTGAGGCCCATGTCGCGCGCGGGCCGATGTATCCTTCAGGTTCACTGGCTCCACGCTAGCCTGGTTCGATACTCAGGTCGGAAAGGTTCTCACTCATGGCTGGTTTCCTCGGTCTACTGGTGCGCAAATCCTCCCTGTCCTTGCTCCTTGCCTGCACGCTGCTGTTCACCGCGATTGGCATCGCCCCCGCGGCCGCGGCTCCCACCGATGCCGGTCAGGCGAATGCCTCCGCCGCACAGGAAACGGACCTCGTCGACCTGGTCAAGGAAGTCAATCCCGCCGTGGTCACGGTCTACAACCTCACCTACCTCCAGAACCGCATGGGAGAAGTTGAAACCGTCGCCCAGGGCTCAGGCACAGGCTTCGTCATCGACGAAGAAGGACACATCGTCACCAACTGGCATGTCGTCACTGGTGGTGAGGAATTCGCCGTCGCCATGTACGACGGCACCCTGGTCGAAGCCGAACTCATTGGGCTCGATCCCCGCGACGACCTCGCGATCGTCAAGATCGATCCC
>CAZSUN010000249.1:0-3273 GCA_964610045.1 uncultured Sphaerobacteraceae bacterium
GGTACTCCGGCCAGGTGACGATTTGGTATGGACCCGTTCGCGCCAGTATACCGCCATTTGGGAGCAAGAGGAGATCAGCGGGGGCTATCCATCCCAGTCATCGTCAGGGTGGGTCTCTCGGCCCAGGTCCAGCAGATCTCGGCCGAACTCCAGAAGGTCGACAAGCCCGACCCCCAGCAACGCGACCAGCATGATACCAACGGTCGCCAGCACCCAACGAGCGGCGTCAGGGAGATGGCTCACCGATCCAGCTCGCCCTTCTGCGCCTTGATCATGGTCTCGAACTGCGCCTTGATGATCGCCAGGTCGCGGGGTGTCCATTCGATCGCTCGGATCAATGTGAACAACTCAGCTTCAGGCGAAGCAGGGTCGATGGTAAGGGCATCCGCGATGCGCTTGGCCTCCTCCCCCTGAGCGGTGTGGCCAATAGCCACCACAAAGTCTGAAACTCTGAGATCAAGGGCACGGGCCAACTTGCTCAAGGTGTCAGGTTTGGGGTTCTTTACGCCGTCGCTCTCCAGATCTGAGACCCATCGCTGGCTCATGCCGGTGGCTTCGGCTAGATCCAGTTGTGTGAGTTTGAGTTCATTTCGTCGGCGTCTGGTCAACTGACCAATAGTCTCTGGCTGCATAGCGAAAACAATGCTAGCTAGGTTATTGACAGTTGAGAAGGAATCCGTTACGCTAGCGGTATAGTCGCTATGGAGGTATTGCATGGCTCTCTCCGAGAACAGTGCGTTGAAAACGGAATCGCTGGTCCTCACCAAGGATCAATCTCGGCGCCTTCGCGAAATCCGCGACGCTCGAAAGACTCCGCTCAAGCGTGTGACTTTGAGCGATGTCGCCCGGGAGGTTGTCGAGGCGGGTTTGGCTTCGATTTCCTACGCCGAATTCAGCGGAAATATCGCTAGCGATAAAGAGGCAGTGCCCGCATGAAACAACCCGCCACATCCGAACCGAAGAGCGTCGCCGACCTGATGAAAGCTACCGGCCTGGGACGGGATTCGGTCCGCGCCGCGATCCGGACCGGCAGCCTCCCCGGCTACTACATCCCGGGGACAGGCGACCGGGGTCAGTACGTCGTCCCTGGCGAAGCGTTCGACGCCTTCTGTCGCGGCGAATGGGTCCCAGTCCATCGTCCGGTCTTCAGCGAGCCAATCCGGGCGTTGCGGCAACCCGCGGACCTGATCAAGCGGCGTACCGGCTAATGCCAGCTCCGGGGAGCCCGGCGGAACGCGCCGCAACGGCTGGCGGGCCGGGCGCGATGGCGGGCTCCCCCGAGCTGGTGTCTTTCCCTTCGATGATCTGGCGTTTTGCGTGGTGGCCCACGTTCCCCTCCCACCATACATCTCCCCAGCGGCCGGATCATCGAAGGGGCAGAGATCACGTACGGAGCGGGCTCTCTCCCCTGGGACCACGTGAGCGACGGATACGCGGGGTAGCCGCCGCTCATACCAACTGTAGACGGCGCGGAAGGCGCGCCAATTTTGGGAAGTCGAGGGAAACGGATGGTGCAGGTAGTGCCGATCAGTCAGCAAGCGGTTGACGCGGCGGAAGCAGTGGAGGACGCGGTGGAGATGGCATCGGCGGACGGGGTGATTTGCGATCGGGAGATCGCGTACCTGCTGCCAAAGGTGCGGCTCATGGTGGCAACGGTCCGGGAGGCGGACCTGGCGCGCGCCGCCGGCATGGCGGTGATCAAGGGTGGGGTCGGGGCCAAGCGGGCCCAGGACCTGCTCCATCAGATCGATACGCGGATGGAGGACGTCCCGGCATGAACGAGGAGGGAAATCTCACACGGGTCACCACGAAGTTCGGCACATACCCGGTGCATCGGCACTGGCTCGACATCGAACGCCGGATTCGTCACTGGATCAATACCGGCTATCCGAAGGAGGGCGCTCCGACCCAGACGCTCACGCTCGCGGAGTACCGGTACCTCGTGAACCAGTCACAGGTCGCATAGCAGAAGTGACCTCCCCTGGAACGGGAGAGCACTTCCAACAGAACTCAGTTGACTCACTCACAAGGATTTTACCATGACCCACTCACACACACTCAAACGGCAGTTCGCATCACGGAACATCCCACTCCACATGGATGCCGAGGTACAGGCGATGCTCGATCGTGGCGTGCGCCGGCGGTTGGCGGCCGGGACGCTGACCCCGAAGCCCTGCCCGCGCTGCGGCAAGCTCCTGCGCGACCCAGCCTCGATCCGGGCCGGGATCGGTCCTGATTGCGCGGCCGCGCTCGCCGCCGAACAGGCGGTGGAGGCGGCGTACCCGATCGGCGCCCAGGTCCGCATCACGCGGGGCGTGCTCCTGGAGGGCACCGTGGCGACCGTGATTGGCTACAAGCACGGCCGCGCCAAATCCCTCCGGGTCTACTCCCGGTCGACATCGGGTGTCAGCGTGGCGCCGGCGGACGTGGAGCTGGTGGATGAGGAGGTGGCGGCGTGACGACCTTCATCGTTGGTGACCGCGTCCGGATCACCTACAGCATCCTCAACCGCAAGGGCCACATCGGCACGGTCGTGGCAATACGCGACGACGATCCCTCCCCCAACATCGTCTACTTCGATGCCTCATTTGGCGGCCAATATACCGCCTATCCCGACCGTGACCTGGAGCGCATCGATCTCTTTGATCCCGCGTACGCCCTCGATGAATCCGCCGCCAGCGATACCCCGAAAGTCACTACGGACACCACAACCCTCCAGGATCCTCCGCACCCATCCGCGACGCCGCTCTGGAAGCTCGCCGCCCGGATACAGCGGATCGAGGCGGTCCTCCAGATCGAGCCCGATCCGGAACTGGAGGGCATATGAGCGAGCAACGCACCTTCGATCCCGCCGAGGGCGACCGCGTGGCCATCCACGCGCCGGGCTACCGGGACGGCGAGGCCGGGACCGTGACCGGGTTCCAGCCCGGATACCGCCACTGCGTCGAGGTGGAGCTTGATTCCGGCGAAGGGTCCGTCTTCGCCCCCGACGAACTGGAGCACATCAATGAGTAGTACCCAGTTCGACCCCGCCCGCCACCTGTCACTGGTGTCGGGCAAGGAGTATCTGGAGGTCAAGTGGCGTCTCGTTTGGCTCCGGAATGAGCATCCGAACGCGAAGATCGTGACCGAGCTCGTATCGCATCACGATAACGAAGCCGTCTTCCGGGCCGAGGTCACGATCTACGGCGAGGGCGGCGTGTTCGCGGGCTCCGCGACCGGCTGGGGCAGCGAAGACGCCCGTGGCTTTGGCGACTACCTGGAGAAGGCGGA
>CAZSUN010000250.1:0-3185 GCA_964610045.1 uncultured Sphaerobacteraceae bacterium
CCGAACTCCGGGCGGGCTACCGGGCGAGCCTGCCGGTAGGCAGCAGGGGGTACATCGCCGCGCTCCGGTTCACGTTCGTGGCGCCAACCCGCGAGGAGGCGCACCGGATGACGGCCGCCACGTTTCGCCGGTATGCGAAGTACGATGCCGGCATCGACTGGGATGGCCGGACGGATTCGCAGCAGTACGCCGAGATTTGCGAGCGCATCCGGTTCGTGGCCGGGACGCCGGACGACGTGGCGCGGCAAATCGAGCGGTGGGCGACGGATCACCAGCTCGATGAGGTGATGTGCCAGATGTTCGCCGCCGGTACCCGGCCCGAGGATGCGGAAGCGTCGATGGCGTTTTTCGCCAGCGAGGTCGCGCCCCGGTTTTCGTGACGCTCCCGGAAGGCGGCGGATCGGGCGCGGGGTCAATAAGACGACCGTGCCCACGATCCCGACCTCGTCGACGATGATCCGGTTGCCCGTACCGGTGGCGTAACTACCTGCCGTAAATACCGTCTCGTGTTCGGGGTAGTCGAACAACTGCGCATCTGCATCCGGCTCAGGCAATACTCGGAGGCCGAGGGAGATGAGCATTTCCACGCTGAGTGTGAGGGTGGTACCGATGCCACCCCTGGCCTCACCGGACCTCCCGTGAGCAACGCGATGCGGATATCGTATGTGACAAGGATCCGGACTGATCGTAAGTGCCCCTGTCGAATCGATTGACCCTGGTCGATAGAATGGGGCTACCTCGTGAGCGCAGGATTCAAGTTCTCGTAGTGGCTGTCAGCGAGGGTTTCGACATCGTCTCGAAGGAGGTTCGCCATGAATCACCGGATCGTCTGGCGTGTCATGTCAGTCGTTGTGCTCGTGACTTGTCTCGGGGGTGCAGCCGTTTCGGCGCAGACACCTATCGCTGAGCCGTCCGGCGGTGAATGGTGGACCGCTTGGTCGTCCTGCCAGATCACGCCGGTGCATTGGGGGCCAGGCCCTTCCTCGATTTCTGGCACACCTGATGCCTTTTACTGGCTGGAGGGTGAGAGCACTAATGATTCCGACATCGAGATGATCGTCTGGCTCTGGACGGGCAATCGGCCTTTGCCGCTCGACGGTCAGTACGGTAGCAACGGTCCGTTCACCAAATGGCTTTGGGCATTCAGCGAGCACATGACCGACATTACTGCCACAGTCACTAGCGAGACCGGCGCAGAAGGTGAGGTGTCGTTTGGCGGGGAGATTCTTGATAGCAGCACTGGCCCGATCAACGGCTGGCCGTCATACGCGATTGTGCACGAACCAGGATGCTGGACGTTCGAGATCACGGCGACTGCGGCCAATGGCGACATCTATCAAGGGCGGGTCATCTTCCCGGCCGTACCGTAGTCACAGAATCCAGGGTATCGGTGTCGAGCGAGCAGAATGGAGTTCGATTTGGGCGATCCAACACTGATGTGCTGTTTCGATCGTCGCCAATTGATGATGGCGGCTGCGACGATCCTTGGTGCATCGGCTGAATCCTTTCCATTTTTCGGATTGGCTGCCCCCGCGACACGGGTGTATGTCAGCCATTCCGCGCGATTTGTTGCCGACATGCCGTCCGCCTGGACCTACACGAACACGCCATTCTTGCACGCTGCGGGTCCGGATGGCTTCGTTCTCGGGTACCCACTCCTAAGCCAGACGTTGCCCGAGGCCACTGATCAAGCCCTCAGGCTCCTCGATGGAACCGAAGTTGGTGGAGATAAGAGGATTTCGCTCGCGGGATCATTCAACGGCAGCGAATGCCTGGGTATGGTGCTCCAACACGAGCACCCATACGACTTCTATGGCACCACGGTGCGCTTCGTCCTTGCCGCAGCCGATCCTGCTCATTTCGACGGAATCGTGCAGTCGCTGTCGTTCGATCCTTCCCGGGTCACGCCGGAGATCTTCCTCGACAGCGTGATCGACCTTGTCGAGGGTGCGAGTTATTGGGGTGACGCTCTGGATTGGAGTTGGGTACGCCCGGCGTTGCACGCCTATCTTGACGATGCGCGCGGCTTGGCGTCGGCGCAGTCCGCAGTTTCGTCCCTGATAGCCTGGCTGCACGAGGCTGGGGACAACCATTCGGTGGTCGTCTTCCCCGATGTCATCGAATCCCGGTCACAACTCAGTGGCTTCGGATTCCTCCTTGGAGGCTCGCGCATCATTGCCGTCTACTCTGATGGACCTGCTGCACGGGTGGGTTTGGTGGCAGGCGACGTGATCGAATATCTCGACGGCTTTCCGCCCGCCCCTGGGTTTGGGGGTGATCCCGGCAATGGCTTCGGAGGCTCTGGATGGCATTCGCCTGCCACGCTGACCGTAAGGCGGGAAGGTATTGCAAGCCTATTTTACGTCACGATTGCCGCTGAGACATTTTCGTGGTACCGACCTCCGCAGGGGAGAAGGCTACAGGACGACCTTGGATACGTTGAAGTGCCGGGATTTCGATCCATCGGCCGGGAGGTTTCATTCTCCGATACTGGCAATGGTCTCGTGACCGCCATCGACACCGTGCCGGTGAACGGATGGATCGTCGATCTGCGGCTCAACGATGGCGGCAGCTACAGTCCGATGGTGTCGGCTGTAGCCTCGATTCTTGGCAACAGCACCTTCATTGGTTGGCGCACACGCGATAGTGTAGAAACCTGGGTGGTGAACGTCGATGGTCGCATCCTGGATGACTCGATGGTGATCGCCGACTATCTCACTGCGACCGGTGTACATCAATTGAGTAGACCCAGTCCGCCCGTCGCAGTCCTGACTGGACCAATGACCGGAAGTGCCGGTGAGGTGGTTGCGCTCTCATTCGTCGGACGCGAGAACACCCGGTCCTTCGGTGAAAAGACGGGCGGATTCACCACAGCAAACCAGACCTTCTCGTTATTCGACGGAACCCGGCTCACTCTTGCCGTTTCAGCAATGATGGACAGGACTGGCCAGACACACCTTGACGGCATTCGGCCAGACGAGCCGATCGCGATAGACTGGGCCACGTTTGGCACCGACATTGACCCGGTCCTGGCGGCGGCCGTCGATTGGTTGCATGCACGCGTGTGATGAGCCCATTCAGCCACACACGGGCGCCTGAGATCAGAACACGACCGACATGGCCGTTCCTTCGAGGGGAACGATCTGGTACGACTGCAGCGCGCCCTGGATGTAGGCCGGGCCGCC
>CAZSUN010000251.1:0-3182 GCA_964610045.1 uncultured Sphaerobacteraceae bacterium
GCGTAGTCGGCGATGAACTCCTCCAGGCGGTCGCGGGCGATGTCGTCGTGGTACTGCTCCGGCGGGGACTTCATGAAGTAGGCGCTCGGGGCGAGCAGGGCGCCGCCGATGCCATGGTCCAGGGCCAACTTCGCGCACCTCAGGGCGTCGATCACGACCCCGGCGCTGTTCGGCGAATCCCACACTTCCAGCTTCAGTTCCACATTCAACGGCACATCGCCGAAGGTGGTGCCTTCCATCCGGATGTGCGCCCACTTGCGGTCTTCCAGCCACGGCACATGGTCGCTGGGACCGACGTGGACGTTCTCCGGGCCGACGCCGTAGTCCATCTGCGAGGTGACCGCGTTGGTCTTGGAAATCTTCTTGGATTCGAGGCGGTCGCGCTCAAGCATGTTCAGGAAGTCGGTGTTGCCGCCGAAGTTGAGTTGGTAGGTGCGGTCGATGCGCACGCCGCGATCGGCGAAGAGGCGGGTGAGCAGGCGGTGGGTGATGGTGGCGCCAACCTGCGACTTGATGTCGTCGCCGACGATCGGGAGACCGGCCTGCTCGAATCGCTGACGCCAGTCGTCCTCGCGGGCGATGAAGACCGGGATGCAGTTCACGAAGCCGCATCCGGCTGCCAGGATCTGCTCGACATACCACTCGGTGGCCTGTTGCGAGCCGACCGGCAGGTAGGAGATCACGACATCGGTGCGGGTGTCGCGCAGGATTTGGGCGACATCGGCAACCGGTGCGGACGATTCGGTGATGATTTCGGAGAGGTAGCGGCCGAGCCCGTCGTTGGTCATGCCCCGATGCACGGGCACGTCCAGGAACGGCACATCCGCGAATTTGATCGTGTTGTTGGGGGTGGACCAGATCGCCTCGGAGAGGTCCTTGCCGACCTTGTTGGCGTCAATGTCGAAGGCGGCGCTGAATTCGATGTCGCGAACGTGGTAGCCGCCGAGGTTCACGTGCATCAGGCCGGGGACGAATTCGTCCTCCGGGGCTTCCCGGTAATACTGCACGCCCTGCACGAGCGACGAGGCACAATTGCCGACGCCGATGATGGCCACCCGAATCTTGTCGTTCCGCGGTTCCATAGGTTCGTACTCCGTGATGCCAGGGCATCTGGTGGGCAACGTCTTCCGCTCGTGATTCCGGACGTACAGCGCGCACGAATCCGAACCCACTGCTCATCGTTGTCGATGAGGGGGTTGGATCATGCTCCTTGGAGAAGGAGCCGGGCGGCCGGAACGGATCGATATCCGCGATCCCTGGCCGATCACCTGCGCACGTTCCGTTGTCAACGAGCGGACGCGAGTTGCCGGGCAACGTTCTGCGTCCGTGATCGGCGCCTGGGTTCCGCGTGCACCGCGGTTGCCAACGGACCCGGTGTGGGCCGATTCCATGCCAGTCTACACGAAACACTGGGATCCGTGACGGAGGGTCACGGAATCTGGGTCATGAACGTCACAGGGTCATTCCCGCGCGCCACGATCACCGAGCCGTCCGTGAAGAGGAAGTGCTTCTCGGTGCCGTCGTCGAGGACGTCGATGAGGCGGGGGAAGCGCCCGGTTTGCTGGCCGGTCCGGAGCCAGAGCTGGGAGACGGGTCCTTCGGGATCGAACTGGTAGCCCTGGGCCGAGCCGAAGAAGAAGGCAGGCAGGACGGGGACATCCTCCCCGGTTCCGGCCTGGTTCTCATCCTGCGGGAGCGGTCCGGGACTTCCGGTATCGATGCGGTCGGCGAGGGTGGCGTTGACGGCGCGCAGGCTTGCCTCGGCGCACTTGTTGAAAAAGTCCGGCTTGCTGGCATCGTTGGTGCCGCCGTGCTCGATGGTGAGCCGGACCGCCTTGTCGCGGTGTGGCGCGGTGGTGGTCATGATGCCGAGGCGGCTGCCGTTCTCACCTACGCGTGTCTCGTTCTCCAGCATCACCCCGGCGAGGCGTGATTTGCCAGCCCCCTTCAGTCGCATGCCGGGGATGTCCGCGATTCCCTTCGCGATAGCCTCGGCCATCCGCACATCGAGGGTGTTGTTGGTGAAGATATCGCTGGAGACGTTTCCGGGCCCGAACCAGGTCGACAGCATCGTGTTTGGATCGCCGGGCTTCCGGTTGTGCGCGACGATCGCGTGGACTCCGCTCTCCCGTGTGTTGAAATGCAGGTCGAACATGAGTACGAGTGGTTCCGGACGGTCGCGAATGATGGCGGCGCAGGCCTTGACCATCACGGTGGGGCCGCCGAGGGTCATGGTGTCGTCGCTGTCCTGGTCGATTTCCTGCAACCAGTCGCACTCGTAGCCGGCCGAGCGGAATGTGCGCTTGTAGGCGCGGGCGAGGTCGTCGGTGAGCTGTCGTTCGATATCGTCGCCCTCGTCGCCTTTGGACCGGTGACCGGCGACCAGCAGGACGTACGGCTTTTTCCCAAGTGCCCGCGGTTGCGGACCAGGACCGCCGCGGCTGATGATCGCGTCCCGCTCCAGGGCGTTGAGGCGGCGGGCGATTTTCTCGGCGTAATCGTCGTCGCGCGCCCAGGTGTTGGTGAGGTCAGCGAGCCTGCTGGCGATGCCGGCGAACCCGGCGGCGATGGCGGCGTCCCAGCGCGGATCCTCATTGGTGCTGAACCCGGCTGGCACCGATGCGCCATTGGCGTAGAGCGAGAGGTGGAGCAGGTGGGCGCGGGCAGCGGCGGACCCATTGCCGAAGTTACGGCTGAGGGCATTCTGGGCCGGATCGCCGGTGATGCCGATGCCGGCCGGGTTGCAGCGGGTTTGCCACCAGTGCGAGGCCCAGGGCGCGCTGTCGATCGATGTCTCGTGGATCGACTGGACGGCGATGATGTCGGGATTCAGGTTCAGCTGGGGCGCCAACTGGTAGACGGTCTCGAGGTATTGCCGGACATCGTCCGGGCGGGCGCAGTCCCGGTCGATCGCCCAGGTGGCGAGCGCCTGGGCGGAGCCGCGAGCGGGGCCACGGAGGGAGTCGCTGGACGAAAACGGCATGGTGGTGTCCTCCAGAAAAAGATGGCTGGCATGCTGGGACCCGGTTCGAGCGTACACCCCGACGGGACGCGCCGGTATCCCCCGAGCGGATGGCATCAGTTCGGGGATACCGTGGTCGATCGGCGTGTCGGCACCCCGGGTGGGGCGCCGGGCGGCGAGTGATAGGCAACTGGCGTATGCATCAGGGAGAACGCAGCCC
>CAZSUN010000252.1:0-3165 GCA_964610045.1 uncultured Sphaerobacteraceae bacterium
CCCATCACCCCCGCCTGGATCGCCTGACTCAGGACTAGAGCCTGTTACGGACTTCACAGCACGGAAAGGATGGGAAGGACCTGCTTCCACATGAGCATCGTGAAGGCAACCAGGTGAAAGCCCTTCAGAACATCGGCCAGCCGCTCCTGGTCCCGCGCCAACCGCCGGAACCGGCTCATCCAGCCAAAGTCCCGTTCGACCACCCACCGGCGTGGCAGCAGCACGAACCCTCGCTTGGCCTTGGGCAACTTCACCACCGTCAGATCGATCCCCTGCTCAGCCGCCGCGGTCCGGGCCGTGTCACCGGTGTATCCCTGATCGACGTAGGCCAGCGTGACCGTGTTCCCGGTCGCCTCCTGGACCGCGTCCGCCACGTCGGCGACCTGCGCCCGGTCCTGCTCGTTGGCTGGGGTGACGTGCAAGGCCAGCAGGTGGCCCAGCGTGTCGACGGCGAGATGCGCCTTGCTGCCCTTGCGCCGCTTGGCACCGTCCCAGCCCGCGCGTGCCCCACTCTCAGGCGTGCTTTGCAGCGTCCGGCTGTCAAGAATCATCGCCGACGGCTGCGGCGTGCGGCCCTCGCCAAGCCGGATCAGTTCACGCAGGTCCGCGATGATCGCCTCGAAGACCCCGGCATCGATCCAGCGGCGGGTTTGGTCGTAGGCCGCGTGCCAGGGCGGCAGGTCATGGGGCATGTACCGCCACTGGAGCCCGGTGCGGGCGATGTACCGCAGGCCATTGAAGCGTTCGCGGAGTGGATGCTTGCGTTGGGGAGCATCCTCCCGCATCAGGGTGAGGTAGGGAACCAGGAAGTCCCATTCCTCATCCAAAACGTCCGAATCGTAGGGGGTGCGGGGAAGTGTGTCCATGTGGCACATGGTACGACGCCCGCCCCGCCAAAGTGCATAACAGCCTCTAGGTCATCTGCGGCGTTCCATGCGCCTCCGCCGGGTACGGACGGCTGTGTCGGCCCGGCTCACTGCCCGCGAACGCACGCCTTACCTCACCACTCCATACCCGTCACTCAGAGCGAAGCGATGAGCCCCCCGGACGAAGTCCTTCCGCCGTCAGGCGGTGTCCAGCACGCGTGACCGGCGCGTGGATTTCCAGACAAAGAAAGACCCCAGAGTCATCACCCGTACGGTGGCGGGGAGCGGACAACTGGGGATTACGCTGTGTATGGTAGTAGGCTCCCATCGATTGAGCCAACTCATGACAATCGATCGCATTATGAATCCGCGTCGCCTGGCTCGCCTACCGGTGGAACGGCCGTCCCGCGCGCCGGCCACTACGACCTGTGTTGCGGCCTGTCTTACGACCTGTCTTCGGGCGCGCTCGCGGGCTTTCGACAAAGTCGCCAACCTCCTCGAAATCCACGATCACAATACCCATCTCCGCATATGCCGAGTCCAGTTGATCGACAATCCTCCTGGCCTCATCGCCCCTGTTCTCCCGAATTGCCTTCAACCGCTCCGCATGCAACTCGAACATCCTGACCGCTTCACGGTTCAAGTGAACCTCTCGAGGCATCGAGTCTATTGGAACATCTTTCGCCTGCTTAATCGCGAGTTCGTGAAACCTCTTCTCCAGATTGGTGAATCTGAAGAGAGGAATCGCCTTCCCATTGTCCATGGACTGGACGAGCCGCTCCTGAAAGTCCACGGCCAGGCTCGAGGCCAGCACCAACCGGTCAGAGAGGCGCTCATCCCAGGTCAATCCACGATTACGCCACCAGGCGCCCAGATACCCCAAAATAATCCTGAGGATCGCCAGCACGCCAACCACGACAAGGACCCATTGCCACCAATTCATAGCAATCTTTCCCGCGAAACGATGAACGGCTTCGCGGTCCCACGGATCAGTCGTTGCGACCGGCGACGGTCAATATCAGTCACTCCAGGCCGCTTCTGGAAGGAACCATTCGCCACAAAGCCTGGACCCAATTATGACACTGGCACATTGATGGACTGATGATGGTTCGGATCGCGCCACCACCGGGTACGGGCGAACCCATCACCCCCGCCTGGATCGTCTGATTCAGGCTCTGGACCATCGCCAGGCGTTCCAACTCTGGCGGAGGATCTTCTCACCTGGGTACGGGCGGACCTGTCGAACCACGGTCAGACCGCACTACCCGCGCGAAACTGGTTCGACTGTTGTCCGCCCCGAATGTACGGAGCTTCGGCCCGCGCCAGGGGGTCTGTAGCTCCTTTCCCGGCGCTCACCTCCGGAATTGCAGAGCCGTTCCTCGTCATCCAGAGCGAAGCGATGGATCGCCAGACGAAGTCCTTGGCGGCGGAGCCGCCTCTCATACGGAATCCGGGGAAACAGGAGTGCAACGACCCGGTAGTGGCGAATCGCGTGTCTTCGCCCTGCGTGGGCGCGCAAGCGCCGTGGCTTGAAGGGCGTATCCGGGACCACAGCCGCCAGGCGGAGATGAACTCCGCCGCTACCAGGAATGCATTGCTTCTATCCGGAATCCGTATCATACCGGGTCCACGAGATTACGCGCGGAATGGCCATGGTCTTGCGTGGCCCGTTCGTAAGTAGGGCCAGCCCAGGCGCGCTTGCGCGCCGTGTGGCTGGCCTGACCATTCAAACGGACCTGGTATCAGGCCACGCGCGATTACATGAGGCGAGTGAGGAAATGGCTCACGCCGGGGCGCCGCCTGATGGCGGAAGGATTTCGTCCGGGATGGAGCCTGTCTCACATTGACCGAAGGCGCTCCATGTCGCCGTTCTTCCTGGGCCGATACTTCGCTGACGCCCAGCACAAGCTGGTCGGGCCCTACTTTATTACCCCCGTATGCCGTATATGCCATCACATGTGATATGGAATCCGGATAGAAGCAGTCCACGGGGTCGGAGGCGAGCGGTCCTGGCGTGCCGGGCCCACCATGTACGGGGCTGCGGCGCTGGCGTGGGACCACGCCTCATTCCATGCGACGAGCAGCCAGGGTCTGTAGCCCCTTTGCCACGTGGAGTCATCCGGATTCCGTATGAGGAGTTTCTCGTTCGCAATGCTGTCGTGAGACAGGCACGATGCCTCGCTCCGCTCTGGAAGACGAACGAGGTTAGCTCAGGTTCACGCTTCCCCAACCACCCCTATGCCACCACCGAAGCCGGAGCCACGAGCACCCCGCCCCCTTCGATCTCGCGGACGGCCTC
>CAZSUN010000253.1:0-3165 GCA_964610045.1 uncultured Sphaerobacteraceae bacterium
GGGGATTATTGGAGGCATCGGCATTATTGTTGGCGCGTTAATGATGTTGTCGTGTTTGTTGGTGATGCGGTGCGGGTGAAGTGACGCGTGATGTGATTAGGAGGTGGCGGGTAGTGTGAGTCATGGCGGGATTGTCCTTTGGAGAAGTGTCGTTGGGGCACGGCTCGCGGATTCTTGGCGCATGGCGGGCAGCCACACGCTCGCCCGCCTCGCTGGGCAGCCCCTACGGACGACCGGCCGGTTGAGTGCCTACCCAGTGAACGCATTGAGAAGGGAAAAACCTGACATTTGGGTGGGAGATTGGGCCGTGGCGCGGGACGGCGGGCGTGAGTGATTGCGTGAGAGGCCGGGAGGGCATACACGATCGGGGTTCGATAGGGAGTCGTTTGTCCATGGCCGATCGTTAGCCCTCCCCTACGAAAAGGCGCCATATTCAGGAGCGTGAGGTGAGTTTGCGATTGGCGGGCAGTCGCACCACACAGGGGGGCGCGAGGTTAGGAGGGGCGTGTGGTGAGGCAGGGAGTCTGCCCGCACGCACGAAGGTGGAGGCCAGTACTCATGTACTCGCCTCCACCCTCCCGGATGCCGGGTCACGATCAGCATTGGTCCGGGTCCGCCCCCACTCAGCAGGCGGACTCGATGTCGACGACGTTGGTCCACGAGCGCGTGTCCTGGTCGTAGGCACGGACCATCACCTGCTGCCCGCAGAGATTCGCGAAGGATTCGAACACCACGCCGCCTGGCCGGTAACCAAGGGCCGGATCGTCGTGTCCGAGCATGTCGAAGGTCGGTTCCGAGGCGGTCGTCCATCGTGTTTCGTACGATCGCTCACCCCACGGGTCGTGGATTGCGATGAAAACCTCGCCACCCGCGGTGAACCCTTCACCCCGGACCTGGATCGCGGCCGGGTCGATGGCACTTGCAATGCTGGAGAGGACCGGCAGGGGCGCGTTAACCTGCGCGGTCGCCGGCAAGCCAGGCGCGAGCGACGATATGGCGATGATGACGAGGAGGACGGCACGACGGATGTGGATGGGCAGGGATCTTGCGAACATGGTTGGCCTCCGCAACACTTCGGCCGGCTGATGGGATCGACCCGATCCCGGCGGCCACGGGGCCAGCATGCCAGCGTCGTCCGGGACGACCATCGGGGCTTTCGCCCATTTCCGTGTGCGCTGGTTGGATCAGGGAATGGGTAGTTCTACTGGTTGGCGTCAGTCCAAACCATTTCGGACCGCGAAGGCCGCGGCGGCGGCCCGGGAATCGACACCAAGCTTGGTCAGAATGTGCAGGACGTGATGCTCGACGGTGCGCTGGCTGATGCTGAGCGACTCCGCGATTGCGCGGTTCGATTGTCCGCTGGCAACCAGCTTCAGCACCTCCCGCTCGCGCCGGGACAAACCAAAGGCATCGCTGGGCGTGGGTGGTAGTGGCGCCAGGAGATCCGGGCTGGCCGTGAGGGCATCGATCTCGGCCATTATCTCCGCCCAGCTCAGGGCGCCGCCGCGAGCCCAGGCCTGTTCCCGGTCCGCTTTGGCGAGTGTTGGCTGGGGCGGGACAACAACCTCGGTAGGGTCCAATGTCCACCAGAACTCCACGGTGTATGGCGCGGCGGCGGCCTCGAAGACGACTGCCCGTGCCTCCTGCCCAATCGCGATCGCGATATGCGCGAGGTCCGCCAGCCAATGTGCCGTTGCACTGTATGTTCGCTGCTCGATGGATAGGATTACTGCCTCCTGGAGCAGGGACGCCGCCTCTCGCAGGTTGCCACCAGGGAGAAGTAGATGTCCCAAGTGGCCCGCGGCATTCGACATGACAATTGGGTTTCGCGATATGCGGGCAAGGTCCAGGGCCTCCCTGGCATGGGACATCGCGGACGCGTGCTCTCCCGCCAGGCACTCGGCCCAACTCCAGCCCAGGAGTACCTCGGCGCGTGCGCTCTCGGGATCGCGGATTTGGGTTGCGGCGTCGGCGGCGGCCTCGAAGTGCGGGAAGGCGGTCACATAATCGTGTTCGAAGAACGCTTCGTTCGCCAGCAAGCAGTGGGCCCAGAACATGCCATAGTCGTGACGCTCGGCCTGTGCCCGGTCCCTGAGCTCCGCGGCCCACGTTCGAGCCGCCGCCATGTCGCCGGCCATTTCCGCCAGGCGGCCGGCGCCGGCCATCGCCTCGGCAAGTACGGAAACAGGCAGCCCGTCCCGCATCACGAGCATTTGGTCAAGCCAGGCGCGGCCCTCCGCCAGCCGTTCGTTCAGCAGGCGTCCACCATGGATTTGCCCGTAGATCCATGTGCGCCACAAGGCTCCGGCAAGGCGAATGCCGATCACAGCCTCGCCGGACTCGAGTGCCCAGTTCATGGCCGCGCGGCAGTTCTGCAGGTCAGCCTCGATCCGGTCGTGCGCTCCACGCAGGTCCGGCCCGTTTTGTACCGGCAGCTCCGCTTCAACCGCATGAGCGAAATGGGCTGCATGGAGCACCCGGATCCCGTTGGCTTCGCCGGACTCGGTCAGTCGCGCGAGGGCGAACTCGCGAATCGTTTCCAGCATCGCGAACCGGGGCAGGTCGGTCGGTCCGGCTGCGGAGATGACGAGGCTGGAAGCGATCAGCGCTTCCAGCTTCGTCAGTGTGTCTCCGCCGCCGTTAACGGCCTCGGCGGCATCCAGCGTGAACCCGCCGACGAAGATGCCCAGGCGCCGGAACAAGGCCTGTTGTTCCGCGGGCAGGAGGTCGTAGCTCCAGGCGACCACGTCGTGCATGGCGCGATGGCGATCCGGCGCATCGCGCGGTCCCCCGGTCAACAGCCGCAGCGGTCGCGCGAGCCGGTCCAGGAGCTCCGCCGGCGACAGGGCCACGATCCGGGCGGCGGCAAGTTCGATCGCAAGCGGCAGGTAGTCGAGTCGCGTGCAGATTGCGTCGACGGTTGGCGCCAGCTCCGGAGTTACCCGAAAATCGGACACGATTGCGCGAGTCCGCTGTTCGAACAATGCTCGCGATGCCAACTCGGTCAGCGGCTGGACCCGGAAGATCTGCTCTCCATTCAGGTTGAGTCGCGCCCTGCTTGTGACCAGCACCGTGAGCGACGTGCTTTGGGCCAGCAGGTCGGCAATGACCGGAGCGGCGTCCAGCAGGTGCTCGGCGTTGTCGAGCGCCAGCAGCAGGCGATGC
>CAZSUN010000254.1:0-1672 GCA_964610045.1 uncultured Sphaerobacteraceae bacterium
ATCTGCTCCAACAAACCCCAGGCGACGTGCTCCTGATCCTTGTCATTTCGAGGCGAAGCCGAGAAATCTTCCGTCGAAGAAGGTCCGTCGTGTCGGAACATACCGGCGTCACCGAGAGATTCCTTGCGACGCTCGGAATGACAGGGGTGGTGTGGGGAGTCACAGTCGAGTTTGTTGGAGCCCATACCCTCCGTGGTCACCCGCAGTTCGGAGGATCGGGATTACCCGTGGAACAGGTCGCGTGGGATTCGCCTGACATCGTATCCGAGCCCTGGACCCGTCAGCGACCCTGTTCCCACGCTGCCGTCCTCCAACCGGTAGAGGTCCGGCCAGGCTTCCATCTCCAACGCTGACACGTGCGGGTAGTACTGCCGCGCATTCGCTTCCATCGAGCGGGTGACCGGAAGCCGCGCCGCCAACCCCGCCGACTGGATGAACGCGATGCCTGCATGCGTGAGATCCTGGACGGAGACGTGCAAACCGCGACGTACCGCCACTGGTAACGCCAGCAGCATCAGGCTCTGCGTCTTGCAGGTCTTCAAGGCAATGCCGCTCCATCCCTTGCCCAACGCATCGTCGATCGATTGAAGACTGGTCAGTCCCTCGTCGAGCACCACCGGCAATCGCTCGGAGACGCTCGCGAGTGACGGTGCGTCGGGCCCGAGGTTCCGGGACAGCGGCTGCTCCACGGCATCGAGTGCCGCAAAGGCGTCCGGATCGGCGGTGAGTACCCCATCGAGCCAGGCATGGACGTAATCCACCGACGGCGCCTGCTCGTTGAGATCGGCGAAGACGGTGATGGGCCCGTCAGTCAGGACAGACCTGGCGACCCGGAAGACGCTGACGACCCGGTCAACATCCCAGGCGAGGTCGCGCCCCTTCAACTTGACCTTGAACGAGCGCACGCGGTCCTGCCGGACCCAGTCTCCAAGCGGGGCGATCAGGCCGTCACGAGCGTCGCCTTCGGCCACCGGATCGGCAGCACCAACCGTATGCGCGATAGGCAGGCGATCGACTGGCCAGGGGCGGAGGAAATCGGCTGGCGCCGTTCCACCGAACGAGGGCCCCAACACGCGTCCCAGTTCCCAGCCGATGGCATCCGTCGTCAGCAGATCGTAGCTCGAGCGACCGAACAGGTTGCCATACGCATCGTGGATGGCCCCGTCCACGGGAGACAGGCTGACCAGCGCCGCCAGCGGTGGCACAACCTGGTCGACCCCATGCACCGCCGCCACCTCGCGTGCGAGCCGCGGCAGTTCCGGCTCGATCGCCAGGAAATGGTCGAGTGGATGACCCCATACGCCGGATCCGGTCAGCCAGGAACCGGCGGCATCGACGATGCCGCGCATGATGGTGTCCCTGGTCGCCGGTAGCACGTCGCCGCCCGGAAACGCCCACGGATGCGACAGGAACACCGCCCCCCAACCCTCTGCTGTCTGGCCCCGCCGGTCTTCGACGCGCACCCGCACGTGGACGAGCGTCAGACCGTCGATCGTGCTCGCGCCGAACGCGAACCTACCGGACGGCAACTCGGTCGAGTAGTGCGTTTCGACCTCGGTGATGCGGACCTGCCAGGGTGAATGTGACATCGAACTCCCTGCTGACTAGGCGAGAATCGGGTACCGTTCCAGGGTGACCTCGTACTGCATCGGCCGACCGGCGAACACGTGCT
>CAZSUN010000254.1:1772-3158 GCA_964610045.1 uncultured Sphaerobacteraceae bacterium
GTCGTCGGCGCATGGATCACCACGATCGGGCATTCCCGGAACAGGTCATCCAGATCCAGCACGTCAACCCCGAGCTCATCGGCGGCATCTCGCGACAGGTAGGGATCGGCCACGCTGACCGAAGCGCCAAGCGCCCGCGCTTTCTGGATGTACAGACGGCCAACCATGCCAGCCCCGACAACGCCGATCCGGGCCGAGGCGATTTCCAGCCCCACGCCGAACGCGTCGAGTTCGTCCCACGCGCCATCGCGCATCCGGGCATCGAAGGTGTGGACGGGACGCAAGCCGAGGAATGTCAGGATCAGCGCGAATTCCGCCACCGCCGGGGCCATCGCCATCGATGCCGACGACACCTTGATCCCGCGCTGCAGGACATCCTCGCTGATGATCGATTTCACGCTCCCTGCGGAATGGGCGATGACCTTGAGCCTCGTTGCCGCGGCCAGCACCTCCGGCGTGATGCGCGGCGATCCCCAGCAGGTAACAAGAGCGTCAAACTGCCCAACCTCGGCCGCCAGATGCTCCGGTGTCCAGTTCCGGTCGGTGTCGTTGAACGTCACATCGGCAAGCGCCCGGAGCCGGGCGTCGACCTCATCGTTGAACAGCCGCCGGTAGAGGGTTGGTCCCGGCAGCACCAGGATCTTCAATCTGCGTCCGGAATCATTGGTCAACATCGTTCCCGCTCCACGCAAATTCGTACCGCTTCCGTTGTCATTCCGAGTGCAGCGAGGAATCTGGTCCGGCCGTGAGCATCGAAGGTGAACGTCGCATCGGGGTCGAGACACGCGATCGGCAACCCTACGGGAATGGCCCGAAGAATCTCCGCGCGTTCTCCCATCCCACCCGCGCGCCAACTGCCGCATCCCCTGACCAGGCCGTCACCTTCGCCACCCCAGGCTCCACATCGTAGACCGGTGCGTGGGTGCCCAGCATCAGCCGGTCGGCTCCGAGAATGTCCACCGCGGTTTGGAGCGTATCGAACGACTCAACGGAAGAGAGTTCTGCCAGGACATTGGCCGTCCTGGCAATCTCCGGGAGTTCTGCCCGGAAGATCCCGCACGCCAGGAACCTGCCGTCGGGCACGCGCTCCGCCAATCGCGCGATGCCAGCGACCGGGACGCCATCAACCATCATCAACGGGTGATGCGCGCGCTCGTCGATGATCCGAACCTGGGCGCAGATACCGAGCCCCAGTTCGGTCGCACGCCTGGCGAGGGCAACGGCCTCGTCACCATCCACTGGATATCGATGGTACGCAGGGACAATCTTCACGCCGCGCACGAGACCCGTTCCGGCCATTTCATCGATATCCCGCTCCCAACCGGGCAACGATGGATCGATCACCGGCACCGGCCAGATCGAGAGTCGCGTTCCACTGCGCACCTG
>CAZSUN010000255.1:0-3133 GCA_964610045.1 uncultured Sphaerobacteraceae bacterium
AACTCGTGGCGCTGGTGTATCGCCGCAGCCCCGCGTTCCAGGTGAACCGGGTGACTGCGAACGCGCCACTCGCCACCACTACCCCTCCGAGCAATACCGGCATCCCCACGCCACGGGTAAGCGCCTGCGCCGGCAGGGTGGCGATGAACCCGATCGGAAAGACCCAGGTCAGCAGGAACCGCACCGGTTGCCGGTACATGCTGACCGGATACCGTCCGAACTGCCAGGCTGAACCGAAAAGCACATCCGGGGCGAACGATGGCCCCCAAAACGTGACCGTTGCGATCAGCACCCGGATCGCCCAGGTCACCAGCAGGGCCGCCGCCAGCAACCAGGCCCACCCCGCCCATGCCGACATCGCCGGGGTGTGGTCGAGGGAGACCACACCGGCCACCATGATCGCGGCGCCCAGGAGAGACTGCACCAGCCACAATGGATTGCAACTCCCCAGCGTGACCATGAACAGGCTCGGCACCGGCTTCAACAAGGCATCATCCAGGTTCCCGGCCAGGATTTGCTGGCCAAACCACACCACGTTCGGCTCCACGAACGCCCACAGCAACCCGCTCACGATCTGGTACGAGCCGAGCAACACGACTGCCTCGCCGGCGCTCCAGCCACCAAGGTCGTCAGCCTGGCTGAAGATCACCCACAGGGTCAGCACCCCGGCCGCCAGATCGAGCGCGATGGCGGCCACCTCGAACGCGAGGTTGGTCCGGAACGCCAGTCCCCGCCGGACCGAAAGCGAGACGATCGCTCCCATCAAACGCAACAACCGCATCGCCTACCCTCCCACCGCCATGTAGTGCCGTGTCCCTCGCGCCCAGACGCGGGAGGAAACCAAAAGCAACGCAACCAGCCAGACCAGTTGCCAGGCATACCCGGCGAGGACCCGCCGTTCGTCCAGCATCCCGCTGGCCAGTTCGGCCGGGAAACCCGACATCGCCCGGAACGGCAGCGCCTCGATCAACGGCCGCACCTGTGCCGGGAACAACACGACGGGCGCCGCCATGCCGCCGAGCAGGAATACCAGGGTGGAACCCATGCCGGTGATGCCGCCTGCCTGCTGCGTCCAGATCGCCGAGAGCGCCAGGCTGTAGGTGAACAGGAACAGCAATGCCGCGGCAATGACCGTGGCCGGGATCGCCAGCATCACATCCCGGCCGGTGAACTCGACATCCGCCAGCCAGACCGCCAGCACGAGCAGCGGCAATCCGATCAGCAGGTGCCAGAGCCTCATCGCCAGGTTTATGCCCAACGGGGGCAGTACTGCTGGATGAGGACGCAGCAGGTCGTCACTCAGTTCGCCTCCATAGATGGCCTGGGATACCGTGTGGTACTCGTACGACACCGTCAGCAACTGCACCGCGAGGATTGCCACGTAGTACGTGGACACATCCGCCCGGTCCGGCAAGGCAGCCGACCACACCACGAACCCCAACACCGGCATCGTCGCCTGGTTCACCACCAGGGTGAACAGGAAGCTCCGCGCTACAAACCATCCGAGGAACGACCGTTTTGCATATACCGCCAACAACCGGAGGGAGCGCATCAGGCCACCCCCTCACGGTAGACCCGGTCCATCACGAGCTCCAGCGGTGGATCCACCACCGACAGATCCGACACCGGTAAATCCCGCAACAACCGCGTGATCGTGCCGGCAGCCGCGTCGCGGGTCACGCGCAGCCGTACCCTGGACCCATCCACTTCCACCACATCGCCGAACGTCGCCCACTCCACGCCTGCCTGGTCGGCGATATCCACCTCCACCAGCTTGAACGGCGCCAACCTGGCCGACAGGTTGGCCAGGCTGCCGTCGTAGCGCAGCGTTCCCTTGTCGATCAGCAGCACCCGCTCGCACAACGTGTCGACATCGGCCATGTAGTGACTGGTCAGCAGGATCGTTGCCCCGGTCTGGCGCGCGTACCCGGCGATGAACTGCCGCATCATCGTCACCGCCGACACGTCGAGCCCGAGGGTCGGCTCATCCAGGAACAACACCTTCGGCTGGTAGACCAGCGACATCGCCAACCCGGCCCGCATCCGCTCCCCCAGCGACAACGCCCGAATCTGGCGATCCAGCAGGGGATCCAGTTCCAGCATCTCGCGCAATTCCCGCAGGCTCTGCTCGAACTCCGCCTTCGGGATGTCGTACACCAGTTGCTGGAACCGCAGCGCATCGTGCACGGTCACTTCGGTCATTCCGGACAGCGGTCTGCTGCCCCGGATCATCGCAATCTGGCGCAGGTAGGCAGGTTCCCGCTGCCACGGTACATACCCGAGTACCCGGGCCGACCCACCGGTGGGATGCAGGATGCCGCTCAGCATCTTCAACGTCGTCGTCTTGCCGGCGCCGTTCGGCCCGAGGAACGCCACGATCTCCCCCGGCGCCAGCGAGAAACTGACGCTTTCGACCGCCCTGATCTCCCGGTACTCCCGCCGGAATAACGATCCTGCCGCTGCCCGCAATCCCTCCGGCCGCACCGGTGCCCGAAAGGTCATGTCCAGGTCGCGGACTTCGACTACCGCCATGCGTGATCCTCCTCCAATCCATTACCGTTCTCACGCTAGCACCCGGATGCAAGACTTGATGGTTTGGCTGGTTGCGCTTCACACAAGCAGGTCAAACCCAAACACGCCGCTTCAGGAAGATGACGAAATCCAGGAGACGACCGGGCCTGTTCAAAATGCGGTGCAACCAGGCTGTATCCTCAAGGGACTGACCGCGAACGAGGGGGGGCGTGGCCGGCCCGCCGTCCTGCCTCGCGATCGGCAGCGATGTGAAAAGAAGCGCGTTGTGCGCGAACCGCGCGCATTTCTGCATTTATTCCGAGAAACCCCGGATCCATGGGATATTCGGGAGGTTCGGTCCTCTCCGCATTTCTTCAGACGCGAACCGAGATTTCACCGGGGTGTTGGGCAGGCAATCCATGACGATTGCCGTCCCGCTCCCCAACGAACGCAGCGAATGGCGATATGTGCGACAGATGTGCTCCATGCTCCCAAGGCCGGTTTTCCTCGCAGGCCACACCACTCCATGTCCAGGGGAAAGGGCACGCTGAACCAAACACCTGCTAACCTTCACTCTGTAGTTGAATGTTTTGCGTGAGACATCCGGAGTTCGCATGCGCAC
>CAZSUN010000256.1:0-3128 GCA_964610045.1 uncultured Sphaerobacteraceae bacterium
ACGACGAGCCGAACGTGATCGTGCCACCAGTCGCCACGCCGACCACCGAGGCGACCCCTGGCTGGAGTCACTTCAAGGGCGATGCCGCCCGACGTGGCGAGTCGAACTTCGGACCGGTCGACCAGCCCGTCGAACTCTGGCGTGTTGTGGCGGATGGAGGCTGCGACTCGGTTCCCGCGGTCGTCGGGGACACGGTCTACGCTGCCTGCAGTGACGGGTTGCTTTCCGCCTTCGATGCCGCCACCGGGGCCATCCTCTGGCAATACGTGGCGGAGCCGTTCGGTGATGGGCCTACCGTTGTCGATGGCCTCGCCTATGTGGTC
The DNA here is from genome assembly GCA_964610045.1 of uncultured Sphaerobacteraceae bacterium. Taxonomy (GTDB): domain Bacteria; phylum Chloroflexota; class Chloroflexia; order Thermomicrobiales; family UBA6265; genus JACCYX01. The sequence continues at coordinate 324 of CAZSUN010000256.1, forward strand.
GGCGGCTCTGGCACGCTCTATGCAGTCGACACCACGACCGGTGCCGAGCGCTGGCGCTACGACGCGATGCCGGTGCGCGACGCGCCAGCCGTGGCTGGTGGCCTGGCCGTCGTCAATACGCCTGATGGCTTCCTGCTCGGGATCGACGCCATGACTGGTGAGGAGCGCTGGCGTACCCAGGTCACGACCAGCGGTGCCGCCAGCACTCCGGCCCTGTTTGACGGAATTGCCTATGTTGGAAGTGCGGATGGGAGTTTCAATGCGATCGACGGCGCAAGTGGCAGCGTCGTCTGGTCGGTCGAAACTGGCGGGAGTTCTGTCGGCACCGCCGTCGTGGCCGACGGCATCGCCTACGCCGGTCCCTCCGTTGGCGACCGGACGAGTGCGCTATCCGCCTACGACGCCGAAACCGGGGAGCTGCTCTGGCAGCGAGACGAGCCGATCTTCTCACCGGCCGTCTCGAACGGCGTCGGCTATGCCGGCAGCGACGACGGGACGGTCTACGCCTTCGATACCGCCACCGGCGAGGAACTCTGGAGAACTCAGGTCGGCGGCATCGCCCGGCCCGTCGTCGCCGCCGGGGACGCGGTATACGTCCCAAGTGACGGCGACCAGACGATCTACGCGCTCGATGCGGCAACCGGCGCGGAACGCTGGCAGGTTGCGGTCGATGGTGGCATCGGCACCCAGATGGCGATCGTCGATGGCCGAATGTATGTGGCGACGAGGTCGGGCGTGATTCAGGCGTTCGGCGAAGACCCGGCGAGCGGATCGATGCCGTCGCTGGTGGCCAGCCCGGAGGCAACGCCGGAGACACTGTCCGCAGTGACCAACCCCAATACGGGCCAGGTGCTCTGGCGGCAGGCGGCCAGCAGTTGGGACGTTTTCGCTGCCCCCGATGGCACCGTCTGGGTGATGTCGCCCGGTGGCTATGACATCCTCGACGCCGATGGCACCTTCATCGAGACCTGGTTGCCGGAGGGGATCGACCCGGCTACCGCTGGCGAACTCGACTTCCGGTCCCAGGTGACGTGGGACTCCACCGGCAACATCTACGTGCTAGCCCCACCCCAACGCACAATCATGAAGTACGACGCTGATCGGAACCTGGCTGGGACGTTCGGAGAGTTCGGGTCGGGCGATGGCCAGTTCCTGAGGCCTAACGGGGTCGCGGTCGACTCCCAGGGCAATGTCTATGTCAGCGACGAGGGACGCAACGATGTCCAGAAGTTCGCCCCGGATGGCACCTTCCTCCACACGATTGGGGCTCCTGGAACCGGGCCCGGCCAGTTCAGCGCGACCAATACGGTGGTCGTCGACGCACAGGATCGGCTCTACGTCACCGAGCCATTCGTCGGTCGCGTCCAGCAGTTCTCCAGCGACGGCGAGTTCCTGGCCGTCTTCGACGGCAGCGGTACCGAGTCCGGCACGATCGGTATCGCCAATGACGTTGCGGTCGACCCGGCCGGTAATGTCTACATTGTCGATTCCTTCGGGCATCGCATCCTCGTCTTCACGCCCGACGGCCAGTTGGCCGGCATCCTGACCGACCTCGACGAGGGGGCATTCATCGGTCCTGACGGGATCGCGCTGGGACCTGATGGTGTCATTTACGTCGCCGACTACGAGGCAGCGAGCGTGATGGCCATCGCCTGGGCACCGGTGGGGCCTGTCGCTACCCCAGCGATCGCCACGGATGCCACGCCGGTAGCAGCGACGAGCGGCCAGGTTGCCCTCCTCTGGCAGACCACTGGCGGACCCGATCCGCTTTTCGCCCCCGGCAGCATGGCGTTCGATTCCGCCGGCAACCTGTGGGTGGTCGATGCCGCCAACAATCGCTTCCAAATCTTCTCCCCGGATGGTGAGCACCTCGAAACCTGGGGCACGACCGGCGATGATGAAGGGGAGTTCAACTTCAACTATGTGCTGGGGGATCCTCTCGGCAGCCTGGGCGGCATCGCCTTCGCCCCGGACGGGTCGTTCTACGTTGCTGACTCCGCCAATTACCGTGTCCAGCAGTTCGCCGCGGATCACAGTTTCATCCGCGCCTGGGGCGAGTTCGGCACCGGCGAAGGTCAGTTCAGCGCCCCAATCGGGGTTGTGGTCGCTCCCGATGGCAACGTCTACGTGATCGATGGCCGCCGCAACGATGCGCAGGTCTTCGGCCCGAACGGTCGATATCTCTTCACCCTGGGAGAGCAGGGATCTGGGCCAGGCCAGCTCAACACCGTGGGCTACCTGGCGATCGACACCGACGGCTACGTCTATGTCGCCGATTTCGGCAACGAACGCATCCAGAAGTTCGCGGCAGACGGGTCCTTCATCATGGCGTTCGGCGAGTTCGGGAGTGGGGAAGGCCAGTTGTATGGCCCAGCTGGTATCGCCTTCGACCAGCAAGGCAACATCTACATCGCCGAAGTAGAAGGTGGCCGCATCCAGGTGTTCGACCGGAACGGTGCGTTCCTGCTGTCCTGGAGCGCGGCGGACGATGGACAGGGTGCATTGACCGCGCCAATTGGCGTCCTCGTCGATGCCGAAGGAGGCGTCTACGTCACCGATGTGGTCGCCGGAACGGTCCAGAAGTACGCGGTGACACTGTCGGCACTACCGGAGGCCACACCCATCGCGACGCCCGTGACCTGATCCGGGGTGCGGCCGGAGCCCATCGACAGGGCAGTCACGGGCCGACACCGGTTCGACGATTGAGCGATGGCCTGATGTGGTGGCGGGCGTCGTCGAACCAGGTCGCTCCCTACGCGGGATCACGTCCACGTAGGGGGCGACCTGCCGCTGGCGTGGTCGTGC
>CAZSUN010000257.1:0-3121 GCA_964610045.1 uncultured Sphaerobacteraceae bacterium
TGGTGTCGGTGCTGGCCGCCGCCGCCGTGGGAACGGTGCTGGGCCTGATCGCCGGGTATGTGGGACGGTGGCAGGAGTACGTGACGATGCGGGTGATGGACGTGCTGTTCTCCTTCCCGTCGATCCTGCTGGCGATTCTGATCGTGTCGATCTGGGGAGCGGGGTTCCGGAGCATCATCCTCGCGATCGCGCTGGTGCAAACGCCGATCTTCGCGCGGATCGTGCGGGGATCGACGCTAACGCTGAAGCACGTCGAGTTCGTGCAGGCGTCAGTCGCTGGCGGCGCGTCCACGAGGCGCGTGTTGTTCCGGCACGTGTTGCCGAACGTGGCGGGTCCGATCCTCGTGCAATTGGCGTTGAGCATGAGCGGGGCGGTCATCATGGAGGCCGCGCTGAGCTACCTGGGGCTGGGAGCCGTGCCGCCGACGCCCTCGCTGGGCTCGATGCTGAGCGAGAACCGCAACGCGATGGAGATGGCGCCGTGGACGGTGCTCTATCCCGGACTGGCCTTGGCGATGCTGGTGCTGTGCATCAACATGTTTGGCGATGCGATCCGGGACCTGCTCGATCCCCGGTTGCGAACCTCGATGGGTGGATAAAGCCGGTTCGACCGAGGCGTTGGGGTACGATACGACCAGATTTGGCCGACGTGGACGATGAAGGGAGGACGCATGATACCGAGCATTGAGGCGAACCTGCCGGTGATCGTGAACCTCTGTCGCGAATTCGGGGTAGAGCGCCTGGAACTGTTTGGTTCGGCCGCGACCGATGCGTTCGATCTTGAACGCTCGGATGTGGACTTCCTGGTGTCCTATCCGGATGGGTATGACTTTGGACCCTGGCTGGCGCGGTTCCAGGATTTTGAGAAGGCGCTCTCGGCGGCACTGGGGCTGGATGTGGACCTGGTGATGACGTCGGCGCTCAGGAATCCCTGGTTCCGGCGAGAGGCGGCGAAAACGAGGACGGTGATCTACGATGCATCCGAAGTCTCCGAGGTTGCTTGACACTATCGCCCGATCGTGCCGTTACATACTTGAGGACACTGCGGATGCGTCGCTTTCGACCTGGTTGACACATCGCCAAATGCGGCAGGCCGTGGAGCGCAATCTTGAGATCATTGGTGAGGCGCTAATGCGGCTTCGAGACATCGATCCAGAGATCACCAAACGAATCAGTGATGTTCACCAGATCATCGGGTTGAGAAGCCGGCTGGCCCATGGATACGAGGATGAAATCGATGACGAGTTGGTGTGGATCGCGGTTCGGGAGTCACTCCCCACATTGAAACATGAGGTGGATCTCCTCCTGCCGGAATTTGAAGAGTAGTCCAGTCGGTACGACCCACCAGAGCGTTTGTAGGGAGGGCTCAGGCGCGCCAGCGCCGTGTGGCCCTCTTTCTGTGTTGGACCGCCGCGACCAAAGGACCGTCTCGGACAGAACCGAGCCCCCGTACTGTTTGGCAAACTACTCCGGACTGTTACCCCGGATGCGGAATCACTGGTGACCTTCGGGCCAGAGACCCATGACCTGGCGGAGAATGGCGAACTCGCCGAGGTGATAGGCGTTGTGGTCGGTGACGACGAGGATCTGGCGGAGAAGCGTGTGCTTCTCATTGCCTTCGGCGTGCATGGCGAGAGAGGTGAGATCGGCGTTGGTGGCGAGGTCGCGGAGAGTGGCCATATCGGCTCGGATGGCGTCGATGGTGGCGTTCCAGGCGGCCTCGTCGGCTTCAGCGTCGCGGGGTGGCCAGACTTCGGCGGGCCAGTCGAGTTCGCGGTAGTCGGGGCTCTGGATGTAATCGAGGATGTCCCGGTTGCAGATCCGGATGTGTTCGAGGAGATGCCAGAACGAATACGGAACGTTGGGCGGTCGGGTGTTGTAGTGCTCGGGCGGGAAATCCGCGACGGCGGCGTCGAAAGGCATGAAGGCCTGGCCGCCGTCGATGGAGCCGAGTGCGGCGTTGCGAATGGCGTGCTCGTTCATGGGGATGCTCCCGGGTGGATGAGGTCAGGTATTCGGGAGTTCAACGCGCGGTTGCGCATGGTGTGATACGGAATCCGGTCGGTCACCTGTGATACACGCCGCGGTAGTCGGGTAGGGGCGGACCCGTCGAACCTCCAGCGGATCGTCTTGCCCGAATCCCCCTGGTTCGACGGTTGTCCGCCCAGAGCACCCTTCTCACGATGACCGTTCGTTTGCAGGGACAGTCGTGTAGGGATGGCCCAGGCGCGCAGCGCCGTGTGGCCATCCGCCGTGGGCTGGCCTGGCCAAATCACACTGACCTGATATCAGCCGGTGGCCGCGAGCAGTTCCGTGATCAGCGTGGGTGAGTCCGTGCAGATCAGGTCCGGATTCATGGTGAGCACGCTGTCGAGCTCTTCCTGGGAGTTGGTCGGCCAGCCGATGACGCGGAATCCCTGGGCCTTGGCCTCGGCGACCAGTGCGCGGTCGGCGTGGTTGTGGTTGCCGTCGACCTGGGTCACGCCGAGCTTGAGGGCGGTTTCGAGGAACTCTGGCGTATCCCAGCGGCCGATGTAGCCGCGCCGGATCGTGGGGGCGACGCGCTGGGCGATTTCCAGTGGGTAGGGCTGGAAGCAGGTGATGGTGACGTGGTCCTCGATGCCCCGACCGCGGATTTCCTCGATCACGGCGGGAACGACGATATCCGCGCGGGCGTGGTCGTATTCCTTGATCTCGATCATGAGGTCGGGGAGGGATTCCACGACGTCGAGCACCTCGGCGAAGGTCGGGATGCGGCAGGGTTCGGACCACTCGGGGAAGATCGAGCGCGCATCGAGGGCCTGGAGTTCGGCGAGCGTGAAGCTGGCGACCGGCCCTTCGCCATTGGTGGTGCGGTCCACCGTTTCGTCATGGATGACGACGAGCTGACCGTCGGCGGTGAGGCGGATGTCGAACTCGACGGAGGTCAGCCCGAGATCGACGGCGTAATGGAAACCCGGAACGGTGTTTTCAGGGGCTTCGAAGCGAGCGCCACGGTGGCCGACGAGGTTCATGAGGGACCTTTCCAGGAGCGTGTGCTAGCTGGCGGCGACGGTGGTTTCGCGATCGCCGACGAGGGTGCGGATGTAGGTCGGGCAATCGGAGGAGAGGACATCCGGTT
>CAZSUN010000258.1:0-3120 GCA_964610045.1 uncultured Sphaerobacteraceae bacterium
CAGACGTCCGCCGCCCCTGTCCATTCCTGAAGCCACACTGGGACGTGGACGCAATCGACACGTGCTTGCTTGTACACATGTTCCCGCATACAATGATTCCAGCGGAACACGTGTATGGAGATGCACATGACTGACGTGACCTCAATGCCCAACCATCAATCCACTGCCGTCGATCCGGCTGACGACTGCGAGTGCCTGCACCCCGCCGCCGTGATGCGGGCTCGCCGCGACCTCGGTGATGCCCCGCCTGCCGACGCTGTGGCCGGGATCTTCGGTATCCTCGGCGATCCGACCCGCATCCGTGTGCTCACGGCGCTCAGCGGTGGTGAGATGTGCGTGACCGACCTCGCGGCGGCAACCGGCGTGAACCGGACGACGATTTCCCACCAGCTGCGCGTGCTGCGGGCCCATCGCCTGGTCCGGCGGCGGCGCGACGGTAAGGTGATGTACTACGCGCTCGATGACGACCACGTGACCGCGTTGTTGGCGATGGCCACCGCCCACGCGATCGAGGACGCGGCCGGGAAGGAGGCGATCCCGGCATGAGCGTAGCCGCTACAACCACACCGGTTGTCTTCGATGTGGCCGGGATGGACTGTGCCGACTGCGCCCGGAGCGTTGAGCGCGTGGTTGGGACGCTGCCAGGAGTCGATACCGCCAAGGTCAATTTTGCAACCGGCACGCTCGTGGTTCAGCCCAACCCATCCGGCACAGAGTTGGACGGGTTGGCGCGTGCCATCGGCGGTGCGGTCGACCGCGCCGGCTACACCGCGACCATGCGGGTGGCGGGTGAACTCCGGCGGGGCGCCGAGCGGCCGTGGTGGTCGAACCGGAAACTGGTGCCGACCATCATCGCAGCCGCGCTCTGGGTCGTCGCCTTCATCGCCCTGCACACGTTCGATGCGCAGACACTCTCCACCGTTCTCTTCTCCGCGGCCATAGCCGTTGGCGCCTGGCCGATCGTCCGTGCCGCATTCGCGTCGTTGCAGGTGCGGCGACTCGACATGAACGTGCTGATGACGATCTCGGTGATCGGCGCGGCCGCCCTTGGCGACTGGTCCGAGGGTGCACTCGTGGTCGTGCTGTTCTCCCTCGGCACCACCATGCAGGCGATCACATTCGACCGGACCCGATCGGCGATCCGGCAGTTGCTGGACCAGGCCCCCGAGGAGGCGACCCTCGTCCGCGATGGTGTCGAGATGACCGTCGCCGCCTCGACTCTCGAACCTGGCGCGCTTGTCCGCGTGAAGCCGGGTGACCGGTTGCCGGCGGATGGCCGGATTCTCGAAGGCCACTCCGCGATCCAGGAAGCCGCCATCACCGGCGAATCGTTGCCGGTCGACAAGCAACCGGGGAGCGACGTTTTTGCCGGGACACTCAACGGGCAGGGCAATCTGCTCGTCGAGGTTATCCGGCCAGTATCAGATTCGATGCTGGCCCGGATCGTCCATATGGTTGAAGATGCGCAGGCAACCCGTGCGCCGTCGCAGCAACTGGTCGACCGGTTCGCGGCTATCTACACCCCGGCGGTGGTGATCCTCGCAGTGCTCCTGGCGCTCGGTGGCTGGTTGGTGACAGACGATGCGAGCACCTGGGTATACAGGGCGCTCGTGCTGCTGGTTATCGCCTGCCCGTGTGCGCTGGTGATCTCGACACCGGTTTCGATCGTGTCGGCCATCGGCGCGGCAACCCGGATGGGGATCCTCGTCAAGGGCGGCGCGGCGCTGGAGGACATGGCGCGGGTCCGCACGATTGCTTTCGACAAGACGGGGACGCTGACCATTGGCCGGCCGGCGGTGACGGCCGTGATTCCGTTTGGGACCGAAACCGGTCCATCGCTGCTGTCCCTGGCGGCCGCGGTGGAGGCCGGGTCCGAGCATCCGATCGGACGGGCAATCGTCTCGCGGGCCATGCACGACGCGGTGCCGATCCCACCAGTGACGAACTTCGCGGCACGTGTGGGTGAGGGCGCCGAAGGCGAGATCGCAGGTCGCCGGATCGCGATCGGCGGCGATCGGCTGCTGGCGCGTTACGATCTCGCGGCGCAGGATCGGGCGCGGGTGGCCACGATTGTCGATGACTCTGGCTCACGCGGCGAACTGGCGCTGGTCGTCCTTGAGGCAGGATTGGGTTCGGACCGGGTGGTCGGCGTGATCGTCGTGGCCGACCGGACTCGCTCCGGTGCTGCGGCTGTCGTGTCCAGCCTGCGGAAAGCCGGGATTCGCTCGATCGCGATGCTGACTGGCGATCGTCCCGCGGTGGCCGCAACGGTTGGCGCGCAGACCGGTGTCGATACCATTCGCGCTGGATTGCTTCCCGACCAGAAGAGCGCGGCGATCGCCGAACTGCGGCGGCAGGGGCCGGTCGCGATGGTCGGGGACGGCATCAACGATGCCCCGGCGCTGGCCGCGGCCGATGTGGGTATCGCAATGGGCCTCGGTGGCACGGATGTCGCGCTCGAGAGCGCCGATATCGCGTTGATGCGGGACGACCTTACGGCCCTGCCGTCGCTGGTGCGACTGGCGAACCGCACCCTGGCGGTCATCCGGCAAAACGTGACGCTGTCGATGGTCACCAAGCTCGCGGCGTTGATCCTGGCATCGTTCGGATTCGTGAATCTGTGGATTGCCGTCCTGGTCGACGTCGGCACGTCACTGGTCGTGACCCTGAACGGGCTCCGTCTCGCCCGGCTGGAGGCGGAAGCGGCGCAAAGTACGAAGCATCCTCGACAGTCGTGACCGTGCTATTGGGCGGAAAATTTGAATGAGGGCGCGGGTCCGAGACCCCTTCTGCGTGGTTGGCCTCGAGAAACCGAGCGAATCACCTGGACGTGGTATGAGGGAGCAGGGTGGTCACTCTGGTGGGTAGCGCCTGGCGATCTCGTTCTGGACTCTCTGCTCCATGCGTGCCCGACCGGACGCCAGAATGTATGGGAAGCGGTCGCACATGACGATCGTCTCGTACATGGCTGGACTGATCCAGAACAGTGCCTCCAGGATGGCATCATGATCAGTCTGAAGCTTCGCTCGGTACCAGATCGGCTCGTAATCCCGGGTCCGAATGAACACCAATGGATCGCCGTCGTCGGGCGGCCCCGGTGTGGTCCGCCGCTGCGGGCGT
>CAZSUN010000259.1:0-3107 GCA_964610045.1 uncultured Sphaerobacteraceae bacterium
CATCGTGGCGAACGAGCTGCTGGCGATCATCATGGCCTCCGCCCCGGAACCCGCGACTGAGGTACAGCAGCAGACGATTCAGACCACCTCCGAGGACGGCGGCGACGCGGGCGAGCAGGAAGGCAACGGGGACGGCGCGGGCGAGCCAGCACCGACGCCCATCCCAACCCAGGAGCCGACCGCCATTCCAGAACCGACGACTGCTCCCACCGAAATTCCAGCAACATCTGGCAACGAGCCGGAAGGTGGGGATGTTCCCGGAGACGGCGAAGGCGATGACGACGGTCCGGATGAAGGCGGCACGTAGGCTTCCGTAAACAATGGCGCGCTCAACACCGATCCCCTGGCCGTGATGGCCGGGGGATCGGTGTGTGGGTGGAATATCTCCATGAACCCATGGGAGCCCTGAACCTTACCTCAGGAAATGAGTAGTTTTGCGCATGTGGGGTCCTCTCCCGAACGCAATACTGACACCAATGCAGGCAAGGATTGAACAGGCCGTCATACCCATTCCCTCGAACAGCCACTATCCCTGCCGCACGTCGAGAAAGGAGGGTAGCGGGCCTCGAACGTAAACTCCCCGGTCAACAGGAGATCGGGCCCTTGACATCGTTCCCTCGCAAATCGGGCCCCGCGGTGCGTTACTTTCACGTTGAGGAGACCACCATGTGTGCTGAATCCGCCCCTGACCTGGATATGGACGCCGTCCAAGCCTTCGCCTTCAAGGTCATCGGTGATGTCACCGCCAGTCAAATGGACATTCTGAACGTCATTGCGGATCGCCTTGGCCTTTTTGACCACCTTGCCGAGGCCGGTGCGGCCACGAGTGCCGAATTTGCCAAACGTGCCGGCATAGATGAGCGCTATGCTCGCGAGTGGCTGTCCGCCATGGCATGCCACGGCTACGCTGGCTACGACGATGCCACAAAGCGCTTTTCCCTCTCCCCCGAACACGCATTCTGCCTCGTCGATCGGGACAGCCCGTTCTATCTGGCCAGTATGTTCAGCATGGCGCCGACCATGTGGTCGAACATCGATCTACTCACCGATGCGTTTCGCCACGGTGGCGGTGTCCCACAGCAGCGCTTCGGATCGGAGTTCTGGTGTGGCTTCGAACGCTTCACCCGGCCCGCCTTCCGAAACAACCTGGTCCAGGACTGGATACCGGCGATGCCAGAGGTTGATGCCAAACTGCGTGCCGGCGGATCGGTTGCGGATGTGGGCTGTGGCAATGGCCAGGCGCTCCTCTTCCTCGCCAAAGGCTATCCCGACGCTCAGTTGGTCGGTCTCGACAACTACGCCCCAGCGATCGAGGCTGCCAACACCAACGCCCGCGAGGCAGGGCTGGCCGACCGCGTCCGCTATGAAGTGTGTGACGTGACCGGGGGAATCCCGGGCACATACGACCTGATCACCAGCTTCGATGTCGTCCATGACATGCCGCACCCACGACCGGCCATGCGCGAGATCAAGCGGGCACTTAATCCGGGCGGGACCTACTTCGTGCTCGAGTTCAATTTTTCCGGTGACCTACAGCACAACATCGATCATCCGCTGGGCATCGGAGCCTTCGGCTACTCGGCGAGCACCAATTACTGCATGACGCAGGCCCTGGCCGTAGGCGGCGAAGGGACGGGCACCTGCATGGGAGAAGACAAGGCGCGGGAACTGGCAACCGAGGCCGGTCTCACGCACTTCCGCCGCCTGGACTTCCCGAACAATCCCTTCAACCTCTTCTACGAGATCCGGACCTGAGGCGCACTCCTGTTTCCCGGCACGAACCTTGGGTTCTCGTGATGGTCGCAACACCCTGACTCCGGGAGGTTGCGGCCATCATGGGTGTATCAGCCAGCGTATGCGGAGCGGAAGGCGGCCTTTCTGGCGTTGCTGGACGTGCTCATGAGGACGGTACCGCACTGGCGCCCAATGCGCACCGGGCAGGGATATATCTGTCCGGTGCGATGCCGGGCTCGACGAACGCTAGCAGCAGAACCGCGACCACCATCGCCACAACCATGGCGAGCCAGGGGATGGCCGGCGCGATGCCAAACAGGATGCCGAACGTGGCCGGGCTGGCGGCCGCGGCCATGCCCCAGGAAAGTTCGTAGGTGGCGATAGCCCGTCCCTGGGCCGCCGGCGGCGCGATGGAGGCCAACAGCGCCCTGGACGCCGGGGCATGGATCATCTGCGCGACCGTGAAGACGAGTGAGAACGCCAGCAGCCAGGGCACAACGGCCAGAGCGGGAACGGTGCCCGCAGCCGCGAACCCCAGGAAGGCAACCAGCGCGATCGCCCCGGCGAGGCCAATGGCGCGGGTTCGGCGAACGCGGTGCATGCGACGGGTGATCCGGGTTTGCAGGCACACAACCGCCGCCGTCTGAACGATACCGATCGCCCCAATCGACCAGAACGGCGCGCCCAGCGATGTGGATGATCCCTGTCCGGATCGATCCAGGGCATGCGGCGGAAACAGGCCGCCACGCCATATTGACTTACGGCCCGTGCTCCATATTATGGAGACTAACAAAACCACACCATTTCCATGCCACATCTGCTTGCTCAAGATCGTTTGGGAACACACGGACGAGCCCAGCCATGACGGCCACGCTCATGGCATTTCCCGCCTACTCGCCTTCGAGGGAATGGCCACGTGACCAGCAAATGGGGGTGGAAAGTGCTCATCACGACAGGGTTGCTGTTCGGCATCCAGGCGTTGTTCCAAACCGCCTCCGGCGACGAAGGGGACCGGGAGAGTTGGGTCCGGGACTGGCTGCCCGACAGCTCGTGGATGTGGGCGCTGGCCGGGCTGCTGCTGTTCCTGATCGTCGTGGCCGGGGCGGGAGTGTACTTCTCCCGGCGGAAAGAGCGGGGTGGCCCGATCGCCAGCGGAATCACCCCCACCCTGGCGCTGGTCGTGCCAGCCTTCACCATCTGGCTGCTGGTGCTGAAGTACGCCCCGGCTCCTGGTGGGGATTTCGAGAACGGGAAGATCCTGCTGCTGGCAACCGTGATGGCGCTGGCGGTGTGGGCGATAGCCGCGATCTGGCGCGGCACGCAGTCGACCGCGCGCGAGGTAACGCCCGAGATTTACGAGCGGATGATTACGG
>CAZSUN010000260.1:0-3084 GCA_964610045.1 uncultured Sphaerobacteraceae bacterium
CCGGGAATGGGATGCCGTACGGGAGCATCGAGGTGGTCACGTCGAGGAATGGGATGGATTCGAGCCGCTCCTTGTTCCACGTGGTCTCGAAGCCCTGGAGGTTACCCGGATTCGAGCCGAGCCACGCATTCTTGGTGGACCACTCGGGGCCGGTGTTGAAGGCGACCAGCGCGCGTGCCGCGTCGATGTCGACCTCGCCACCGTGGGCTTCGTTGCCGAAGATGTGGATGTTCGAACCGCCGAACACGACGGCGCGCCGAACCGGTCCCTCCGGAATCAGGCCGTAGGCCATGTTGTCGACCATCCGCTCGGCGAATTCCTTGTCCGCGTCAGAGGCCGCGTCGGCCTTGGCGCGCAGCGAAGCGTACTCGGACGGGTGGCTAATCATCATCGCCACTTCGCCGGCCATGTAGAGATCCTGGTTCTCGGTCTGGGTGTTGGTGAGGGCGGATGCCGGAGCGGAACCGTCCGTGACGTAGATGTCGTATGCCAGCTGGAGGGCGGCGACGCCACCTTCGTTGTTGATCATGATGTTCTGGTAGGTGGGAGACTCTTCCGCTTCGTCCAGCGCGCCGGATCCGTAGGCCCAGAGCATCGGCATGAACCGGAATGGCGTGTTGCCGGCGTTGACGCGAGCAACAAGACCGTAGCCAGCCTTGCCAGTGGCGTCCTTGATCTGCTTGGAGAACTGGCGGACCTCCTCCCAGGTGGCGGGAGGCGTTTCAGGATCGAGTCCAGCCTCTTCGAAGATGGCCTTGTTCCAGATGAAGGCCATCGTCTCGTTGTTGGTGGGAATGCCCCATAGCTTGTCATTGTAGGTAACGGACTTCAGCGCGCCCGGCCAGAACTGGTCGGCGGTGTAGCCGAAATCCTCAAGGATGATCTCCTGGAGCTGACCGCGAGCGGCGAATTCCGATCCCCACAGGATCGGCATCTTGCAGACGGCGGGGGCCGCGCTGCCAGTGGCGGCGGTGCGAACCTTGTCCAGCAGGTCGTTGTAGCCGATGTTCTGGCGGGTCTCACCGTCCACCAGGGGGATCCCGGTGTACGTTTGGTCCCAGGATGCCCACAGTTCGTCGTGAATCTCGAACTCCTGCGGCGGCGACGCCTCGGTGGGACCAACGTACCAGTAGGACGTTTCGCCCTGGTAGTCGAGCGGTGTGATCGCCGCGACTTCGGCGGCCGTATCCACTTCGAGCGTGCCGGCGATTTCATTGATGTGCTCGGCGGTCCAGGTTTCCGGATCGACGCCAGTCTTCTCGGAGGCATCCTGAGCGAGGGAGAACTGTGCTCCAGCGGCGGCCGCGCCCAGGGCGGCCGCGCTCGCGCCAACCACCTTTCGGCGGCTGAGGGAGGTGTTCAACAGTTTCGAGGCAGGATCGAACGACATGTCTTGAGACTCCTTGGACTGTACTCGACGACCAATAGTTGTCTGGGACCCGCCGGCACGCACGGTCTCCGTCAGGCCCATGCGTGCGTATACATCGTATGCATGCGCCATATCCTTCACCCCGTGAAGGGAAAGCCTCGGCCAGGCACAAGAGAACGACCTTCGGTTGTTGCCATTACGGGCGTATCTCAGCACGCACCGGAAGGGCTGTCAACTTTGTGATAACGTTCACAATAGTTAGCTCCCAAACGGTCGATGTGAGCGTAAACAACGGCGGTATCGAGATATCCAACTGCCCCGGAGAGGTGAGTGATTGCCTTCTGGGACGGGCTACGCCGCCGCCTGTGCGATGATGCCGGTGAACCCGATGGAGCGGCCGGAATGAGCGCAAGGTGGATAGTCGCACGATGAACATCACGAGAATCGAGACCTACTCCCACTGGATCGACTGGTGCAATTGGCTCTTCGTCCGCATCGAGACGGACGAGGGCATCCATGGATGGGGCGAAGGCTCGCTGCACGGGTCGATCCCGGCGGTGGACTCCGCCATCCACGAGTTGGGAAAGCACCTGATCGGCCAGGACCCGGCCGGTGTGGAGCAGCATTGGCACCGGATGTACCACGCATGGCGATGGCGTGGCGGGCATGTGCTGACCACCGCCATCGGCGCGCTGGATATCGCGCTGTGGGATATCGAGGGCAAGCGGCTGGGCGTGCCAGTGGCGCGGCTGCTTGGAGGCCCGTACCGGACCAGGCTGCCGGTCTATGCAAGTCACTGGCTGGGTGGATTGACGACCCCGGAAGAGGTTCATGCCGGAGCCAGGGAGGCGGTGGAGCGCGGCTTCCGCGGGTTCAAATGGACGCCCTTCAATCCGGAACGGCTGCTCGCGAACGAAGCGGAGGAGATCGCGCGGGCAACCGAACTGATGGCGGCGGCCCGTGAGGGAGCGGGACCGCTGACCGAGATCTATGTGGAGTGCGGCGAGCGCCTGTCGCCCCGCACTGCCGGGATCGCGGCGAGGGCGTTCGCGCCGTATCGTCCGGCGTGGTTCGAGGAGCCGGTTCCATTCGAGAATCCCGCCGTAATGGCGCGAGTGAGCCGCTCGATCGATGTGCCGGTCGCGACTGGTGAGCGGCTGCTCACACGCTGGGAATTCCGCGAACTGCTTCAGGAGGGCGGCTGCCACGTTGTCCAGCCGGACGTGATGCACTGCGCGGGCCTGACCGAAGTCAAGCGGATCGCCGCGCTTGCTGACATGTACACGATTCCGGTGGCGCCCCATAACCCCGGCGGGCCGATCTGCACGCTTGCCTCCATGCATCTGGCGGCGGCGATCCCTAATTTCCTGGTGCTGGAGCAAATGGAGACGGAGCGAGCAATTCGGGATGCGATCTGCACCGACCCTGTCCGCTTCGAGGACGGGTGTTTCGTGCTGCCGGAAACGCCAGGGCTGGGCACGGACCTCGTGCTCAAACGCCTTGGCGAGCGACCCATGCGCGGGCAGCCCGTTCGGGGGTCCTCGGAGTCGATCTGGCGATAACGCAGGCATCACAAGGACCGGCGAATCAAGCGCCGGTCCTTGTGATGCCTGCGACGGGATCAGGCGACGATCGCCCCAGAGTCATCTGCCTGGCCGGCGTGGTCGGAGAACTCCTCGGCGATATCCGCGAGCTGATCGCGGAACCAGACCGAG
>CAZSUN010000261.1:0-3015 GCA_964610045.1 uncultured Sphaerobacteraceae bacterium
CGGTTTCATGTGGCAATGGCACGCGAGTGTCTCCCTGAATCAGTCGAGTTGCCTGAGACAATCATACGTGGGGTGGATGAATTAGGCGATGACACGTGGGCCAATGACGGCGATTTAATGATGTGCCGAACGCACGAGCGCCAGCGCCATCCAGGGAAAGCGCCGGCGCTCGTGTCGCTTTTCGATGTCAGGCCCTGGCGGGGTACCCCGCGTCCGTCATGGCCTGCCTGATGCGTTCCGGGGAAGCGACATCAGGATCGAAATCCACGTCCACCATCCTGGTTTCCACGCTGGCATGGACGTCGATGACGCCTTCCACCCGCCGTAGCCCGTCGCGGACCTTTTCAACGCAATGGCCGCAACTGATATCCGGTGCGATATAGGTAACGTGTGCCGGGGCCGTGGCCGTCATGAGATACATCCCTCCATAAGCTCTGGGACCGCCATCGTTGGCGATGTCCCACTCTTCGCCTGAGATTTGCACAATCAGTATAGCGAGGCGTGACAACGAAAACACGGCCAAGCGGCGTCGGATTGCGCCGCTCGGCCCATGTCGAGGTCCTTGGCTCAATGGCCGGGCATGGTCATTGTAGGCTCGGGTTCCGGCTCGTCCATGTCGCCGGGTTGGACGATCTGCAACTGGCTCCCATGCTGGTCGTCAACGCCCATCCCGGCACGTTCCCCGAGCCAGAGGGCGCCCGCGCCGATGACGATGGCCACCAGCGCGATGCCGGCCAGGTAACCCCATTCCCTGATTCGCTGGCCGGCGGGAGGATTGAGTATCGCCGCGACCGAATCCGGCCGCTTGAATCCCCGGAGGCGCAGGGCGTTGGAGACAACGCTAACGCTGCTCATGGCCATCGCGGCGGCGGCCAGCACCGGGCTGAGCATGATGCCGAACGCGGGATAGAGGACTCCCATCGCGACCGGGATCAAGGCGATGTTGTAGGCGAACGCCCAAAAAAGCCCCTGCTTGATGGTACTGACCGTGCGGCGCGAGAGTTCGATCGCGGTCACGATCGAGCGGAGATCCTGCCCGATCAGGGTGATATCCGACGCGGCCATGGCGACGTCCGCGCCGGAGCCGATGGCGATACCGAGATTGGCCTGGGCAAGGGCGGGAGCATCGTTGATGCCGTCGCCGACCATGGCCACGACGCGGCCTTCGGACTGGAGCGATTCGACCTTGCGGGCCTTCTCGCCAGGCAGGACGCCCGCCAGCACATTGTCGATCCCAACCTCGGCGGCGATGGCGCGGGCGGTGCCCTCGTTATCGCCAGTCAGCATCCAGACGTCCAGGCCAAGGGCCTTCAGTTGCGCGACGGCTTCGGCGGATTCGGGCTTGATGGTGTCGGCGACGGCGATGATGCCGGCGTGCGTGCCACCGATGGAAACGTGCATTGGCGTGGCGCCGTTGCTGGCGTGTTCGGACGCGCGAGCGTCCCACTGGCCGGTTTCGATATCCAGGGAGGCCATCAACGCCTGGTTGCCAATCGCCACCTGCCTGCCGTCAATGGTGGTGACGATCCCCTTGCCGGCGATGGCGTCGAACGCTTGCGCGTCCGGGATGGAGAGCGACCCGGATTCGGCGGCGGTCACGATCGCCTGGCCGAGCGGGTGTTCGGAACCGCGTTCGGCGGCGGCGGAGATTGCCAGAAGTTCGTTCTCCGTGAAGCCACCGGCCGCTTCCACCGCTACGACCGAAGGCTTGCCGCGGGTAATGGTTCCGGTCTTGTCGAGCACGACCGTGTTGACCTTGCGGGCGACTTCCAGCGCCTCGCCGTTGCCGATCAGGATGCCAAGCTCGGCCGCCTTGCCAGTGCCAACCATGATCGCGGTGGGAGCGGCGAGGCCGAGCGCGCAAGGGCAGGCGATGATCAGCACGGAAACGGTTGCGGTGATCGCGTAGGAGAGGACAGGATCAGGTCCCCAAACCATCCAGACGCCGAAGGTGATCGCGGCAATAACGAGAATGGCCGGCACGAAGTACGAGGAGATGCGGTCGGCCAACTGCTGGATTGGAGCCTTCGACCCTTGAGCCTGCTCAACCAGCCGGACAATCTGCGACAGGGTGGTGTCGCGGCCGACGCGAGTCGCTTCGAAGACGAACGAGCCGGTCGAGTTGAGGGTCGCGCCGATCACCTGATCTCCAGGCCCCTTGGTAACCGGAAGGCTTTCACCCGTGAGCATGCTCTCGTCGAGCGACGAGGAGCCCCGCTGGATGACGCCATCGACCGGCACCTTCTCGCCCGGGCGAACGCGTACATGGTCACCGACAACCACCGCATCGAGCGGGATATCCCGCTCGACACCGTCGCGGATCACCCGGGCGACGGTGGACTGAAGTCCCATCAAGGCGCGGATCGCGTCACCGGTGTGCTTCTTCGCGCGGGCTTCGAGCCAGCGCCCCATCAGGATCAGCGCGATGATGAACACCGCCGACTCGTAGTACAGGTTGTACGGCAGGCTCCAGCGAACGGCGAGATGGGGCCAGAGCGTCACGAAGGCGCTGTAGCCGTAGGCGACCGTGGTGCCGGCGGCCACGAGTGTGTTCATATTGGTGGTGAAGTGCTTGAGGGCCCTCCAGGTCTGGACGTAGAAGACCCGGCCAGCCCAGAACTGGACCACGGTCGCCGCTATCAGCAGGAAAGGGGCCAGGGTCTGCTCGGTAATCGGTAGCGGCAGGAACATCAGCGCCATCATCACCAGGCCGACGCCGAGGCTGACGAAGGACTTCAACTTGAGGTCGGCGATTTCCGCGTCTCGACGCCGGGTGCGAGCCTCGTCCTCACGCTCCGTGGCGGAAACGGCCTGGGAATCTGGCGTGGCGGCATCGCCTGCTGGCCTGGCTGGCGCGGGAAGCGATGCGGTGTAGCCAGCGCTCGTGACGGCCCGGGTGAGGTCGTCGATCTGGACCACGAACGGATTGAACGAGACCGTGGCCTGCTCCGTGGCCAGGTTCACGCTGGCGGCATCGACGCCATCCAGTTTTTCGAGCGCCTTCTCGACCCGGCG
>CAZSUN010000262.1:0-3012 GCA_964610045.1 uncultured Sphaerobacteraceae bacterium
GCACCATACGGTCGATGAACTCGTCGGCGGTGATGGTGACACCGTCCTGATAGGTGTCCTGGCCGAAGTGGACGTTCAGTGGCACGACCGTGATGCCATAGCGCTCCTGCTGCTCGGGTGTCAGGTCCGACGTACTGTCAGTGACGACAGCGACCTTGCGGTTCATGACCTCAATCTCCGCTATTCGATGCTGATGACGAAGAGGTAGTGCGGTTGACCGCCTGTCTGCAGGTCGGTCTCGACATCCGGCCAGACACCGATGATGGCGGCTTCGATCGCCGCCGTGTCGTCGCTGGTGGCATCAATGCCGGTGAACACGGTAACCAGTTCGGCGTCGTCACGGTTGGCGAGGCCAAACAGGGTGGCCGCGGTGGCGGCGACGGAATCGGTGGAGGCGACCAGTTCATTGTCGATCAGGCCGATCACCTGTCCGGCGGAAATCCGGACGCCGTTCAGTTCGACGTCGCGGACGGCCCGCGTGATTTCGACCGAGGTCACGTTGTCGAGAGCCCCGGTCATCGCCTCGACGTTCGCATCGATCGATTCGTGCGGGTTGAAGGCTGTGAGCGCCGTCAGCGCCTGGGGAATGGACCGGGTCGGCACGATCCTCACCGTACGCTCGGTCAGCCCCGGCACCTGGTTGGCGGCCATGATGATGTTCTTGTTGTTCGGCAGGATCAGTACCTGGCCGGCCGGCGCCGATTCCACTGCCGCCAGCAGGTCCTGGGTGCTGGGATTCATCGTCTGGCCGCCCGGAACGATCCCGGAGACACCCATCGCCCGGAGCGCACCGGCAATCCCGTCACCAGCGGCAACGGCAATCACGGCGATGCCGCCGATTTGCTCGGCCGGTTGGTGCGCCTGGCTGGCCGAGGCGCGCTGCTCGGCGAGGGCTTCGGTCTGGAGCGACATATTATCGATCTTGATCTGGTCGAGGTAGCCGAGGGTGAGGGCGTACTGGAGGATGTCGCCCGGGTTCTCGGTGTGGATATGCACCTTGACCATGGTGTCGTCGCCGACGATGACCGCACTTTGGCCCATGCCAGCGATGCGGTCGCGAACGAGGTCGAACGGGATGTCCTCGCCGAAGACCATGAAGTTGGTGCAGTACCCGAACTCATCCTCACCGTGGGTTTCCTCGACCTGATCGAGGAAACCCATGTTCGCGCCGATACCGCGATCGTATGCCTGGCCGGTTTCGATCGAGAGGTTGCCGATGGCGTACCGCTCCAACCCCTCAAGCATGACCACGATCCCCTGTCCACCGGCATCGACGACCCCGGCCTGCCGGAGGATTTCCAGCATGGTTGGGGTGGCGGCCAGCGTTTCGCGGGCTCCGGCAATGGCTTCCTGGAGCACCGCCAGCAACGATGGCGTGCGTTGGGAGGCATCGAGCGCACGTTCGGCGGCGCCCCGGATGACCGTGAGCATGGTGCCTTCGACCGGGCGCATGACGGCCTTGTAGGCCATTTCGCGGGCGCCGTCGAGAGCGAGGGCGAGGTCGCGCCCATCGATGGCGTCCCGGTTCAGGATGCCGTTGGCAAAACCCCGGAAGATCTGGGAGAGGATGACGCCGGAGTTTCCGCGAGCTCCCATGAGGGCGCCGTAGGCGATCTGGCGGGCGACCTCGGAGGCGCGGCCCTCATCCGGTTTGATCGCCTGGACGGCTGCCCGCATCGTCATCGCCATGTTGGTGCCGGTGTCGCCATCGGGCACCGGGAAGACGTTGAGGGCGTTGACCTGCTCGTGGTTGGCATCCAGCCATTTGGCGGCGTGGGAGAAGGCCCCCCCGAGTTGGGATCCAGTCCAGAGATAGGCTGGCTGGGCGGCGGCAACGGATGCGGTTGCGTTCACACGGTCCCTCGCGGCGAGGCGCTGACGTGCAATCCGTCGACGTTGACGTCGACCCGTTCGACATCCATGCCGAGCACCCGCTCAACCTGGAAGCGGACCGCCTGCATGACGTTGGAGGCGACAGTAAAAATCGGGACGCCGTACTCCATAACAACCGAAAGTTCGATCGAGACCCGGTTCTCGTTGACCGTGAGACCAATACCGCGCGCCGTGCCGCCGAGACCGAAGCGCTGCCCGATGGCCGACCCCAGCGAACGGGGGGCGAGGTCGACGACGCCGTAGCTGGAGAGGACGGCCTCGCGTACGATCGAGACAATGGCGCTGTCCGCGACGCGCACCTTGCCGCCTGGTACCTGTTGAACTGTCATGCGCGCTCCTGTAGGCCGAATCCAGCCCCCGGCCGGGGATGGCATGCATCGTGGGGATGTCACGTTCACTGTAGGATACGTGCAACGGTTGAGACGCGGCAAAGCGATTGCGTCGCATTGGCAGGTATGCTAGGCTACGCCACTGGACTGGCGTTGCCCGTTGGCAACGCCGATTTCGCGCCCGCGATCCGTCGGGTCTCCGAATCGAACACACCAGCACACTCCGTCCGAGACTCGGTTCGCGGCGGTTTCTTGAAGAAGGGGGGCCCGCCGTGGCCGGGAAATGTGACATTTGTGGGAAGGCCAAGACCTTCGGCAACAACGTGAGCTTCTCCAAGCGCCGGACGAGCCGGGACTTCCGTCCGAACGTGCAGCGCAAGCGGCTCGTGGTCGCCGGGGAGACTGTGCGGGTGAACATTTGCACTCGCTGCATGCGCACCATGGGCAAGTCCGGCAAGGCATAGCATTCCCCGAGCAAGTGACGCGTGACAACGACCGGGTGCGGCAACGCCCCGGTCGATTTGCGTCTGCCGGCGGGAGGAAAGAGGAGAGGGAAGAGCCGGGACGCCGGGAATGCGCGATCCCTTCCGGATTACAGCCCGTTGCGGTGAGCTTGATCGGTGTTCGGTCGTGTGTGGGGACAGCCCACGGTTCCACTTCCCGAGCCGGGAACTCACAGAGGTAGGTATGCCGAATCACGCTTCGTAGGGGCCGATCGGCCCGAGCGCCAGCGAGGGTCTGTCGGCCCGTGTCTCCACGTTCGGCATGGCGGGCCGACAGACCTTCCGGC
>CAZSUN010000263.1:0-2973 GCA_964610045.1 uncultured Sphaerobacteraceae bacterium
GGTGAGATCGTGACGATCACCGGCGACCCGGTCACCGCTCACGACATCGACTGGTGGCCGGTGGAAGCGGACGACGGCATGCCGGGCTGGGTCGATCCGGCCGATTTCACGGTCCTGACCAGCCCGCCGTCGTCCTGAGCCCGTTCCCCAGTACGGTCCGTTTCCCGCGTCCCGAGGAGTGTTCGCCCATGTCTCCGCTCAATCGCCGCGATTTCGCGCGGCTGTCCCTCGCGGCCACCGCCGCCGGGTTCGCGCTTCCCGGCGTCTCCGCGACTGGTCTCGCCGTCGCGCCGGATGCCCCGGAGGATGTCCCGATGTTCCGGGGCAATCTCGCTCGCACCGGTGAGATGCCGGGTCCGGGACCCGATGCAACCAACGGGGTCGAGGCCGTCTGGTCGGTCAATCTCGGGTCCAGCATTTACGCTTCCCCGGTTGTATCCGGTGGCGTGGTCTATGTCGGCACCGAAGGTGGGCAGTTCGTTGCGCTCGATGCCGTGACCGGCGAGGAGCGTTGGAGAGCGTCTGCCCGCCAGGCGATTAACTCGACGGCGGCGGTGGCCGGTGGCGTGGTTGTGGTTGGTAGCCACGACGCCAGCATCCATGCCTTCGATGCCGGAACCGGCGAATTGCTTTGGGAGTACGCCACGGGATACGCGGTTGCCTCGTCCCCGGCCATCGCCAACGGGATTGCCTATGTCGGCAGTGGCGACGGAAATGTCTACGCGATCACGGTCAGCGATGGCGTCGAGTACTGGCGGTTCACCACAGGAGACGTCATCAATGCGTCTCCGGCCATCGCCAACGACACGGTGTACATCGGAAGCGCCGATGGCCTCGCCTACGCGCTGGATGCCAACCTCGGGCTGGAGGTGTGGCGGCACGATCCTCAATCGGCGGAGGTTATCGCCACGCCGGTGGCTGGTGACCTGGTGTACGTGACCGGAACGACGGGACGGATCAACGCCATCCGGGCCGAGGACAGGTCGTTGAAGCGGAGTTACCCGATTCTGTCGGAGACGCGGGCCAATCCGGCGGTCGCTGACGGCGTGCTGGTGGTCGGTGACGCATCCGGGATCGTGCATGCCGCGGATGCCGACACCATCGCTCGCCGCTGGCAAACGACGTTGTCCGGATCGGTCTACTCCTCGGCGGGCATCGTCGACGGCGTTGCCTATCTGGGAAGCGATGACGGCCAGGTCCATGCGCTGGATCTCGCGACCGGCGATATCGTCTGGGAGTTCGCCCTGCAGAGTGACGCGGGTTCCTCACCGGCGGTCACCGGTGGCATTGTCTACATCGGCAGCGAGGATGGCACGCTCTACGCGATTGGGGCGAAGGTGCCGCGGCTCGAACCGGGCGCCAGCGCCACGGTCAACACCGAAACCGCGCTCCGCGCGGCGCCTGCCTCATCCGGGGTCGAACGCGCCACCCTCGCCGAGGGCACGGTGGTCTCGATCACTGGGGAGGCGATCGATGACGGCAGCATCGCCTGGTGGCCGGTCACGGTGCCGGACACCGGCGACCAGGGCTGGGTCGATGGCAACCATCTCACGCCGGGCATCGCCAGGTCATGACCGGATCATCGTTCGCCAGCCACGCCCGAAAGGACCGATTGCCGATGTCTTCCCTCACGCGCCGCGATTTCACCCGCTTCACGTTGGCGGCAGGCGCCGCCGTGGCCCTGCCGCCGCTGGCACGCATTCCCGCTGCGATGGCCGGGGAGGACGACAACGACGTCCCGATGTTCCGGGGCAACCCGGAACGCACGGGCGAGATGCCCGGGCCGGGACCCGATCCCGAACGTGGGGTCGAGGTCGTCTGGACCTTCGCCACGAGCGAGCAGATCCTCCTCGCCTCGCCGGTCGTGGTCGATGGTGTCGTCTACATCGGCAGCGACGATGACAACGTCTACGCGCTCGACGCCGAGACGGGGTCCGAGATCTGGCGATTCACCACCGGCAACGATGTCAACGCTACCGCCACGGTCCTTGATGGAACCGTGACCATCCCGGGGTATGACGGCACCGTCTATGCGCTCGACGCGGCGACCGGCGGTGAGATCTGGCGGTTCTCTGGCGGCGGGCAGTTCATCGCCTCTGCCGCCGTTGGCGATGACCATGTCTACGCCGGCAGCGTGCAGGAAGAAGGCGACCAGGCATTCGTGTTTGCGCTCAACGCCGCCGACGGCACCGAGCGCTGGCGGTTCGCTCCATCGGGTGATGGCCTCCTGACCTCACCGGTTCTCGCCGATGGCGTCCTCTATGTTGGCGATCTCGGGCTGGACCACGAAGGCGATGGATCGCTGGATGTCAGTGGCGGGGTGTATGCCCTGAATGCAGACGACGGCATCGAACGCTGGCGGACGTCGTTGTCGGGGGTGAAGATCGCGATTTCCGGTGTTGCGCTGGCGGATGACGAACTCGTGGTAGCGACCGGCTCCGGATATCTCCTCACCGACACCGGGGAGGAGCACAATCTGGCGTTCGTGCATGGGATCGATGCCGGTGACGGCAGCGAACGCTGGCGGTTCACCTTCGACGAGGGGTTGATCGCTGCTCCGGCCGTCGCTGAGGGTCTCGTGGTGGTGGCGGGATTCAGCGGCGAGGTCTATGGGCTTGAAGCCGCCGACGGATCGGAGCGGTGGCGCTTCACGGCGAGCGAGGAGGGTGTTGGTGGCTCCCCGGCAATCGTCGACGGGATCGTCTACATCGCGGCAGGCGACGGGACGCTGCACGCCCTGCGGGCCGAGGACGGCGGAGAACTCTGGCGGCTCCTCCTCACCTCTGATGGGCTCCTCTCCTCCCCCACGGTGGTCAACGGGATGATCTACATCGGCGGCCTCGATGGCGTGGTGTACGCGCTGGGGGCGAAGGTGCCACGGCTCGGCGTGGGCGGAACGGCCCGAGTGACGGACGACACTCCCCTGCGCGGCGCGCCGTCGCCGGTCGGGGTCGAACGCGGGGAACTCGACGA
>CAZSUN010000264.1:0-2966 GCA_964610045.1 uncultured Sphaerobacteraceae bacterium
CGCGGGAAATGGCGTGGTTGCCCAATAGCGGTGGCCCTACACCGGCTCGATCTCCAGCCCGAAAAGCCGCTCGTGGACGTGCGTGGCGTAGACACACCGCAGCAGGATGAGCCAGCCGATGGCCACCGCGGCGATGACCGCGTAGGCGCCGCCACCGAGCAGGCTAATATCGAAGAACCGGCGCAACCACTCAGCATTGAGGATGGTGGCGAACAGCGGGATCATCGCGATCACCGTTTCGCGAAACGGGAACTCCCAGATCACCGAGGAGAGCAGCAACAGGCCCAGCATGATGAAGGCAATCGCCAGCCGCCGCTTGGCGATCAGTTTCTGGACGATGGCGATCGAGGCATTGACGAAGGCGAATCCGGACGACATGATGGCGTCCCGGAACAGCCCCAATGCCACCAGCACCACGCCGATCCCGAACAGGCTGACATTGAGGAAGGTGAACAGGTTCTCGCGGACGATCTGCTGGTACGACCGGCTGCTGGTGTCGTCGACCTGGTTGCCGAGCCCGTTCGCCCGGCGATCCGCCACCTCGCCGGCGGTGAGGCCGGCCGCGGCATCAGTCGCGATGTCGATCGTCCCGGTCGAGGGCAGCGCGTCAGGCGTGTCTCCGGGCGGGGACGATTCGGTTGGAGAAACGGCGACGGCGGACATCGTGGTTTCCTCAACGGTGGATTGCGAACGTGGGAACGTGGGTCAACGCCTCCGGATTGCACCGCTCGCAGTGAACCCGAGGCGGTTCGCGCCCCAGCGCGCCAGCGGACCGGGGAGCGATGCGCGCTCCGGTCCCCTGGGCAACGTTACCGAATGATTGCACGGCCTGGTGTCAGACATCCCGCCGGTTCACGGCCACGGCGGCGACAACCAGGAAGCCGGTGATCCAGGCCGCGATCGCGATGCTCGCCGGGAAATCGCCGATATACACCGGTGAATCGTGGGCAGTCACGCCGATCAGGCTGTCCTTGGCATAATCGGGCAGGTAGCGGAACACGTTCACCTGAACCCATTGGGGCATGAGCGGCGTCAGCATCCAGGGGAGGACGGAGAACCCGATCGAGACCGCGATGGCGCTGGCGGCGCTCCGCAGCAGCCACGCGAACGAGAACGGGATGAGGGTGTGGAACACTCCATGCAGAAGCCCGCCGACGAGCAGGTACCGGACCGCGCTGGGATCGGTGACGCTCGCGGTTGGGATGTCGTACAGCCTGAAGATCGGCTGGCTGACCAGGAACATCCCGAGGACGACGATGGCGGTCATCGTCATGCCCAGCAGCCCGACCACGATGGCCTTGGCGGCGAACACCTGGGTGCGGTTTGGGTTCACGATGAACGTCGTCCGGATCATCCGCGAGCCGTATTCCGACGACACCGCGGTGACGCCCAGCACGATTGTCAGGATCATGCCGAACACCCAGCCGCCCATGGACGACACGGCCGGATCGAACGCGGGGCGGATGCCGTCGCTCCAGTCGTCGCTCGTCAGTCCGGTGACCACCGCCACGATGGCCGAGAAGCCTACCGAGAGCCCGATCGCCAGCGAGAAAATGATCCAGGTCGACCGCACCGACCGCAGCTTGGCCCACTCCGATTGAAGGGCAGCTCCAAACCCAGGTTCCACGCGCGTGGACGAAGAAGCGATCCCAGCGGGATTGAGTGAGATGGCCATGCTAGTTGGTCCTTTCGATTGCAAGGTCGACCACCGCCGGGACTGATTCCCGCCGGGTCGATGGTGTATGCGCGGCGCGAAACTCAACGCTGTCCTGGGTCAGTTCCATGAAGGCGGCCTCCAGGCTCGCCCGCTGTTCCGAGAGCTCACTGAGCGGTATCCCTCGCTCGTAGGCGATCGCTCCCACCTCCGGCGCCTCCAGCCCGGTGACGGCCAGTTCGCCTGGCGCCACGGTGCTGACCAGCGCGCCAGCCGCTTCCAGGTGCGGAACGAGTTCCCGCTCCCGCGACGACACCACCCGCACGTGGCTGAGCGAGCTTCGCTGGGTGAACTCAGCCATCGACATGTCCGCCACCAGCCGCCCGCGTCCGATCACCAGCACGTGGTCGGCGGTGTGCTCCATCTCGTTCATCAGGTGGCTGGAGATGAGCACGGTTCGCCCCTCGGCGGCGAACCGTCGCGCCAGCGAGCGAATCCACTGGATGCCTTCCGGGTCGAGCCCGTTTACCGGCTCGTCGAACAGCAGCACCGGAGGATCGCCCAGCAGGGACGAGGCGATGCCCAACCGTTGGTGCATGCCAAGCGAGAACCCGCCGACCTTCTTCCCAGCGACGCCGGCCAGCCCCACCAGGTCGAGCACGTCGTCCACCCTGGACTTCGCTACGCCGCCCGCCTGGGCCTGCCACAGCAGGTGGTGGTAGGCGGAGCGGCCGCCATGCACCGCCGAGGGATCGATCAGCGCCCCGACCTCGCGCATCGGGGCACGCATCTCGCGATACGCCTTGCCGTTGATTGTCACCGCGCCGCCTGTGGCCTTGTCCAGGCCGAGGATCAGCCGCATCGTGGTGGTCTTGCCCGCGCCGTTGGGGCCGAGAAACCCGGTCACGATGCCGGGTTTCAGCTCGAAGGTGAGGCCGTCCACCGCCACCGCGTCTCCGTACTGCTTCGTCAGGTTCGTCGCTGTAATCATTCCTTGTCCTTTCGATGACGCCTTGGTTGCTGGTTCGCTCCTGGGGATCGCGGGGTCATGCTGTCAGGCGCCGTCCTCCGTTCCGTCGTGGAGGCAATCAGGGCTATTGATGCCCGTGCCCTCCGGCTGCTGGAAATCGACTTCGTTGACCGAGATCAGTGGAAGCCCCAGGTCCCGTACCTTGCGGAGCAGCCCGTGAAGGGCCGCCTGGTCGATCACCGGTCCGGTGAGGAGCGTGTCGCCCTGCTCGCCGGGCTCGATGTCCAGGCCGTCGAACCAGGCCCGCCAGCGAGAACCGAGCCGGCCCGCGATCCGGATCTG
>CAZSUN010000265.1:0-2920 GCA_964610045.1 uncultured Sphaerobacteraceae bacterium
TCGTAGCGGGTGAGGGCGTTGCCGCCCGGCCAGCCATCGCGGTCGATCAGTTCGCGGCCGGAGTCGCGGAGGACGAGGCTGGCGATCGCGCCGGTGGCGTCGACGCCGAGCGAGAGTCGATCGTTTTCGAGCGTGGCGCGATCGGATTCGACCCGGTGGGACGGCGTTGCTTCCGGCCAGCCGGGGCTTTCACCCGGTTTGGAAGTGAGCCGGAAGCGCCTGTAGCCATGCGGGGGGATGTCGCCAGCGTGGAGGATGGTCCTGCCGTCCCCGGTGGTGGCGAGCGGGACCGGTTGACCGGTGAGTTCGTCCACGGCGCGGAGAGCGGCGGCGTCGCCGGGTGGGCTGACTTCCACCGGGCCGGTTCGTGGCCAGGAGAGGAGGTTCCAAACGACGCCGACGGGTTCGTCCCCCGTGCGCTGAGCCCCGGTGGCGGCCGCGAGGGCCTTCGCGCGGCCGGCGATGGCCGGTTTCGTCTCCTGCTCGAAGAGGGCGTAGCCCTGGACGAAGGCTTCCAGCGCCTCGTCCTCGTTGCGGGGCAGCCAGATGCCCTTGGAGCCGCCGTGCTCGTCGAACAGCAGGGAGGCATCGTAGGCGTCGTCGACGTCGGTCCGTGGTGGGATGTAGGCCTCGTTCATCCAGTTGGCGATGGCGGCGAACCGTTCCCATTCGGCCAGGGTGTGATGGTTGCGGCGGCTGAGCGCGGCCTCGTGCGGGTAGTGGAGGGAGGTTTCCGACCAACTGCTTTGCCACTCGCCGGAGACGACCGGGAAGCGGTCGGAGTAGCGGGCTTCCATGTGGCGGAAGAACTGGGAGGTGGTGGCGATCTCGATCCGGGGCGAGAGGTAGGTGTCGTTCCATTCGCGGGCGATGGTGGCGGGCAACAGCCGTAGTGGCCGGTTGTCGCTGCCAAGCTGGAACTGGACGGCGTCGTAGGGATACCCGGCCGCTTCCATCTCCCGCAGGCGGTTGGGCAGCTTGTCCACGACCGAGTCGAACGACTCCCAGAAGCCGAGCCGGGCGCCTTCGATGTAGGCCCACGACGGATCGCCGGTGAACCAGACGAGCACCCGGCCGCCGGCGGGGCCCTGCCAGATGAAGGGGCGTTCGAGGTCGGTTTGGGCGTGGAATGGGGCGATGAAGTTGTTGGGCGCCATCGCCAGGTAGCGCACGTCCTCGGCGGCGAGCAGGTCCACCAGCGACCAGGCGCAGCCGGGCACATCGCAGATCATGGCGGACGTGATGGGGACGCCCATCTCCTCGCGGAGTTCGCTGGCGAGCGAGAGCGAGCGGACCAGTTGCTCGCGGCTCAGGATATCGAAGTAGCTGTGAATGTAGAGCGCCTCGATCTCGACCAGCCCGGCGCGGACGGCGGCGGTGAGCCGTTCGCGATCCTGGGGGAATGCGCGGAGGAAGTGCTGGACCTGCCAGGCGGATTCGACGGTCCAGCGCATACGCGCGTCGCCGGGCCAATCCGCCGTGGCGTCGATCATGTCGAGCGCGAGACGGAGGTTCTTGACGTGGATGTCAATGCAGTCGAGATAGGGATGGGTGAAGCCGATATCGGTGTGCGAGTGGTTGACGAGGAACACGCTCCATCGGCGCACCGGCGCGAACTCGACCCTGGTGGTCCAGGTGTCAGCGCCGCTGGTGAGGGTGGCGGTTCCCGTGACCGGTTCGGCTGCTTCCGGCAGTTTCAGGTCGCCGCGCAGGGCGTCGCCGCTCCAGGCGTGTCGTTCTCCCCCGCGCTCCAGCTCGAGCCGGGCATCGCTGGCGACGCTCTCCGGCAAGGCAACGCGGCAGACCTGGTGGGGACGCCCTTCGTGGAGCACGATGAGCGGCGTGGGGGTGAAGGCGAAGTCGTTCTCGCCGGGCATGATGGACCTCCCTGGTTGCGGTTATCCCTTGATCGCGCCGGTGAGCACGCCCTTGGTGAAGTACTTCTGCAGGAAGGGGTAGACGAGCAGGATCGGCAGCGTGGCGACCACCACCACGGCCATTTCGATGGTGGCGGGCGGCGGTGGCGGGCGGTTGGGATCGAGCACGGACGCCTGGTTGAGGGGCGTGCCTTCCAGCACGATCTGCTGGAGCACCACCTGCATCGGCCACTTGCTGGGCGTATTCATATAGAGGATGGCGTTGAAGAAGCTGTTCCAGATCCCGACCGCGTAGAAGAGCGAGATCACCGCCAGGACCGCCTTGGAGAGCGGCAGCACGATGCTGAAGAGGATGTTGACATCGGACGCGCCATCGAGACGGGCGGAATCGAGCAGGTCCTGCGGAATGTTCATGAAGAACTGGCGGAGGATGATGAGATTGAAGGCGCCGATCAGGCCCGGCAGGATGAGCGCCGGGTAGGTATCGAGCAGGCCGAGTTCCTTGATGAGCAGGAAGCTGGGGATCATGCCCGGGTAGAACAGCATCGCGCCGAGCGCCAGCAGCAGGATGGCGCGGGAGCCGGGCACGCCGGGCTTGGATAGCCCGTAGGCCATGGCGGTGGTGGCCACGATCTGGACGAGGGTGCCGAAGACGGTGAGTCCCGCGCTGACTCGCAGGGCGCGAACGACGGTGCCGTCGTCGAACACGACGCGGTAGGCGTCCAGCGTGGGATTGGCCGGGAACAGGATCAGCCCGCCGCCGAGGACGTCGGTGGCCGACGAGAAGCTGACCGCCACCACATGCACGAACGGGAAGAGCATCACCAGCGCGATGATGAGGAGCAGCAGGCCCTTGCCCACGATCAGCAGGGGGTTGGGTTCCTCCATCCATGGCGCCTGCTTTTTCGGCTTGAGCCACTCCTTCAGGCGCTGGCCGAAGGATGCCCGGGGCACGCGGATTGGTTGCTGGGGGGTGGTATCGGGATGGGACGCGGCCATCAGAGCACTCCCTCCTCTCCCATTTTCTTGACGACCCAGTTGGC
>CAZSUN010000266.1:0-2915 GCA_964610045.1 uncultured Sphaerobacteraceae bacterium
CCAGATCGCTCATGCTGTCGGGTTTGCGAAGGGTGGCGCGGACGCCGAGCAGGCCTTCGAGGCGGCTGGCGGTGGCGAAGAAGTCTCGCTTGCCGCTCCAGTCGCGCTTCGCGAGGGGGATGGCGATGAGGCGAGACCCGTCCGATCCGGGTAGGGGACTGGCGATGGCTCGAATCCGGCGAAGCGGGAGGTAGAACGTGACGAGCAGGCCGCCGACGAGGAGGACGGAGGCGATGATGAAGATGGGAATGCCGGGGTTGTAGGCGACCTGAAGCAGGGACCACTGCACTTCGCGCTCGAAGAGGATGGTGAGGTCGCCGGCCCGCGCGGGTTGTCCCTGATCGACGACGACGACCCGGCGGTCGAGGCTGGAGCCGTCGTTTGGCTGGATCATGACGTACATCTGGCCATTCAGCAGGTTGAGTGTATCGAGTTCGGGGGCGTTTGCCGGATCGGTGTCGGGGCCGACGACGGTCATGGTGGCGTTGGCCCCGGGAATGTTGACGAATCCGGCGGGGGCATCCGGATTTCCGGCGAACGTGAAGATGCCGAGGTCAACCGTGCCTTCGTAGAGGAGGACGCCATCCGGTCCCGTGACCTTCATGCGGGAGCCGTAGCCGAGACTCGACTGGTAAAAGGTGGCGTTGTTGTAGGAGGTGGGACTGTTCGGGCTGATGGTGGCGGACTTGACTGGATTGCCGCCTTCGTGGATGACGATCTCCGCTTCGTAGGATTCCGCGATGGCGCCTGGAGTGTACGTGTCGCGGAAGTTCACGAGTTCCACGCTCAGATTGGTGCCGTGGCCGACCGACCGGCTCTCCCCAACGGGAATGACGAATTCCTGCTCGCGGAAGCCATACTGTGCGCCAACGATTCCCCCAACAAGAAGGAGAATCAGGGCGAGGTGGAAGGGAAATGTGCCGAGCTTGCCGTAGCGGTTCTTGTCGGCGTAGATATGGATGTCTAGTCCGACTTCCTTCGTAAGGACGCGGAACCGTTTCTGGCGGAGGGCGGTCTCGAAGGCGGACGTGACTTCAGCCGGGGTGGTTCGCGTTTCGAAGGTGGCCGACGTGTCGGATGCCTTCAGGTAGCCAGCGGAGGTCTGGACGCGTGGTTCGCTGATGGTTTGCCAGATGCCGGGCACGCGGTTGATGGTGCAGACGGCGATGGCGATCGAGAGCAGGGCGAGGATGCCAGCGAAGAGCGGAGAGCGAAAGACATCCCAGGCGTACCAGCGATCGACGAGAGGTTGGAGAGCGGGGATGCCGTCGGCGATCCACTGGGGAACCGAGCTGCCGCGCAGTGTGCCGATGAGGACGAGCAGGGCGAGGAAAGCGATTTCGGCGATGGCCGCGCGAACCGAACAAAAGAATCGCCAGACGCGGTCGATGCCGATCTCGACCGGTGACCTCGACTGGTTCAATTGGGCTGCGGCGTTGGCCAAAGTCGTGTCCGATCAGGGTGCGGGGCGGGTATGTCGAGCGGGAGGATGGGGAGCGGCCTAGATCGCGGGCTCCCAGGGAGTCCAGGGCGCCACGCGGATGATTTCGGTGAACATGGTCTGGTAGATGCCCAGCACCATGATGATGCCGACGCCAAGCATAACGGCTCCGCTGACCAGCGTAATGGTGTGCAGGTGGGCGTTGACCCGGCGAAGGAGGGCCTGTGAATTGCCGAACGCGGCGGCGACAAGCAGGAATGGGACTCCGAGCCCGAGCGTGTAAATGGACAGCAGGAGTGTTGCTCGTTCGATGCTGCCTTGTCCCGCCGCCATGGTCAGGATCGCCCCGAGAATGGGACCGGTGCATGGCATCCAGCCCGCGCCAAACCCGACACCGATGATGAACGACGAGGATACGGAGCCGGGGGTTCCGGGGCTGAGCGAAAGCCCGCGCTGGCGGTCGAGGAACGGGATACGCACCAGGCCGGTCTGGTAGAGGCCGAGCACGATGAGTAGAACGCCGCCGATGCGCACCAGTAGGATCCGGTTTTGGGGAACCAGGTCGAGGGCGGTGGCGGTGACGCCGACCGCGCCCACGGCGGCTCCAAACGCGATAAACACGAGCGAGAAGCCAGCGACGTAGGCGAAGGCGTTCTTCATCAGGGCGGTACGCGACATCGACCCGGATTCCGAGGCGCTGACTCCAGCCATATGGGCCAGATAAATCGGGACCAGGGGGAGCACGCAGGGGGAGGAAATCGAGAGGACGCCAGCGACAAATGCGGCCAGGAGGGAAACTTCGCCAACCATGGATCGAACGGTACCACTGTGCGAAGCGCAGGGTCAACGCGTTAGGGGCTCCGTGGGGCAGGGGTTCATGACGCGATGGCACTGGTCGAACGGCGGATGTCCCCATCAATGTGGTTGGGCTGCGCCACTGTCATACTGAATGCCGGTTATGGTGGGATGGCGCCGGAGCGGAGGTGGACGATGAACCAGAGCATGCGAGAGCGAAACTACCGGACGAACGCCATCGTGCTGCAATGCCGGGACCTGGGCGAAGCGGATCGGATTTTCGTCGTCTTCACCCCCGAGCGCGGCAAGCTGAGCGTAATCGCGAAGGGGGCTCGCAAGGCCTCCAGCCGGTCTGGGCCGTACCTGGACTACTTCGCCGAGGTGGAACTGGAACTGGCCAAGGGCCGCGACCTCGACGTGGTCACCGCGGCTTCCACGATCGACCCTCACCTCAACCTGCGGGAGGACATCGACGCATATGGACATGCGGCGTACCTGGCGGAGCTTGTGCGCGATCTCACCGAGGAACATCAGGAGAACCGGCGAATCTACACATTGCTTTCGGCATCGCTTGCGTTGCTGAACGACGGGATCGACCCATGGCACGTGGCGCGGCACTTCGAACTGGGAATGCTGGTGGCGACCGGCTACCAGCCGGATGTACTCCAGTGCGCGAGTT
>CAZSUN010000267.1:0-2886 GCA_964610045.1 uncultured Sphaerobacteraceae bacterium
GGCACTCGTCCTGATGCCCTGGTACAGGCGTTCGACGGCGAAACTCTCGTTCGGCGAGTGGTTCGCCTGGGGCGGATCGCCATACGGGATGAGGAACGAGGGCATGCCGAGCGTTTTCGTCCAGACCGCGTCGGGGAGGCTGCCGCCCACCAGCGGGATGTCGATCGGGCGGCGGCCGAATCCGGTTTCGATCGCATCGCGGATCGCCTCCGCCAGCGGGTGCTCGACCGGGGTATACGACGGGATCATGCCGCCATCCAGCCGGACCGCTTCGACATCGGGGGCGTGTGCCGCGAGGTGGGTGGCGACTTTTTCCCAGATCTCGTCCGGCGTCTGGTCCGGCACCAGGCGCATGTCGATCTTGGCGACGGCGGTGCTCGGGATGATCGTCTTCGAGCCGGGTCCGCCGTAGCCGCCCACCAGCCCGGCGAGGTTGAGCGTGGGCTGGGCCATGATCCTGTCCGCGTACGGAAGGTTCGCCGGGGGTGTCATGCTGTCCAGGCCGATCCGGTTGAGCGCCACCGAGACATCGAACGGGAGGGCGTCCATCGCCGCGCGTGCTCCCGGTGTGGGTTCCAGCACATTGTCGTAAAACCCGTCGACGAGGATGCGGTTCTGGTCGTCGAGCATCGTGGTCAGGGCGCGCACCAGAGTCCAGATCGGGTTCGGCGCGACGCCGCCCCAGTGCCCGGAATGCAGGTCGCGATTCGGCCCCTTTGCGCGCAGTTCGATGTAGAGCAGCCCGCGCACGCCGAACGAAATCTCCGGATACGCAGCATCGGTGACCGGGCCATCCGAGGTGTAGACAAGATCGGCCTGAAGCAGCTCGGGATACCGTTCGGCGGCCTCATCGAGGTGTGGGCTGCCGACTTCCTCCTCGCCTTCGAGCAGGATGCGGACATTGACCGGAAGCGATCCCGTGGTGGCGAGCCAGGCGCGAATGGCGGCGATGTGGGCGTAGTGCTGCGCCTTGTTGTCTGCCACGCCGCGACCGTAGATACGGCCCTCGCGAATCTCGGGCTCGAACGGCGGGGAGAGCCAGAGGTCGAGCGGGTCGGGCGGCTGGACGTCGTAGTGGCCGTAGAACAGCACGGTCGGCTTCCCCGGCGCACCCAACCATTCGGCGTGGACCATCGGGTGCCCCGAGGTTTCCAGCAGGCGCGGCGTGAGTCCAGCGCGTTGCAGGATCTCCATCTCCAGCAGGGCGCACTCGCGGATGCCGAGGTTATGTGCGCTGATGCTCGGCTGCGCGACCAGGCGCATCACATCGGCAAGCGATTCCTCGCGCTGCGCGTCGATGGTTTCGAGGACGGACGCGAGTTGCCCGGTAGCTGGTGATGGCATGGCGTGGACCTTTCTGGCATGGAAGAACGATACCTGTGCCCGATTCTCGCAGAGGTAGCCGGTGTGTGGGTCGGGTGTCCAATCCTGGTAGGGGAGGGCTTCCGGCGCACAATTGACGACTCCGATTTGGTGCTCGCCGCGCCGGTAATGCCCTCCCGTTGCGTGACGTTGGCGATCGCGGGAGGGCACGCGGCGGCTCAACGGGTACGCGGGCATGCCGCCTTGGCCTCGGCTACCCGTTGCGGGCAGGCGAATATGGTTCTCCATAGGACGGACGGGAGCGTAGCGGAGGGTCTGTCCACCCATCGCTCCGTCACTGCGAATTCGCGGATCTGGCATCCGGGATCGCCGTGTGACACATTTCGCGAAACCGCCGTCATTAACAGTGAACGCGTTCGACACGATACGCGGGAGCGAAACCGGATGGGTCAACTGCGGGATTCCATCCCAGCGAATGCGCCTCCCTCCGTGGATCCGGGCGGGAGCGACGCCGAGCTTGTGGCGCAGGCCAGGCTGGGCGATCCGCGCGCTTTCGCCCTCCTCTATCGCCGCTATCTCGACCAGGTCTACGACTACGCCTTCCTCCGGTTGGACAGCCGCGAGGCGGCGGAAGACGCCACCCAAACCACCTTCATGCGGGCGATGCGCTCGCTGGACACCTGACGCGACGGGCATCGCTTCGCCGGTTGGCTGTTCGCCATCGCCCGCAACGTGATCGCCGATACCTGGCGGTCGCGACGGGGCCCCACCTATTCGCTCGACGCGCTCGACGGCGCGTTCGATCTCGAAGACCCGGCGATCTCGCCGGAGGACGCCGCGATCGGGGCCGACTGGTCCCGCCAGCTGGCGAAACTCCGGCAGGATTGCCTGAAGGAGGGCGAGCGCGACCTGCTCGACCTTCGCCTCCAGGGACTCAACGATCGCGAGATCGCGACCGCGCTCGGCCGCAGTCACGGCTCGATCCGGACCGCCCAGTACCGCATGGTGCAGCGGCTCCGCGATTGCCTGGGGATCGGCGCTCGCGCCAGGGAGGCCGGGCATGCCGACCTTTAGGCCGCGCCGGGCGAAAGACGATCTCGCCCGCTACTGGGACGCACTCGACCGCAACGCGCCCGCCGAGGAGTTGGCGCGGCTCGCCGGGCACGTCCACCCCGACCACATCGCGGCGATCTCGCGGGCCAGGGCCCTCCATCGACGACGGAGGCCCGACCCGGTCTTCGCCACTCGATTGGAGAACGCCCTCATGGACGCCTTCGCATCGACTCGCGCGGGAGCCACAACTCCCGCACCAATCCCGTTCCCCGGCACGCGCTCGGTCATCGCCGCCAGGCCGGCTGACTCGCGCGGGTCCTGGTTGCCACGACTCGGGGGCCAACTCGTTCCCGCGCTCGAAATCGGACTGATCATCCTGCTCGTGCTCGCCTCGATCGCCGGCATCTGGCTCACCACTGGCCGCAATGACGACCCGCGCATCATCGTGCCGCCGGTCGCCACCCCGACCGCCGAGGCCAGCCCGGACGTCCCGATGTACCGCGGCAACCC
>CAZSUN010000268.1:0-2877 GCA_964610045.1 uncultured Sphaerobacteraceae bacterium
CGCTCATCATCGACCAGGTCGTCGTCCAGTCAGACGAGGAGACCGAGGTGGTCGCGACCGGTCCGTAGCAATCCGCCATACTGCACCAGGGTCCATGACCGCGTTGAGTTGATCGTCGGAGCAGACCACCCGTGACCGAGAGCCAGGATGACGATGCCATTCCATACGTCCTCGATCGCCGGACGTTGTTTCGACTCGGTGGCGGCGTGGTCGCCGCTGCCGCCGGCATCGCCCGAACCGGCAGGCAGGATGCGAATGCCGTCCAGGACGCGAATGCGCTCGGCCGGGGCGAGGAAACCGTCGAGGATCTGGCCGCGCGCCTGTTCTACGACGCCGAGTCGATCTATATGTTCGTGCGGGACGAGATCGCATACGAACCGTACGCAGGTGTCCTGCGCGGAGCACAGGGCACCCTCAGGGCCCGCGCCGGGAACGCCGCCGACCAGGCGCTGCTCCTCGCGGAATTGCTGACCGCGTCGGCCATACCCATCCGGTACGCATGGGCGGCCCTGGATGACAGCCAGGCGGCCACGCTCCTCGCCGCGTCGGCCCAGGATTCTGTCCAGGTTCGGCAGCAATACGAGATGGCCGCTTCGGCAGCCGTGCTTGGCGGCCTGAGGATCGACACCGCCGATGCCATCCCGCCCGATCTCCTCGCCGAAGGCCAACGCCAGCGGGATGTGTTCCAGCAGGCCAGCACCGGCGCAATCGCCCTCGCGGAAGGGACACTGGGCATCTCCGTCGCGGTCATCACGGCGGCCCTGGCGGAGCACGACATCGTCCTGCCCGCCGTCACAGCCGCATTACCAGAAGCCGAACTGACCCAGCACGCCTGGGTCCAAACGGCGGACGGCGGCTCATGGTCCGACCTCGACCCCAGCCTGCCACTGGTAGACGGGGAAACTCGCTTCCCGGTGGAAACCGGCGATGATCTCCCGTCATCCTGGCAGCACTCCGTCAGGATCACCGTCGAAGGTGAGCGCTACCGGCGAGGTTCGCTGGAATCGGCGAAGGCGGTGACCTTCACCGGAGCCAGCGGGTCGCTTGCGGGGGCACCAATCGCCATTGGGATGATGCCGCTCGAAGAATTCGAAGCGGCGGGCATTGCCGTCGCCGATGCCCTGGCCGGACGTCGATCGATCTATCCGTGGATCTTTCACGGCGGTGACGGCGCGGTCGCCCGCAAACCGCTGCTGTTCTCGACCGGCACGGACGACGGATTCGGCACACCTGTTTCCGGAATTCCGGAGGATGAAACAACGGCGGTTCGTCTGATCCTCGAGATAACGAGTCCGGATCGCGACCCGGTTCGTATCGTTCGCAGCCTGCTCGACCGGATCGCCCCGGAGGATCGCGCAACCGGGTTCTTCGCGCCGGAGCGCCTCGCGCCAGTTGGCGGGATCGCCGCCGACATGCCGGACAGCTCGGACACCTTAACCCTTCTCCACGTCGAGGTCGCCCGGACGCCGCTCGAATCAGCCGTCATGCGAGCAGCCGTGGACGATACGTTCGGACCTCTTGGCACGCTCGGCCCGTCACTCTCCGCCCTGCGTGACACGCTCGGGATGGAAGTCGAAGCTCGTTCCGGAACCTGGTCGTACCCGGACGCCCCGAATGTCACCGCGTTTACGATCGCCAGCGGTATGGGCCAACCAGGCGGCATCGCCAGCGATCTCCTGTACCGGCATCGGCGCGTGCTTCCCCTGGCAGGCAACGTTACGGAAGCGGCGGCACATCCCGAAGTGCTGTCAGGCGTCCTGGATGCCGTCGCCGAACAAGTGTTGCTCTCGGGCGGACTGCCGGATCACGACGGGGTCACGGCCGGTCCGGCTGTTGGCGGCCTGTTCACGGCGGCAGCGGAAGCAGGGATACCCATCCGCGCAATCGTCGATGCGGATGGCATGGCGGCCCTGGACCTCGACGCCGAAAGCCGGCAACGCATCGCGGCCGCGCTGGACGCCGGCCTCATCGTCGTGACCCCCGAGACACCGATCGAACTGGACGGCAACCCGGCACGCGGCTGGTGGACGATCGACCCCACCACCGGCCAAACCCGCGACCAGATTCAGGACGGCCGAGCCGGCGCGTCCCTGTGGCGGTCGGCACAGGGCGCAACGGCGCTGTATCGGCAGATCGGCGAATACGCGCACCAGATGAACATGCTCGAAATCTGGATGCAACTCTTCTGGCAGTGCAGCATCGGTCTGCTGGTCTCGGCGGTATCGCTGCGGATCCAGGTCATTGCAGCCATCCTCGGCCACGGCAGCGCCACAGGGGCAGTCGTCGCCGTCGGCGCACTGGGAACACTGGGCGTGGGCACAGGCCTGATCATCGCTGGCTGCGCCTGATCCGGCATCCGGCTTCACACCGAACGCCGGAATCGCTCCGCAGTCGCGGCTCAGGCCCCGTCGTATTCCTTGCCGACGGCTTCCATCAGACCGCGCATGTAGCCGATCGCGTAGAGACGGCCCATCGTCTCGTAGCCGGGCTCATTGTTCTGCTCGCCGGCCATCGTCGGCACGTGGTCGACCCTGGCCGGTCCGGCATAGTCGACATCGGCGTAGGCGCGGACCGCCTCGACCATGTCGGTCTGGCCGTTGTCGTGGAAGGTCTCGACGAACTTGTCGCGGTTACCCTCGACGTCGCGGAAGTGGACGAAGTGGATCGCCCCCTGGCGGCCGAAGTGGCGGATCGTCTCCGGGACATCGACGCCCATCGCCGAGAAATTGCCCTGGCAGAACGTGAGCCCGTTGTGCTTGCTGGGATACATGTCGAGCACGCGCTGGAAGTTCTCCGGCGAGGTGAGGATGCGGCCGATGCCGCGGACCGGCGAGCGCGGCGGATCGTCCGGGTGCACCGCCAGGTAGACCCCTGCCT
>CAZSUN010000269.1:0-2872 GCA_964610045.1 uncultured Sphaerobacteraceae bacterium
CTCCCAGAGATGACCTGGCGGCTCCCTGAGGTTCCACCGGGGCTGCACGCCGAAGCTTGCGATGCGTCCCAATGCGAAGTTAAAGGCGATGGACCACCTTGCGGCGGTCCATCGCTGGTCGTGTTGCTGAAGCATCCGTCACAAGGTCGCCACCCTGGGAAAGGCGAACGTCCCAGGCCGCCCGGCATCAACGCGAACGTCGCGCCCGACAGCACCCCGTTCCAGCACACCTTGCGGCTCTGGATCTTGATGGACGCCACCAAGTGGTGCATTTGGAGACGGCCAACGAAGTGTCAATGGCCGGAGCTGGCCACCAACCGGGTTCCTGGGAGAACTGGATCGAGAACGCCTTCCGGCGCATCCAGCCACCTATTCGCCGAACGCCCTTGGGTGATCGGATTTCCCCGACGCCTCAAGCCTCCGGCCGGTATGGTGATGCCCCAGCGCGATTCACGTTAGGCGTCCCGGAAGCAGAAGTCAAGGAAATCGTGATGAAAATGGACTGGGAGGGGCCCCGATGGTCCTGCCCCCAGGCATTGTTTGTCCTATGCGCTAGAGTTGCACATCGCCTAAATCGATCGTCCGATCACCGGGTTGGTGGAACGGTCGGCTGCCCACACCGAAAATCGCGTGTGCTGCGGTCACTTCTTCGACACTCATCGCCACCGCATCCACCAGGATCGCGACGCGCCCTCCACCGGGTGCGGCCCATCGCCGGAAATCACCATCCGCATCGATGACGGAGCTGACCGAACTGCACGCCACCGAGGCTGCCGCTTCACGTTCCCTTCCCTTCGGCCACACCAGCACCAGATCGAGTCCCGGCTGGAGCCGTTCCCTGACCCAGGCGATTTCCGCCTCGATACGGTCCCGGTGCATCCCGGCGGCATCGACCAGCATGTACATGGTCGGACGGGTGATTTCCGTCACAACCCGACGCCGTGTGCCATCCGGTTCAGCTATATGGAACGCACGGAGTTGATCGAACCTCATCGCGCCTGCCAATCGTGGTACAGGAGTCAACACGTCCCCGAGGAGACCAGGTAACCGCGAACACCCCGCATATCAACGACGACTCGTAAGGGCCGATTCCTGCCGTCGACCTTGGCGGCGACCGATCGAGTCCTCCATCACTGTCGCCTCATGCGCCCATGGTGCGCGATCACAACGCGTGCCGGAATCGAGAATTTTGCGTATTTCGGTTCTGGCCACACGTACGTGATCGCCGTGGCGGGCTCCCCAACCCTCCCATTTCACGTAGGCCACACGAAAGGACCCGTGCCATTGATGGCAGGGGTCCTTTCATCCGCAGGGGAAAGGTTGGTCAGGCGCTCAGCACTATCTCGGTCCGGCTGCCAACGACATCGAGCGGCGCAATCGTCGCCAGGTCATCCCCGTCATCGAAGCCGCGCAGCGCCTGGTGCACGGCATCCACACGATGGCAAATATGGGCAAGCTCATGCGGGGTGATGGTCTGGTACCCGTCACTCAAGGCGTTCTCGGGGTCCGGATGGACCTCCAGCATCAAGCCATCCGCACCGGCGGCGATGCCTGCCATCGCCATCCGGCCAACCAGCGACCGGCGTCCCGTCCCGTGGCTTGGATCGACAAGGACCGGAAGGTGAGTCAGTTCCCGGAGCGAGGGAACCACGTTGAGATCGAGCGTGAAGCGGAAGGCGCTGTCGAATGCCCGGATACCCCGCTCGCAGAGCACCACATTCGGGTTTCCTCCCGCCATGATGTACTCGGCACTCATCAGGAACTCCTCCTGCGTGGCTGCAAACCCGCGCTTGAGGAGGACGGGGCGATCGCTGCGGCCAACTCGCTTCAGCAACGGAAAGTTCGCCATGTTGCGCGAACCAATCTGCAGCATGTCGGCGTATTCGGCGACCAGGTCGACCTGCTCAGGCTCCATAACCTCGGTGACCACCGGCAGTCCGGTGGCATCCCGTGCCGCGGCGAGCGCCCGCAGCCCCTCCTCGCCCATGCCCTGGAACGAGTACGGAGAGCTGCGCGGCTTGAAGGCGCCCCCGCGAAGGATGGTTGCCCCTGCCTCCCGAACCTCCCGGGCGATGTCGACCTGGGCATCGAGCGACTCGATGGAGCACGGTCCGGCCATCACCACCGGCGTCCCGCCGCCGATCGCGACATCGCCGACCATCACCACCGATTTCGGGCGCGCTTCGAGACTCGCCAGCATGTACGGCTTGTGCACCGTTTGCACCGATTCGATGCCAGGCAGGTCCAGCAGGTCGAGACCGAGGCTGCCAGCCACCCCGATGACCTCGCCGCCCAGCCCATTCGCCATCCCCTGAACCTGAAACCCGCGCTCAAGGGCGGCTGCCAAAACCGCTGCCCGCGTCGAAGGCGGGGTCGTCATTGAGAGTGTGATCAGCATGGTGGTCTCCTGTTCCATACCGGTTCGTGCTGCGTCTCGCCTGGAAGTTCCCATCCCCATCGGTCCGGGGAAACAAAAAACCGAGGCATGTGCCTCGGTTCCCCCAGTGTGCATCTCTCGCGTTGGCAGGTGGCTCGTCAGCCAAACTGCCCCGCCAGCACTGCTGGGGGGTTGGTAAACCAATAATAGAACGACGAAATCCACGAGGTGCTGGCGCTCCCCGCAGATCCTGGCTCGTCTACGACTGGTGGGTGTTTCGCTGCATCATTCATCACGACCGCAGCGTATGCCCGGCGAGGCTCGATTGTCAAGCAGATTTCGGCGCGAACGCGTCGAAATCGGCAATCCTGCCGAGGAGTCAGCGATGGCCCGCAACGCGCCGGCACGCTCCGAACAGGCCATTCGTCGTATTTTCCAAACGAAGCCTTGTGATATTATTGCCACCGTTCGAACCGCCACCCAGTCGACTCGCGG
>CAZSUN010000270.1:0-2871 GCA_964610045.1 uncultured Sphaerobacteraceae bacterium
GTTGAAGTCTCGTACCTCGAGTACGGCCATCGCGTTACTCCTCTCGCAGGTGGGGATTGCTGATGGCGTCAACGCCAAAGTTGATGAAGGTCAGTGAGGTGATGAGCAGCGCCAGGCAGATGCCCGGCGGCACGATCCAGGCCCAGCTTCCGGTCAGCAGCGCGCCGGAGTTGTTTGCCCACTGGAGCATGGTGCCCCACGAAATCGTCAGCGGATCGCCGACTCCGAGAAAGGCGAGCCCGGCTTCGGCGCCGATCGCGCCAGTGGCCGCGCCGATGTAGCCCGCGACCACCAGAGAGGTCATGTTCGGCATGATCTCGCGAAAGGCGATGCGCGGCATGCTGTCGCCGGCGAACACCGAGGCGGTGATGTAGTCACGCTCCCTCAGCGTGATCATTTGCGATCGCTTGACCCGCGCTCCCCATGCCCAACCGGTGATCCCGATCACGACGATGACCGTGGTCAATCCCTTCACCGGCGAGTAGGCGGCCAGCACCACCATCAGCGGCAGGGTCGGCACCACCAGCGCCAGGTTGATGAAGAACGAGAGGGTCTCGTCCAGCACGCCACCGACGTAGCCCGCGATCATGCCGATCACCAGGCCAATGGCGGTGGCCAGCGCGCCGCCGATCACCCCGACGATCAACGATGTCCGGGCTCCGTAAATAAGCTGCGAGAAGATGTCCTGTCCCGCCTGCGTCGTTCCCAGCCAGTGATCGCCGTTGGGCCTCTGGAATGGGATGAAGTCGTTGTCCCGTGGGTCGTATGGGGCCAGCCACGGGGCGAAGATCGCCACGAATACGAAGAACCCGAGCAGGAACACCCCGAACCGTGCCTTGCGGTTTTGCCAGACAATTCGCAGCCAGCCAGGGATTGGCAGGCGCGAGCGGGATTCGAATTCGTCGTCAGCCGCCGAACGAAGATCTGGTTCCAGTCCTTCCTCGCCGGGGAGCCGGCCTTCCTGAAGCACCATCAGTTCTCTCCTCCCCGTCGAACGCGCGGATCGATGACCCCGTAGAAGATGTCCGCCAGGAAGTTGGCGGTCAGCACGCCCACGGTGATGAACAGGAAGATTGCCTGCATCAGCGGGTAGTCACGATTGCCCAGCGCGTCGAACATCAATTGCCCCATTCCTGGGTAATCGAAAATCTGCTCGACGAAGATCGATCCGCTCACCAGCGCGCCGAGCGAGATGGCGAACGCCGTGACGTTCGGCAGGATCGCGTTGCGCGCGCCATACATCATGGCGATGTGGCGGTCCCGCAGTCCCTTCGCGCGGGCAAGCCGGGTGTAATCCTCGCCCAGGGTTTGGACCATGGTGTTGCGCATGCCCAGAATCCAGCCGATCGGGCCGGTAATCATCAGGCATAAGGCCGGCAGAATACTGTGATACAACGCGCTCTTGATGAACTCCCAGTTCCATCCTGGCGTCACCTCGCCGCTGAACCCACCCCCGTCGGGAAACCACTTCAGTTCGAATGCGAAGACGTACAGCACCATCATCGCGATCCAGAAGAAGGGCAAGGTCCCGAAGAAACTGGAGCTTGTCGTCAGGATCGTGTCGAATTTGCTGTTTCTTCGCCATGCCGCCCACGTTCCCAATGCCGTGCCGATGACGAACGACAGGATGTGCGTGGTGCCCACCAGCAGCAGCGTCCATGGCAGCGCCTCGCCGATCATGTGGGTCACGGTGTAGGGCATGTAGCTGTACGAAATGCCAAACTCGCCTCGCAGGATCGCGCCCAGGTAATCGATGTACTGCCGCCACAGCGGGTCGTCCGGCACGCCGAGCATCAGCCGGATCGCCTCAACCTGGCGGGGGTCCACCGCCTGGTTGCTGCCGATGATGCGCTGGACGATCGCCTCGGCGGGATCGCCCCCCTGAATGCGCGGGATGATGAAGTTCAGCGTCGCCGCCGCCCACAGGGTGAGCATGAAGAAAATGAGCTTGCGTACGAAGTACAGCATGGAGTTCGCCCTCCGGGATGGACGACGGGCAAGGAGTGTTCCCGCCGTCCCTTCATGTCAGCGTGGGGACTGTGACATGGGCGATTGTCAGCTTGCTGGTGTTGCCTCCGAGAGGCCCGGACGTTCCTCTCCCGGCGGCACGAGGTTGATGAGGATCAGCATCGGATCGGTCTGCTGGGCGTACGGATCGTCGGCGTTTGGCCAGCCCTCGGCGAATTCCGTGCGGTACTGGAACCAGTGCGCGCCGTACCAGATGTCCACC
Source organism: uncultured Sphaerobacteraceae bacterium (assembly GCA_964610045.1). GTDB lineage: Bacteria > Chloroflexota > Chloroflexia > Thermomicrobiales > UBA6265 > JACCYX01. Next base: position 2,231 of record CAZSUN010000270.1, read on the forward strand.
ACCGGGACATCGTAGAAGAAGATTTCCTGAAGCTGGTGAACCAGCGACACCTGTTCGTCCTCGTCGCCCGTTGCCCGGAGTTGGTCGCACAGCGCGTCGTAGTCCGGGTTCTGGTAGCGAACGAAGTTGGTGATGGCGTCCTCGCCCACCGGGGCCGTCATGGCCGAGTGGAAGTTGTTGAAGAAGTTGGCGTCCATGTTGCAGTCGCCGCCATGCACCTGGAAGAAGGTGTCGAAGTTGCCCGACTTCCGGTCCTGGTCGTGGATGCTGGCGTCTGGCGTTTCGAGGTTGACGGTGATGCCCAGTTCCTGGAGGCTCTCCTGCACGATCTGCGCCGCCTGGATCCAGTCGGACCAGCCAGCCGGAACCATGAACCGGAACTCGATCGGGTTCCCGTTCTTGCCGAGCATGGTGTCGCCGTCCCAGGAGTACCCGGCGTCGGTCAGGATTTGGCGAGCCCGGTCGAGGTCGAGGCCAAGGAAGCCCTCGTTCTCGAGGTCGGGGTTGAGCCAGCTGGCCTGACCCGGCAACTTGAGGCCGGTTTGGCTGGCCTGGGTCATGTAGTTCAGTTGGGCGTTCTGGATCACCTTGTCGCGGTCGATCGCCCAGGGCAATCGCCTCATCAACTACTACCTCACCCG
>CAZSUN010000271.1:0-2811 GCA_964610045.1 uncultured Sphaerobacteraceae bacterium
GCGCGGTGTTACGCAGGTAGTTGTCGCGCACGCTTTCGGCGACGGTGAGGGCATTCTCGGTCAGGCGCAGGAAGAGATGGGGCTGCCGGAGCAACCGCTCTTCCGCCGTCTCTTCCTGGCGCTCGCCGCCGCTACCATCCATCGCGACCAACCAGCCTTGACTCGCGGCGAGCCGCGATCCGGAACACTCCCACTGTGATGCTTCTACGCGATTCTATCAGGCTGCGGAATGAACGCATCGACCCGTTCTTTACTGGCCGCCAGACACCCCACCCCTGAGCGCGCTCAGAGGGGGAGGAGGAACCAGTGTCCTATTGACGGCGGTAGGGAAGGCCTTTCCGGCGCAATCTCAACGTGCCCTGTCCGGATCGGTCCTGCGCCGGATAATGGCCTTCCTGGTCCCGCAAGGACTCATGCCCAAACAAGGAAAGCCATTACCGCGCCGCCTCGTCGTTGGATGCCAGAGGGGTCGTTGAGGCGGCGCGGAAGGTCTTCCCTACCGTTGGCGGCGATGGCGAAGCCCTCGGCGACGAGGAACCGTGGGCGGCCACTACCAGGTTCGTTCGAAGTTGGCATCAGACGGGGCCGAGACAAGCTCGGCAACCCTGTGGAAATGTGAGGCACGGTGGTCAAAATTTCGGCTGGGTGGTCGCGGCGACGGGATCGCAGCCGCGCAGGAAGTCGAAGTCGCAGCCATCCGGCGCCTGCATGACGTGGTCGAGATAGAGCCTGCCGTAACCACGCGTGTACGCCGGCTCGGGCGGTTGCCATTCAGCCCGGCGCTGTGCGAGGACACTGTCCGGCACGTCGAGATGGAGGCGGCGATTCGGCACGTCCAGTTCGATGATGTCGCCGTCCCGGACCAGCGCCAGTGGACCGCCGATCGCGCTCTCGGGCGCGACGTGGAGGACGATCGTGCCGAAGGCCGTGCCGCTCATCCGGGCGTCGGAGATGCGGACCATGTCGCGCACGCCCTGCTGCAACAACTTGCCGGGAATCGGGAAGTTGCCGACCTCCGGCATGCCCTGGCCACCAATCGGTCCCACCTGCCGCAAGACCAGCACGTCCTCGGGCGTCACCTCCAGATCGGGATCGTCGATCCGGGCGCGGAGGTCGGCCATGTCGCGGAAGACGACCACCCGGCCGCGGTGCTGGAGCAAACCCGGCGTTGCAGCGGCGTGCTTGATCACCGCGCCGTCCGGGGCGAGATTCCCGAACAGCACTGCCGTCCCGCCATTCGGCTGCAGCGGGTTGTCGAGCGGCCGGATCACGTCCTCGTCCACAATCCTGGCCTCGCGAACGTTCTCCGCCAGGGTCCGACCGGTGACGGTCAGGGAGTCACCGTGCAGCAGCGGCAGAAGTTGCCGCAGCACGGCGGGGATGCCGCCGGCGTGGAAAAGCTCCTCCATCTGGTACTTCCCGGCCGGCCGCATGTTGGCGATCAGCGGTGTCCGCTCGCTGATTTCATCGAACAGCGAAAGCGGGAGGTCGATGCCGAGCCGCCCTGCCATGGCAGGAAGATGAACGATGGCATTCGTACTGCCACCCAGCGCACTGAGCAGGGTGATGGCGTTCTCGAACGCCTCCCGGGTCAGGATCCGCGATGGGCGAACTCCCTCCCTGGCAAGGTCGACGATCCGGCGGCCTGAAGCGGCGGCGAGCCGGACCCGGCGGGCGTCCGGGGCAGGGATCGCGCCGTTCCCGGGCAAGGCGATGCCGAGCGCCTCGGTGAGGGAGTTCATCGTCGACGCCGTGCCCATCACCATGCAGTGCCCGGCGCTGCGCACGATGCCGTCTTCGATTTCGCTGTAGGTCTGCTGGTCGATGCTTCCCGCGCGGAACTCGGTGGTCAGGCGGCGGCAATCGGTACAGGCGCCGAGGGTCTGGCCGTTGAAATGCCCGTTCAGCATCGGTCCACCCGAGACGACGATGGTGGGCAGGTCGGCGCTGGCGGCGCCCATCAGGGCGGCGGGGGTGGTCTTGTCGCAGTTCACGAGCAGCACCACGCCGTCGAGCGGCTGGGCGCGGATCATCTCCTCGGTGTCCATCGCCGCGAGGTTGCGGTAGAGCATCGAGGTTGGGCTGAGGAAGATTTCCCCCAGCGAGATCGTGGGGAACTCCAGAGGAAACCCGCCTGCCTGCCAGACGCCCCGTTTGACTGCTTCGGCCAGATCGCGCAGGTTGCCATTGCAGTTGTTCAGTTCGCTCCAGGTGTTGCAGATACCGATGACCGGTCGGCCCATGTCGACATCGTCGAAGCCCATCGCCTTCGTGAAAGCGCGGTGCTGGAACCCTGCCACGCCTTCCTCGCCGAAGAACGTGGCGCTGCGGCCCGGAGTATGGTTGTCGGTCATCGTGTTTCTACTCCATACATCCCCCGTAGGGGCGGACCTGCCGCGACCACGAACGACATCTCGCCAAACCGGGATCTGGTCGCGGCTGTTGTCCGCCCGAACCACGAGTCTCCAGGGCGGACGACAGCCGCCTGCGTGCTGATATGGCCAAATTCCTCCTGCGACCGGCGGCAGGTCCGCCCTGGAATGTGTTGGCAGGGCGGGCCCCGCCCCGCCCTTCGAGCGATACCAGGTCGTCAGGGCGTGATGGGCAGGTGCGCCAGCACGGCGTCCCCCACCTCGCGGGTGGACGCCGTGCCGCCGAGGTCCGGCGTGAGGACGCCACCGGCGGTCGTGGCGCGGATCGCATCCATGACGACGATCGCTTCGTCGAAGAGTCCCAGGTGGTCGAGCATCAGGGCGACGGTCCAGATCGCCGCGATCGGGTTGGCGATGCCCTGCCCGGCGATGTCCGGCG
>CAZSUN010000272.1:0-2659 GCA_964610045.1 uncultured Sphaerobacteraceae bacterium
ACAGGACAGCCACACGGCGCTGCGCGCCTGGGCTGTCCCTACACGACCGAATACCGATCAAGCTCACCGCAACGGGCTGTACAGCTGAGCGAGGTTGCAGACATCTCCCCCGGGCGCCTTCGGGGATTGCGTGTCCATGCCCGTATTGGGCGGAGGCACACAGAGTGCCAACGCGAGGCGAAAAGCCGCCGTTCACTCCGAGACGGGGTTACGCCATGGTTGCCTGGGCAGAGCCGTGGATCACAGTGTTCCCACCGATCCGATGCGCGACGACGTTGCGCGGGCGGGATCCTGGTTTGCCCGGTTCAATGGTGAACGTTTCCACCTCCGGAGCTTCGCCGGTGCCGTTCACCAGCGCTTCCATCAGCACCCGGCCATCCCGTTCGCCAGGGTCGTCGAGCCCCAGGATCCTGAGGATCGTCGGCATCAGGTCCGCCGCCGATGTAGGCGCCTGCGACACAGTCCCTTCGCGGAACGATGAGCCACTGGCAACCAGGGTGGCGTGCATCTCGTACGGTGAGAGCGAGCCGTGGGACGACCGCAGCGCCGATTGGGTGGTCAAGGCCGCCACTGTGCCCGGTACACCGAATTCGTTGGCCATCTCACCCCAGGCTGGCGACACGGCCAGCAGCGGACGGCGGCGATTGGTTTGACCGTTCCAGAGCGACCGCAACGGAATGACACCCGGCAGCATTTCAGTCCCATCGAGACCACCGGCGATGATGTCCACCCACGGCTGGGCATCGAGCCACTCGACCAGCGGTGCGAGTGCAAATACATCCGGCTCGGCTGCACCCGGGAGTGCATAGACGTAGTCACTGGCGGTGGCCAGCGGCGGCAGGCGATCGCCAAGGTCCCGGCGAGCGTCGTGCAGGTACTCACGCAGGGTCCGGTGGGATCGCACCGTTGCATGCCCGTGATCGGAGATGAAGACGATATCGGTCTGGTCCCGGATGCCCATGAGGTCGAGCATCTCGATGACCCGGCCGAGGCAGCGATCGACATCCGCCATCGCCGCGATCGATTCCGGTGACCCGAGCCCGTGGCGGTGGAGCGCGCCATCAGGCTCCGCCAGCCAGAGATTGATAACCCGGACCGACGGATCGCGCAGGTAGAGATCGGTGACGGCGCTGGTGGCGTAGGCTGTCCGGTCTGCCGAAGTTGCATCCCTGCCGGGCACCGGACCGAGTTTCTCGCGCAGGTCGTAGAGATCGGCGATCCCGAACGCGCTGGACGGATTGACCAGGCGGCCACGGTCGTTGAACGTCCAGAGCACGTTCGAACCAGTCGAACCGGTGCCAGCCACCGCCAATCGCTCGCCACGGGAAGCCAGGATGTCCGAGAGGGAGGTCACCAGCAGCGTACGGCCATCGTGCGCGGCAAGGTCATCGAGATGCTGGTAATTCGCGGTATCGATAATGTGATCGGCGGTCGCGCCCGGCGCCAGCATGGTGTTGGCGACGATGCCGTGCCGGCCCGGTGATGTTCCCGTGGCCAGCGAGCTGGCGTTGACCCGGGTGTGCGAGGGGTAGACGGCGTGGTGATCGTTGAACCAGACACCACCATCGATCAGCCGCGCCAGGTTCGGCATCAGGCCGCGATCGACCAGATCGGGACGGAGGCCGTCCGCGCCGACGATCAGGACACGACGGGGTGACGAAGGCATGGTGCATCTCCCGGCAGGGTATCCGGCGAGTCGTCGCCTCGAACCGCTCTGCCCGTCATGCTAGCAGCCGGTCCAACATCCGGCGATGCCAGTGAATGCAGCGCGGTGTCTCGGGTACCATGCTCGCAGGATCGTGCCGTACGCACACGGGATGGCTTCATGACCAACGATATGGAATCTGCCTCCGAACGCACACGACGGCTCGCCCACGCGCGGGCAGAGGAACTGAAGGGCTTCTTCACCCACCTCGGGGTCTATCTCATCGTCATCACCGGGTTGTTCTTCATCGACCTTGCCTCTGGTCCCGAGTGGTGGTTCTTCTATCCCGCCATTGCCTGGGGAGTTGCCATCGCCATTCACGGCCTGACCGTCGGCGTCGGCCGAGTGTTCGATGAGGGCTGGGCTGACCGGAAATCACGCGAGTGGATGGCGCAGGCAAACCTGCAGCCAGATCCAAATCCGAAAACAACCGGATCGAACTCCCCGGCAGGTCTCGACGCCATCAGCGAAGCCGGATCGCTGATCGACCGGATGCGACAATCGGCACGGGCAATCCCGAAGCCGGAGGTGCGGCAGCAGGCTCTCGGTCTTTGCGCATCGGCCGATATGGTGCTCTCGGCGATCGAGGAGAACCCGAACGAAACGGAGTTGGCCAGCGACTTCCTGAACCGGTACCTCACGCCGGCCAGCACGATCGTCACCGGCTACTCACGCCTGGCGAACCGCAACATCCCGTCCGCCAGGGCAACGCTGGAAAAGATCGAAACCCACGACCTGAGCATCCTGGCGACGAAAGTGGACGAAATCTACGACCGGCTTCACCGTGGAAACCTGATCGATCTCGAAGTGGCGCGGGAAATGCTCAGCCTGGACGTGCCCGATTGGGACGACGCGCTGCTGGCCGGGCTCGATACGTCGTCGAAGGCGACCGGCGCGCCCTGACCGTGAACGCAACCGGGATCAACGCCCGATCAAACAGGAGGTGCCCCGGAT
>CAZSUN010000273.1:0-2640 GCA_964610045.1 uncultured Sphaerobacteraceae bacterium
CCGGAATCGCCAGCGGCGATGCGCATTCCGCGACTGCCTGACTATAGCGTCACACTGGGAGCGCGCGCAAACACGCGCCAATGGAGCGGGTCTACGTCACAGAGGGTTCAGTGCTGCCTGGAGCGGTCCCGGGATCGTCGCCGGCGATGTGCGATACGTATGTCAGTTCGCCGTGCCCATTCATGATGTAGAGATCGGTGAATCTGGACGGTGACTCCGGGAAAACGAACATCTGCATAACCGCGCCATCGGCTTTTATCTTGAGGTGACAGAGCTTCTGGCGGTTGCCATCGGGTTCGATGCCCCAAATCTGGTGATCGACGGCCGGATCGAAGTCCCAGCCCACCAGCATGCCCATGCTGGTGGATTCGCTGACCCCGAACTGGCCGGTGCCCTGGCAGTTTGGGCATGAGCGCTCGACCGAGTAGAGTTGGACCTGTCCCTGGCCGCCCTCGCTGAGTGTCGAGTTCAGGAGCGCCTGGTTCGCGAGTTCGGCGGAGGTGTCGTCGACCTGACCCTGGAGCGAATTGACCCACGCGCCCATGACGAGCAGCGCGATGACCAATGGCGCGACGATGGCGGGGTAGACGAACTGGGACCAGCGAGGGCGAGACTCCGGGGCTGGATTCGGCACGGATCGTTGCGGTTTCGCGGGTATCTCCGGGGAATCCTCTGGCGAATCGAGACGGGCGCGAATCGCCGCCCACGTCGAAGGAGCGGGACTGAGGTTGGGCGCAGTGGCCGCGGGCAGGGCCAGGGTGACCTGCTCGAAGCGTGCCGCTTCCTCCCGGCACGCTTCGCACCATCGCAGGTGGTGCTCGATCATGCCGCGATCCAGCGCATCGAGCGCTCCCAGGGCGAATGCCTCGAGGTTGTCGCGGGTCAGGGCGCATTCCTCGGATGGTTGGTTGGTGGGGTCGTGCGGGTTGGGGTTCACGACGGTTCTACCTCGTGGTGTTCCAAGTAGTCCCTGAGCTTTCTCATGCCCAGGCGAATGCGGGTCTTGATGGTGCCCAATGGCTCTTCGAGTTCAGCGGCGATTTCGCGTTGTGTCAGTCCGCGATAGAAGGCCAGTTCGACTGCTCGGCGTTGTGCCTCCGGAAGGGTGTTGATGGCCTCGACGATCACGGTTCGGAGTTCGTTGAGTTCGGCGGATGCTTCCGTTCCTGGCGACTGATCGGACTGGTTGAGCAGCAAGAGCACCGGATCAGCCGAATCGGCCCGTTGGGGCCGGCGATTGCGTTTCCGAATCTCGTCGATCGCAAGATTGTGGGTGATGCTGAGGAGCCAGGTGATATACGTGCCCCGATCGGCGGAGTAATTCTTCGACTGGCGCCACGCCTTGAGGAATACCTCCTGGACGAGTTCTTCGCCGGACTGACGGTCTCCGAGCATGCGCGTGCCAAACGACATAACGGCTCGTGAATACCGGTTGTAAAGCACTTCAAGCGCTTCCGGCGTTCCAGTCGCCACCAAGCGTGCGAGCGTCCGGTCTTCCAGTTCCTCGAGATTCGGACCGGTGTCCGTGGGCGCTGGCGTCATGCGTGCGCTACCTCGCCGAGCCAGGGCGCGCGGGCATGACTGGTGGCCTGTATGTGTGTACGCCGCGGATTGGGCTTTGGATGTGCGAGGGGCAGCATGACAGGGGCGTTTCCAGCTTCCGTGATACGCGAGTATTGGGAAATCGGTGGCGGCTGTGCGCGTGGCTGAAGAGGCTGGGTGAGCGGGACGCCGCGGACCATCGCAAGGATACCGCGGTTCCTGGAACGGGCCGATTCAGGCGAGCCCAAGGGCGGCTCGTGCTTCGGCGGCGGTGGTGAGGGAACCGGTGACGAGGATGAGGTTGTCGCGGTTGGCCGTTGATGCAATGGTGAGCGATTCCAGCGCGGAGGCGACAGACGGCGCGATCCTTGCGGCGATTCCGCGGGTGGCGAGGGAGCCGCGAAGGTCGTCCACTGTCGCTGACCGCGGGGAGTTCAGGGGCGCGACAATCCAGTCGCTGGTGATCGCATCGAGTGGAGAAAGCACGAGTGCTGGGTCCTTGTCGGAAAGCATGGCGACGATGGTGGTTACATGTGCGTTCGGATACCGCGTGCGAATGGCGGCCGCGACGGCGCGGGTGGACTCTGGAGAGTGAGCGCCATCGATGATGACGAGTGGAGCGCCCGGGCGGGCAATGAGTTCGAAACGGCCGGGAATGAAGGCGGTGGTCAGACCAGCGTGGATTGAATCGGCGGTCATGGCCGGGAGGAGGGGCGTGCGCTTGACGAGTACGTGGACGGCGGCGATGGCGAGACCAGCGTTCTCGACCTGGTGGTCCCCAATCAGCGCGCTGTGCAGTCCCCGGATTCGGGTGTTTCCAGAGACCCAGTCAAAGGAGTCGCTTGATCCCGAGATGGACCAGTCGCAACCGGCAACCAGGCACGGAGCGGCGAGTTCGGCGGCCCGATCGGCGATGACGGCCATCGCTTCCGGTGGTTGCCTTACCGTGAGGACCGGGACGCTAGGCTTGACGATGCCCGCTTTGTTGGAGGCGATGCTGGCGAAGGTGTCGCCGAGGATCGCGGTATGTTCCAGGTCGAGCTGGGTGATGACGGAGACGGTGGGAATGATGACGTTGGTGGCATCGAGGGCGCCGCC
>CAZSUN010000274.1:0-2615 GCA_964610045.1 uncultured Sphaerobacteraceae bacterium
GGGTGATGACGGAGACGGTGGGAATGATGACGTTGGTGGCATCGAGGGCGCCGCCCATCCCGACCTCGATGGTGGCCACCTCGCAGCGAGACAGCGAAAACCAGAGGAAGGCGATGGCGGTGGAGAGTTCCCAGGCTGTCAGCGTTCCGATGGTGAGATCCTGTGATTCGACTTGAAGCGTGGCTGCCGCGATCTCGGAGACGATGGCGGTGAAGGCGCCGTCTGGGATCGACTGGTTGTCGACCACGAACCGCTCGCTGAAGTGGTGCAGATGGGGGGAGAGAAACCGGCCGGCCCTCCAGCCGGAGGCAAGGGCGATGGAGTCGACGAAGGCGGCGGTGGACCCCTTGCCCTTGCTTCCCGCGATGTGGACGATCGGGTAATCGTGCTGGGGGTTTCCGAGCGCTTCGAGCAGCCGGGAGGTCCTGACCAGGCCGAGGCGTGCCGCCTCATCTCCCGCGAACGGGTTGCTGATGAATCCGCGATCGTAACCTGAGCGCTCGTGAATGAACGCCATGGCCTGGGCGTGGGTTGTGATGGTGTTCATGAGGGAGCGTCCGTGAAGAGTGGGCCGAACCGCCGCGACGTGCCATCGGAGGATTGCTGGATGACCTGGTGGCGATGGTTCAGCGCGGGTTCCGTATCAGGGAAGTCCGCCCGGTAGTGGGCGCCCCGGCTCTCCTCTCGCTCCAGGGCGGAGGCGGTGGCGTGAATAGCGAGGAGCAGGATGTTCCTCACTTCCAGCGACGCGATTGGCGGCAACGCCGTCACCGTTGGAATCAGATCGCTCAGGCGATTGAGGGTGTTCGAGAGGCCGCTGGCGTCGCGAACGACGGCGACGTTGGCGCTCATTTCCCGCTGGATGGAGGCGCGGAGTGCGTTGAGATCGGCGTCCGAACTGGTGGGTGGATCGGCGTGGACCGGTCTGTTCTCCCTGGAGTCGTCAATTGACATATCCCGCGAGATTGTACTGACGATCTCACCGGCGGCCCGGAGGCCAAAGACCAGTCCCTCGAGGAGAGAGTTGCTGGCGAGCCGGTTCGCTCCGTGAACGCCTGTGCAGGAGACTTCGCCGATCGCGTACAAGCGTGACATGGAGGTGTGACCCCGCGTGCCGGCGACGATGCCGCCCATGAAATAGTGGGCGGCGGGCGCGACCGGGATGAGGTCTTCGGTAAGGGATAACCTGTAGGAGGCGAGGCGTTCGGCGATTGTGGGAAATCGGCGCATCACCAGGCCAGGATCGAGGTGGCGCAAGTCCAGGTAGACGGCGCGTTCGTGGCCGGTTGTGATCTGGCGCTGAATCTCGCGCGCGACGACATCTCGTGGGGCGAGTTCGGCCAGTTCATGGACATCGATCATGAACCGGTGACTGTGAGCGTCGAGTAGGTATGCGCCTTCGCCACGAATGGCTTCGGTGATCAGGAATGGGTCGATTCCGGGCGCCGAGAGCACCGTGGGGTGAAACTGGGTGAATTCCAGGTCGGCGACCGCGACACCAGCGCGGAGAGCCATGGCGATGCCATCGCCAGTCGCTCCAGGCGGGTTCGAGGACACGGCCCAGAGCTGGCCGGCGCCACCATTGGCCAGGACCGTCGCGGAGGCGGAAACGCGCTGGAGCCTGCCCGATCCCGTGGCGAGGATGATCGCGCCGGCGCACGAACCGTCTGGCCGGGTGACGAGGTCAATGGCGGCCGTTCGATCCATGACGGTGACGGTGGCACGCGCGCGTAGCTGGGCCACCAGTGAGCGTTCGATTTCGGCGCCGGTGGCGTCTCCGCCGGCGTGAAGCACGCGATTTCGGCTGTGGGCGGCTTCCTTACCAAGCGCGAGATGACGAGCGTCGTAGTCGAAGCGCGTTCCGCGTTCGAGGAGCCATTCGACCGCGGGCGGTCCGCCTTCCACCAATTCGCGAACGGCGACTTCATCGCAGAGTCCCGCGCCAGCCGCGATGGTGTCCGTGAAGTGAAGTTCGGGATTGTCGTCGGGTCCGACGGCGGCGGCGAGCCCTCCCTGGGCGTACCAGGTATTGCTATCGCCAAGGGCGCCCTTGGTGACCACGAGGACCCGGAGCGCGCCGGGAAGGCGCAGGGCGAGGGACAACCCGGCGATTCCGGCTCCAACGATCAGGACATCCGTTTCGATGGTCTCGTGCCACGAGACAATGGGCTTCGCGAGCGATTCGAGGCTCGCGGGGAGGGGATTCATGTGCGGTTTCATCCAGAATCGATGGGCAGATTCGGCTTGCGCGCCATGCGTGGTCGCGCCGTGCATGCGTTGTGCATCATGACCGACGGCTGGTGCGTTGTCATCACTCTTCCGGCGGGTTCGGGCCGCGAAGATCGATCAGACCTCGATCGGTGATGCGGGCTTCAGGGATGACGGAGAGGGCCAGGAACGCCAGTTGACCGAAGGGGCTGGCGAGCGAGCTGCCAAGGGCGCGGGCGGCATGTTCGAGGGCGTCGTAGGCGGTGGCGGTCTCCTCAAGAGACTGGTCGGAGAGAAGCCCGGCGATGGGCAGCGGCAGGTGTTCGATGACTTCCTGATTGGCAACCACGGCGAGGCCGCCCTGTGAGGCGGCGACCGTGGCGATCGCGGCGAGGATGTCCGTATCG
>CAZSUN010000275.1:0-2609 GCA_964610045.1 uncultured Sphaerobacteraceae bacterium
GAGTTGGGTGCGCTGGCCGAAGACCACGCCGATGTTGCGGGCGTTGTCCTGGCGCTGCTCGAAGGGATGGATACCGCAGACGGTGACTTCCCCGCTGGTAGGGACGAGGATGCCAGTCAGGAGCTTGACGGTGGTGGACTTGCCCGCGCCGTTAGGGCCGACGTAGGCGACCGATTCGCCAGGCTCGATCTGGAACGAGATATCGTCGACCGCCACGAACTCCCTGAACCGTGGGCGAACCAGGTGGTGGAGGGCGCCCCTGAGACCGGGTGATTTCTCGGCACGGCGAAAGTGTTTGCTCAGGTTTGTCGCTTCGATGATCGGCATGGAATCCCGTTGCTCTCCTCCGAATTTCGGACTCGACAGGATAGCACGTACGCCTCGGACCATTGCCATGCTGTGCGACAGGAGGATGGCCGCCGGTGTGGTTCATGAGCCTGAGATCGCAGGATGGCATGCCTTCGTTTGGTACTTGCGTATTCGCCAGAATGTCGGTCGCTATACTGGGGTGAGATAGAGCGGATTCACGGGAAGGCGCATGCGAAATGGCCCTGACGATTCATCTTCGAGACGACCTGAAGCGATTTGTCGAGCGTGAGGTATCCACTGGCCGGTACGCCAGCGAGGGCGATGTGATCGAGGCGGCGCTGGAGCAGTTGGCGGATGCGCCAGAGCCCGTCATCGAGCCGACGATGACGGTGGCCGAGGTTGTCGCCAGGGCGATGGAGCAATATCGGCGAGGCGAGGGTGAACCGTACACAGATTCGTTCATGGCAGAGTCGCGAGTTCGGCCATCAACAACGCACGGCGAGGACACAGGGCCCGGGATGAAATTCGCTACTGATACGTAGCCCGGGGAATTCCACTGGATCACGCAGCGACGTTTGCACGCACAACGCCAGGCCAAGACACGCGATTCGCCGCTACCAGGAATGCCGGATTTTTAGCCGGACCCGGAGTGATTCCGGAAAGGCGTGTTGGGCACGTGCCGGTTGGGCGGGTTATTTCGGGCGGTAGCCGCGGGCTGAGCTCGCGGCGCCGGTTTTCGGGTAGTTGGCGGGTGGGCGTTGCTGGTCGGGTGGGAATTCGAACACGCCGAGCATGATCTGCATCGGATAATCGATCCCCTGGTTCACGGTGTGGACAAGCTCATCGTCGACGTGGAAGCGGACCTGGCTGGCGTTCCACTCCGCGCCGTAGGTGTGCCATTCACTCGCGTCGATCGGCAGGCGAGGGGTGACCATATCGTTGGTCAGGCGTGGATCGTGGTGGGCCTTGAGGCCGAGGCTGAGTTCCGACATCTCATGGCCGATCGCGTTGCCGAAGAGTTCGACCACGCAGATTTCGCCAGACTGGTCGGGGGAATCCTCCTCGAAGCCGATGAGCCAGAAAGCAAGCATGGTGGTGGGATCGATTTCGGCGCGGAGCGTGGCTTCAACGGCGCCTGAGCGTGGCGTGTAGAGGCGACGGGATTCCTGGGCCGTCCGCACCTGCTGGCCGGGCGCGTGCCGGTGCTGACCGTGCGGTGAACCAACTGGGCCAGACCAGGAGCCGGTCTGGATGCTGGATACGCGAAGTTCGCCTTCCTCGGGGCGCCAGGGACGTTGGTCGGCGTCGATTCGGAAGGTGATAACGCCGTTGGCGAGGTCGTAGCGGGCTTCGGAGCGGTCGGGCGTTGTCCACTGGGGCACGTAGTGGGTCACCCAGCGGGATTCATCGAGAGCTGGGGCGTCGAATTGCTCGTCGAATTCCAGTTCGTACAGCGAACGGTCGAATGTGGTTCCATCGGAAAGGTGGTTGCTCATCTGGGCGCCTCCTGGCAGTGCTGGTGTGAAAGGCGGATTCGCTCACTTCTTCAGGAAGCGATCGAATCAGGTGACTAGCCGGGTGGAGTAGTCGATGCGGTACTCGGCGGGGCCGAACCACGGCATGAGGTGGGATTGTCCCGAATAGCGCACGAACTCTGTTTCGACGCCGGCCGCGAGCAGGCTGACAGGGAGTTGCTCGCTGCCGCCGATGAGATCACTTTCCGGCGAGTCGGGCCATCCAGCAAAAGCTTGACGTCGTCCCGCGTCCAATCCTGCAGGATGGCGACAGATGTGTCGTTCAGGGTATTCACCATGATGGTCTCCTTCGATCCAACGAGTCGCATATCCGACTGAATTACTTGTATTTCGATGGGCTCGCAAGGGGAACCTGTCGCTGGCGCCGTATCTGGTGAGGGCGATTCCGGCCCTGGTGTTTGGAGCCGGATGGGTGGGAATGTCACAGGCCCAGGGCGTGAAAGCAGCCCGGGCCCGTGTTCATGTGCGTCGATTGCCGCACGGCCGAGGAGAGGGGCTATCCCTCCGGGGTCGCGGCCGGGGCGGCGCCGTCGACCGGCGCGAAGAGGACCGCGCAGGCGATGCGCTCGCCGCTCTCGCCGGAAGGATCGGTGTGGAGGTCGTCGGCGCCGGCATGGATGACGAGGGCGCTGCCGTCGGCATCGGCGAGGGATGTTTCCGCGCCAGGGACCAGGGTGACCGAACTGGTGGTGACGGCCACGGAGAGCCGACCGTTGTCCTGGACGGTGACGTTGCCGAGGTCACCGGCGTGGGATTCCGTGCCGT
>CAZSUN010000276.1:0-2603 GCA_964610045.1 uncultured Sphaerobacteraceae bacterium
TGGCAACCCCGAACGCACCGGCGTCATGCCCGGTCCTGGCATCGAGGGTGACCCTGAAATTCTCTGGCAGGTGCCGACCGGCGACCAGGTGATCGGCGTCCCCGCCCTCGTCGATGGCATCCTCTATCTCGGGGCCGGCAACCCCGGCGTGATCGCCTTCGATGCCGCCACCGGCGCGCAAATCTGGGCCCACGAGGCCGGGGTGGCGATCACCTCCTCCCCGGCGGTGGCTAATGGGCTGGTGTTCGCCACCACCGATGATGGCAACCTGCTGGCACTCGATGCCGCGACCGGAGAGCAGCGATGGAGCTTTCCGAATGCCAGGATACGGTCCAACCCGGTCGTGGTCGATGGCGTCGTCTACATCGAAGGCAACGCCGGTGGGATGCATGCCCTCAACGCCGAGACCGGGTTCGCGGTCTGGTCGGTGGAACTCGCGGGCACGGCTTCGCGTTCGCCAGCGGTGGCGGATGGTGTCGTCTACGTCCCGCTTGCGTCCGGCGCGATCCAGGCGCTGGATGCCGCGACCGGTGCGACGATCTGGACGTGGGATTCTGGGGTTCCTGCCAGCGTCTACACTCCGACGGTTGCCAACGGCCTGGTCTATGCCGGCGGAGATGATGTCGAGGATCCGGAGGATTCCGGGTGGGCAGTAGCACTCGATGCCGCGACCGGCGACCTCGTGTGGCGGATCGACAGCGATGCTGGGCAAGGCTACGAGCTCCCAGCAGTCGGTGATGACCTTGCATTCTATCCGGCGTACGACACCGTCGTCGCGGTCGATATTGAGACTGGCGTTCAGGTGTGGTCGTGGAATGCGGGATCGGAAACCTGGGCGGCGCCCGCGCTGGTCGGGAATGAACTTTACGTGGCGACGACCAGCGGGATTCTGGCATTGCTCGATGCTGCAACAGGAGAGGAACGCTGGACGATGAGCCTGGATGCTCTGATCCAGAGCGGACCGATCGTCTCGGGCGGTGTCGCGTATCTTGGGACATACGGCGGTAGCCTGTATGCGATCACCGGCGATGGTGTGGCGGCGCCAGCTATCACATCGACCCCGATCGCGAGTCCGGTAGGGGTCGCTACACCTCTCATGGACACTGGCAACTCCCCTGATCTCGCCGCGATGACGACACTCTGGCAGTCCGGCCCGGAAGCCGGGCTGTCCGATTGCCTCTACGGCATGGCGGTCGATTCGCAGGGGATTACGCATGTGATCGACTGCCGGAGCAACACCATCGCCATGTTTGCCCCCGACGGCGAATACCTGGGGCGCTGGGGTACCCCAGGCCACGGTCCGGGCGAGTTTCAATTCAGTGACATGCTGGCTACAGGAGGCGGCATCGACATCGATAAGGAGGGGAATTTCTATGTCTTCGACTCGATGAACCACCGCATCCAGAAGTTCGACAGGAACCGCCAATTCCTCACCCAATGGGGAAGCTTCGGTACTGGTGAGGGGCAAATGAGCTATCCGTTCGGTGCGGTGGACCAGATCGCGCAGCGCATCTACGTTGCCAATTACGGCACCGACCGGATCGAGGTGTTCGATCTGGATGGTGGGTTGATCCAGGAGTGGGGTGAGACCGGTTCTGCCCCAGGGCAATTCTCAGGCCCCGCGGCCGTCGCCGTTGCACACGACGGGACAATCTATGTCGCGGAGGAGGGTGTGTGGCGCATCCAGCATTTCACCAGCGAGGGGCAGTACCTGGGGACACTGGAACAACCGGAAGCGGGTGCGTCGCTGGTTTACAACATGGCGGTCGATTCATCCGGCAACTTGTGGGCCGGTGCGGTCAACCCCCGACAGATCTTGGTCTACGGTCCTGACGGTGCGCTCCGGGCATCGTTTGACACCATCCCCGGCGCTGGCTTCCTCGACACGCCGATCTCCCTTGCCTTTGGTCCCGACGGCAATCTTTCCATCGCGACGATCGACGGACATGACGGGGTATACTATGTCGTATCGCCCAACGGTCAGAATCGGGTCCTGAGCGTTACGGTTCCCTCGTTCGCTCAACCTGAAGGAATCCCGGTCGCGACGCCGATCGGCTGAGCCGGCTCGTTCCCCGCACGTTGGGCAACGGAACACACGGGCCGACACAGTTCGACGACTGGGGCGCGCTGACCTCCGTGGCATCGGGTGTCGTCGAACCAGGTCGCCCCCTACGCAATCCCGCGTCCGCGTAGGGGGCGACCGCATCGTGTGTGCTTCAACAAACGCCTACCTTCGCCCGCGGCAGCCGATCCGTTTCCTGTCATTTCGACGACGAAGGAGGAGAAATCCCCCGCCGCAGGCGGTACGGAGACATCCTGTTACCGGCTGCGCCGGGGGACGGTTCCACTCCCCAAGTCGGGGACTCAGAGTGGGAGGTAACGCCCCAGCGATCCTGCCCGCCCACGTCGTACCTGGTCGTGCCGCCTTGGTCCTCGGCTACGAAGGTCCCATGTGCTGGCATGGCACAGGTGCCCGTGAACCCACCGGACCGACCCTCTTTCCTCTTTTCTGTTTCCTCTCTCCTCGAAATTGCCTGTAATCTTTTGTCATCCGCCACGTCAACCTGAGTGTTGGAGGGATGATGGCAAGATGGACCGGAATG
>CAZSUN010000277.1:0-2591 GCA_964610045.1 uncultured Sphaerobacteraceae bacterium
CGCGGTAGCGAGGGCGCTCTCGCTGGGAATGGGTACAGCAGGCGGTCGACCGATCCGCCGCCGTCGCCTATAGTCGCGGGCACGTTTCCGTTCGTGATGCGACCGGGGGGCGATGTCACGCCTGGCTACCGGTCCGAATCGTTCCGTGTGTGAACTGGAGGGTTCTCGATGACCGTGCATGATTTTAGCGTGGAGGCCGCCGATGGCGGGCGGGTGGATCTTTCCGGCTTCGCTGGCCGGGCACTGCTGATTGTCAATACCGCCAGCAAGTGCGGAAACACGCCACAGTACGAGGGGCTACAGCGGTTGCAGCGGGAGTTTGGTGACGAACGGTTCACCGTGCTGGGATTTCCGTGCAACCAGTTTGGCGGGCAGGAACCGGGCTCAAACGAGGAGATCCAGCAGTTCTGTTCCCTGAACTACCAGGTGACCTTCCCGGTGATGGCGAAGGTCGATGTCAACGGGGAGAACGCCGATCCCCTGTTCACGCACCTGAAGCAGGAAGCTCCTGGTGAGGAACGCGGACCTATCGAGTGGAACTTCGCCAAATTCCTGGTGGATGCCGACGGTGGGGTGGTGAAGCGCTACGACCCGAAGGAACAGCCGGAATCGATCGCGCCGGATATCCGGTCGTTGTTGGACCACGCCGGGTAGATCCAGCCAAGTCCTGCTTGATCCGGCCCACTGGGCGATCCCGACCAGGACTCGCCCTGCCGCCGCAAAGAGGACGGCAGGACGTTCGCTTGCTCTCTCTGGAGCGCGGGTTATGGCTGGATGATCGCGCGGAGGTCGCGCCGTGGTGAGAGGGCCGGCTGCTTGGTCCGGCCGACCCGGACGAGCATCTGCAGCTTGGCGGGAGGCGCCACGCCGACGTGTTGCTCCATCTCGGTACGCAACTGATCCATTTGGGCGAATTCCTGGAGCACCTGGCTGATCGGCTGGAAGCGCAGGCCGAGGCTACCGGCACTGAGTTGCGCTCGAACGTAGGCGCGCCCGGTGGTGATCCAGTCACGCATGGTGTTGGTTCCGGTGGTGAGGGTGAGTAGGTCGGTGGTGGCGTTGACTGCCTGGCGGAACCTTCTAAGGCATGGGGCACGGTTATAGAACTTGTGCCAATTGCCGTCGTTGAGGAATCTGCGTCCCAGCGACAGCCCGTTCAAGCCGGATGTGTCGGCATGAAATCCATTGTGCTTCTCGACGATCGCGCGATCGGAGAACCGGAACCAGATGCGGGTCTCGTCGTAGAGGTCGTAATCTTCAACCTCAATCGTCATCGCCTGGTTGGCGATGTCGAGCACGCGCGCTCGCTGGTCTTCAGGAATCCATCCAACCTTGACACCGGGAATGTCCGCGTCGTGCTCGATGTGTGCCCGTTCCTGTTGGGTCAGCGGTGGCTCCAAGTGGGCGAGACGGCTGGTGCGCCGCTCCAGAATGTGAGAAAAGAGCGGATCTGTTTCGAGACCGGGTTCGCTCACCAATCGGATCGTGGCGATCGGCCTGGTCCCGAACTCGGGTATCGACGTCTCGCCGTCGGGCAGAACGTCGATTTCAGCGTGGTACCCCAGGCTGGTGGCGGCGATCGCGGTCATCTCGATCAGGGTGCCGTGACTGATGTGTACCTGCCGGCCCGGAGGGTCCGTCTCGGGGAGCATCCGGGTCGGGTCGAAGAAGAGACGTGCTTCCGTGCCGGAGACGATCTCGATGCGCCATGGCTGGGTGTTGTGGGCGCTGGGTGCGGTCACCCCGTAGCGAAGGGCCGTAACGATTGGCGGATCGTCAGGCTGCGCAGCTGAAAGTGGACGGGGGCGGGTGTCGCCGATCCGGCAGATGGACGTAGACATGGATGCCTCCTTGAGGTGAGTGTTAGCGAATCGTTCGAGAGGCGATGGTGTAGTGAATCGAAGTGGCGATCACCAGCGCCGTCGATACGGGATCGACATCTGTCGCGGCAGTGTCATCGGGGAACCGCTGGAGAAGCTCGTCGAACCATTCCTCCCGCCGAACCCGGAGGATCTCGGTCAGGTCGTTCTTCTCCACCTGTTCCCAGGTAATGACCTCGCGGGTGATGGGGCGCCGCCGGAGCGCCTGTGCATAGCGCACCAGGCCGGTCGCCCACCGATCGGAGGGAGTAATGGCCCTCAGGTCGGTTGGGCGCTCGCCAAGGACCTCCTCGATGCTCGGCCAGAACGTCTCACTGTCGGCAAAGGCCCGTAAGAGACCGGCCAGGCCGTTGAAGTACCGGTAGATCAAGACTTTGTCGACACCTGCCTCGCGGGCCACGGAGTTGACACCGAGGGAGGCAAAGCCCTCGCGTGACAACAGACGCCCTACCGCTTCGAGGAGCTTGTGTTCGGTACCTTGCCGGTTCCGTGTTTTCGTCTGGGTCATCTCTGAGTTCGCCCTCCTTAACATGTCACCGAGTGGTGTCGTGTCAACCCCATTCGACAGATGCCGCGTGGGGGCGAGCGTCCTGGTGGGCTTCGATCGCGTCTGTCAGGTCCTTGTTGGTCTTGTGCTCGGCGGTGAGTTCGAGTCCGATTTCGGCCGCGAGGGCCTCAAGCTCAGCCTGATTCAGCGTTTGGTTCGCTTAG
>CAZSUN010000278.1:0-2580 GCA_964610045.1 uncultured Sphaerobacteraceae bacterium
GCTTGACGGTGTGCTCGCTGAGCCCGAGTTCGATCGCGATCATCGGGTTGCTCAATCCATCGGCGATGAGCAGCAGAACCTCCCGCTCGCGCTGGCTCAGCAGGTGCAGGTCGGCTCTCAGCGCGCGCCTGGTGGCTGGCTCGAGGTGCTGCTCGGCGCTGAGCAGCATCACCGGCAGCGGCGCGGGCAGCCTGTCCACATGCAGCGGCGACACCGGCGTGAACCGGCTCCCGGCGCCCACCACCAGTTCGCTGGCCGTACGGGAGAGGAAGATATCGCCTGGACGGGCCGCGACCGCCAATCGCCCGGCGATGTCCCGCACGGAATCAACCAGCTCCCCACCGGCGCCATCGACCTCCCCCACGTGGAGCCCCTGCGAGATCGCGAGGCCATGGGCGCTGGCGAGCGCCCGCAGGCGCGTGGCGACACCGGTGGCCCGGCTGGCGCTGGTGAACGAGGCAACGATGCGATGGGGGTCCGACCAGTCCAGTTCCCCATCGTGCTGGCTGACGATTGGGGCGATGGCATCCCGAAAGCGCGCGAGTTCCTCATCATGGTTCCAGCCGTGAACGGAGGAAGCCCCTCCAGGGATCATCGCGACGAGGAGAACGGCGAGCTCACGACGGGTGACGGGGACCGGCCGCTCACCGGTCAGAAACTCGATGATCTCATCGGCGAGCCGGTCGACATCGCCCATCCAGATTGGATGCTCGCGGCCGGGAACCTGAACCAGACGTGCGTTCGGCATCGTGCGGGCCAGTTCCAGGGCCGCTTCCTCCCGAACGAAAGGATCATCCATGCGGCGGAGGATCAGCACCGGAACCTCGACCCGGCCGAGGTCAGCCCGGACATCGATCGTCGAGATCATGGTCGCGAGGGACTGGGCCGCTCGCGGGCTGGCGGTGAGCCGTTCGAACCGGGCCCACCATTCGACCGCCTGCCTGTCCTCGCGGCGATCCGGCGCCAGGCGCTCGAGCGAGGCGCCGGTTCCCCACGAGCCCGTGACCGCCTCGATCCAGGCCGGAACCCTCCGGGGCTCCATCGCTGACCCGGCAAACCGGGCGTAGCCACCGAGAAGCACCAGGGACCGAACTCGATCCGGATAGAGCGTGGCAAAGCGTATCGCCAGGGCCGCGCCATCCGAAGCTCCGAGCAGCGCGACCCACGTGCTGCCGGTGGCGTCCATCACGGCCCTGATATCGCCGGCCCGCTCATCCAGTGTTGGGAGCCGGACCGGGTCGACCCGGTCGCTCAGGCCGGAGCCAGGCTGGTCGAACAGGATCAGCCGGCTGAAGGACTGGAGGCGCTTGACGAGGTGGGCATGGCCGGGTTCTCCGGCCAGGACGTCGAGATTGGAGAGGAACCCAGGCGCCAGGACAAGATCCAGCGAACCCTGCCCGTGTACGCGGTAGGCGATCGATGTGGCCCCACTTCTCGCGTAACGTGATGTTGATCGCACGATGTCGCTCCCGGCGTGAAGCACTCCCGCGCCGTTTTCCGGATTATAGCGACCGGCCCATGGCCACCGGGCTCAGAGGTCGCCTTCGGCCTGGAGGCGTTCGTGGCTGGCGGCGACAAGCGTCTCCATCGCGGCGAACTCGTCGTCGCCGAGGGTGGAGAAGGTGAAACAGTGCGTTCCCTGCAGGCGGTCGGCGAGTCGAGGGAAGGCATCGAGCAGGTCCGGGTACATCTCCACGGCGTGGACGTAGAACGACACGCCGGGCGGCGTGATCATCACGGCGGCGAAAAACAGCGGCTGGCCGTTCTTCATCCGGGTATGGGCGTTCAGGTAGAGACCGCGCTCGTTGTCCTGGATCACCCGCATGTTCGGGATGTGCGGTTCAAGAATCGTGCGCAGCCGCTGGTACATGGCGGCAAGGCGTTCGGGGGACGTGGCATGTGCGGGCATGAGGCGCCTCCGGTGAGTCGAGCATTTAACAATGTCTCGCGACGCGGCGGGTTGGCGACCGTCCACCCTCCGCACCACAATACAGGGAGGATACCCGGGGATGGCGATCGAGACCGCCCATCCCGACGCCTGGAGCAACGTACGTGAAATCAGTCTGTATCTTCTGCGGCTCGAGCATCGGCGCGCACGACGCATATCGCGACGATGCGATACGGGCCGGCGAGTTGCTCGCCGAACGCGGCCTGCGCATGGTGTACGGCGGCGGGAAAGTCGGCCTGATGGGCGTGACGGCGGACGCCGCCCTGCGCGCCGGGGGCGAGGTGCTGGGCATCATCCCGGAGTCGCTGATGCTCAAGGAAGTGGGTCACGGGAGCCTGACCGACCTGGTGGTGACGAAGACGATGCACGAGCGGAAGGCGGCGATGGCCGACGCCTCCGACGCCTTCATCGCGCTGCCGGGCGGGTTCGGCACATTCGACGAACTCTGCGAAATCCTGACCTGGGCCCAGCTCGGCATTCACCAGAAGCCGATCGGGCTGCTCAACACCCTCGGGTTCTTCTCCCAACTGACCACGTTCTTCGATTTCGTGATGGACCAGGGGTTCCTCCGACCCGAGCACCGGACGCTCCTGCTGGAAGGGGACTCCCCCGCCCTGCTGCTCGACCAGATG
>CAZSUN010000279.1:0-2554 GCA_964610045.1 uncultured Sphaerobacteraceae bacterium
AACGTGCGAGCGGCGCTCGCCTGGCTCGACCAAGCCGGCGACGTGACCGGCATGCTGCGGCTGGCCGGATCGCTCGGGGAGTTCTGGCTGTTCTACGGTCGTCGCCAGGAAGGGCGTCGCTGGCTGGAGCACGCGCTCGCCCGGTCACACGACGCCCCTATCCCCGCCACGATACGGGCACGCGGGCTGCGCGCGGCGGGGGTGCTGGGGGTGCATCGAGGAGACCGGGCACGCGCCCTGGGAACGGAATGCCTGGCGCTGTGGCGCGGCCTGGGCGACCGGCAGGGAACCGCTTTGGCGATTCACATGCTTGGCGTCGTTGCCCTTGCGCAGGGGAAGTACGACCAGGCCGTGGCTTACAGCCAGGAGGCCGAAGCGCTCTTCGCGGCGCTGGGGAACTCCTGGTGGGTCGCCGGCGTGCGCAGCGATATCCTCGGGCCAGCTGTGTATGGGCAGGGCGATCTCGTGGAAGCAGCAACGATCCTCGAATCCTCGCTCGCCCTGTTTCGCGAGCTCGAGGACCCGCTCAACACCACGTTGACGCTCACCAGCCTGGGGTTCGTTGCCTGCGACCGTGCGGACCACGTCACCGCTGCTGCCCGGTTCGCGGAAGCCCTGCCACTTTGCCGGCGGTTCGGGGCCCGTGAGATGCAGGTCGGCTGGCTCGCCGGTGTCGCCACCCTCGCGGCGATGCACGGGACCCCGGAGCGGGCGGCGCGGCTCTGTGGCGCCGCGGAAGGACAGCGCGATCTCCTCGGTCACTCCTTCGGGGTATCGGCACGGGTCACCTTCGACCGCGCCAGGGCCAGTACGCATGCCGCCCTCGGCGACGCTGCTTTCACCGCGGCGTGGTCCGCTGGCCGGGCCCTTTCGCTGGACCAGGCGATCGACGAGGGATCCGAGTTTCTCACCCTCGTCACCCCGGCGGTGGAGGAGCCGCGAGGCACCGCCTACGACGCCGAGCTGACTCGCCGCGAGCGCGACGTGCTTCGCCTCCTCGTTGCCGGCCGCTCCGACAAGGAGATCGCCGTGGCCCTCTTCATCGGCGCCCGCACCGTGCAATCCCACACCGAGCACATCTACGCCAAGCTCGGCGTGCACAACCGCCACGAGGCAACGGCTGTCGCCGTCCGCCGCGGCCTCGTCTGACCTCCACCGGATCTCCGTAGTTCCCCTCCGCATTTTCCACGATGCGCCACCCCGGAAAGCGGTACACCATTGACGGCAAGCTCACATTTCCCGCATGTCGTCGGAGGGAGTACCACGATGATCGAACAGCCAGTACCCGATCGCATCCTCGACCTCAGCATCGGCTTCTTCGGACCGAAGGTGCTCCTGAGCGCGGTCGAGCTCGGACTCTTCACCGAACTGGCAGCGGGGCCGCTCGACGCCGAGACGCTGCGGCAGCGGCTGGGACTCCACCCGCGTTCTGCGCTGGACTTTTTCGACGCGCTCGTCGCCCTGGGTATGCTGGAGCGGGAAGACGGCTGCTACGCCAGCACCGCCGAAACCGATCTCTACCTCGACCGCGCCAAACCATCGTATATGGGCGGCTGGCTGGAAATGACCAACGACCGGCTCTACCCATTCTTCGGCGCGCTGACCGAGGGCTTGCGAACCGGCCAACCACAGAACGAATCGAAAGGCGGCGAGGACTTCTTCGGTGTGCTCTATCAGGACCCCGCCCGCCTCCGCCAATTCGCAAGCTCGATGACCGGTGTCAGCATGGGATCAGCGCGAGCCATCGCCCGCACCTTTCCGTGGGTCAACTACCGCACCTTCCTCGACATCGGCACGGCCCAGGGAAACCTGCCGGTCCAACTCGCCCTGGCCCACGATCACCTGACCGGCGCCGGCCTCGACCTGCCGGAACTCGCCCCGATCTTCGCCGACTACGTCGCCTCGTTTGGCCTGGAGGACCGTATCCGCTTCGTCGCAGGCGACTTCTTCGTCGATCCCCTGCCGACGGCAGACGTGTTCGTGATGGGGAACATCCTCGGCGACTGGAGTCTCGACGAGCGGAAGACCCTGCTGGCCCGGGCCTACGCCGCCCTGCCCGCCGGTGGCGCGTTGATCGTCTACGAGCAACTCATCGACGACGAGCGCCGGGAACGCGCGGTCAACCTGCTCGTCAGCCTGCTGATGCTGATCGAAACGACGGGCGGCGGCACCTATACCGGCGCCGATTGCCGGTCGTGGATGGCGGCGGCCGGGTTCCGGGACATGACGGTCGAGCATCTCGCCGGTTGGGACTGGATGGTGGTTGGCTACAAATAGCGATATCGGCCGGGCATCGCCGCCATTGACAGCGTGCCGTATGGTGGACATATCGTATCGCGATGGATCAGTGCCTGGCACGGCGGAAAGTCTGCGCCATAGTGCGATACCCGGTACGCCCAATGACCAGTACGCCGCCCAGACTCGGGGCCAACCTCCCCGTCCCCCGCACTCCCCTCATCGGCCGGGAGCGTGCCCTGGCAGCCGTCTGTGCCCTCCTCGTCCGCGACGATGTCCGGCTCCTCACGCTGACCGGACCAGGCGGCGTCGGCAAGAC
>CAZSUN010000280.1:0-2543 GCA_964610045.1 uncultured Sphaerobacteraceae bacterium
CGGCCGTGAGTGCGGTCGATCACGTGCAGCGCCATGTCGATCCCGGCGGAAACCCCGGCCGAGGTGATGATCCGGCCCTCATCGACCCAGCGCTGGTCGTCGATCACCGTGACCTCGGGATGGTGCTCGCGCAGCCAGTCGATGCTGCCCCAGTGCGTTGTCGCCGCCTTCCCGTCGAGCAGTCCGACCGCCGCGAGCAGGAACGCGCCCGTGCAGACACTGGTGACCAACTCCGCGCTGGCAGCCTGTTGCTCGATCCAGGCCAGGATCGCCGGATTCTCGCGTTCGCGCCGGGTGCCACGGCCACCGGGAATCACCAGCAGATCGAGCGGCGGGTGCGACGCGATCGTGAAATGGGGCTTGACGAGCAGCCCGTTCCGGCAGCTGACCATCTCCGGTCGCTCGGCGATGACGTGGACATCGTAGAGCTTCGCCGACTCGTCCGCCTCCCCCAATCGTTGTGCGACGGAAAACACCTCGAACGGACCGCAGAAGTCGAGCACTTCCACGTCCTCGAAAATCAGGATGCCGACGGACGTTCGTGTTTCTGGCATTGCTGTTGAGCCTTTCCGCCGAAGGGCGTCCGTTGGAACCGGAGCCGTGAGCGCTCGTTGTCAGGGAAGCATACCGTTTGCCCGCGCGAATCCTGTCGAATCCACATGCGCATCGGGGCGACCGGCCATCCGGCTTGCACAGTCTGCCCGGGCACAGACAACGGGCGACACACCCTCGGCTGGCGCCTCGGGAGGTTACCCCCTACGGATGAGGCGATCACGGTAGGGACAGCCCAGGCGCCCTGCGCCGTGTGGCTGTCCTTTGGCACATCCGTGTGCCGGACTTTCGCTCGTCTCACCACACCTCGCACCGTGGCGCACACTCTCACGTTCACTGCGTTCATTCAGGTACGGCACCCGTCCGGAGCGTTGATGTCGTCACCACCTGATCGGGTGCGGTTGGTTCAAATGCAGGTTCGCGACGAAGAAATGCAGACCCGACCGAACCATCCAAAACGCCCGTCATACCGGGGAATTTGGGGAAAAATGCAGAAATGCACTCCGGTTCGCGCGCACAGTCGAACCCTGTTGCGTTTACACGATGCTTGCCTTTTCCACATGTAGCGTCACCCTCTTTCCTGTTTTCTCCTTTCCTCTTTCCTCCCGTGGTGGTACATACGACGCCAGAACCGTCGCCAATCCCACAGGGAGCCCCATGTCCGAGTCCAAACGGCCCAACATCCTCTTCATCATGAGTGACGACCACGCCGCCCACGCGATCTCGGCCTACGGGAGCCGGATCAACGAAACCCCGCAGATCGACCGGCTGGCCGAAGGGGGAGCCCGGTTCGACAACTGCTTCTGCACCAACTCGATCTGCGCCCCCAGCCGCGCCGTCATCCTCACCGGCCGGCACTCGCACCTCAACGGCGTGCTCACCCTCGCCGACGACATCGACGGCCGCCAGGAGACCTTTCCGCAACTGCTCCAGGCGGCGGGCTACCAGAACGCCATCTTCGGCAAGTGGCACCTCGGGCACGGCGGTCACGCCGACCCCACCGGCTTCGATCACTGGGCGATCCTGCCGGACCATGGGCTCTATCACAACACCAACTACTGGATCGACGGCGAACTGGTCTCCACCACCGGCTACATCACCGACCAGGTCACCGACATGGCCATCGACTGGTTGTCCCACCGCGATCCGGACCGGCCGTTCATGGTGCTGCTCCACCACAAGGCGCCCCACCGCCCGTGGGAACCGGACGACAAGCACGCGGACCTGTACGAGGACATCGACATTCCGACCCCGCCCACCTTCGATGATGACTACCGCAACCGGTCGAACGCCGCGAAGCACGCCAAGATGC
Source organism: uncultured Sphaerobacteraceae bacterium (assembly GCA_964610045.1). GTDB lineage: Bacteria > Chloroflexota > Chloroflexia > Thermomicrobiales > UBA6265 > JACCYX01. The sequence goes on from CAZSUN010000280.1 coordinate 1,865, forward strand.
GGATCGAGGCCGATTTCAAGAGCACCGATCTCAAGCAGGATGTGCCGGAGGGCCTGACGCCCGCCGAAGAGAAGCATTGGAAGTACCAGCGCTACATCAAGGACTACCTGCGCTGCGTGGCCTCGATCGACGACAACGTCGGCCGCGTGCTCGATTACCTCGACGCCGAAGGGCTGACCGAGGACACGATCGTCGTCTACACCTCCGACCAGGGATTCTTCCTCGGCGATCACGGCTGGTACGACAAGCGGTTCATGTACGAGGAATCACTGCGAATGCCGTTCCTGATGCGGTATCCGCGCGAGATCCCGGCGGGGTCGGTGGTGGAGCCGATGGTGACCAACCTCGACTTTGCTCGCACGTTCCTCGATTACGCCGGGGTGTCCGGGTCGGAGGCGATGCAGGGATGCTCGTTCCGCCCGATCGCGGCGGGCGACGATTCGCCCGATGGCTGGCCGGAATCGATGTACTACCGCTACTGGATGCACCTCACCGATCACGGCGTTCCCGCCCACTACGGGATCAGGACGAAGACGCACAAGCTGATCTATTACTACGGCGAAGCGTTGCGGACGACTGCCTCGATCGACATCCCGACCCCGCCCGAGTGGGAACTGTTCGACCTCGTCAACGACCCGATGGAACTGAACAACATCTACCACGATCCGGCCAACGCCGG
>CAZSUN010000281.1:0-2531 GCA_964610045.1 uncultured Sphaerobacteraceae bacterium
TGTCGCGACCTTGAGGAAGACTGTCTGTTTCCGTGGCACGACACGGCGCGCTCTCACAGTAGTCATTAAGGTAGGGACCCCATCGAATACCCACGTTATGGGAGGAGAATCACCATGCCATCGCTGAATCGTCGATCGCTCGTGGTCAAGGGTGGAGCTGTCGCGGCGCTCGGCGCCGCGTCAACCGTGTTCCATGCCCCGGCCATCCTCGCGCAGGACAAGACCACCGTTACCTGGCTGACGGATCTCCCCGCCGATACCGTGGTTCCCACCTTCATGGAGCAGAACCCCGATATCGAGGTCAAGGTCGAATCCGTCTCCTTTAACGAGGTATTCCAGCAGAACCAGGTTCGCCTCGGGTCCGGCTCTAATTCGCCCGACATCATCAGCGTCGACGCACCGCTCGTCGCCTCCTACGGCCTCCGTGGCTGGCTCGACCCGCTCGACGATGCCTTCTCCGAGGAAGAGCGCGCCGAATGGGTCGACGCGCTCGTCGAATCCGGCATATACGACGGCAAGCTGCTCGCGCCGCCGATCTGGAACTCGTCCCAGCTCTTCTTCTACAACGAGGATGTGCTCACCGCCGCCGGCGTCACCGGCCCCGGCCCCGAGGAGCGCTGGACCTGGGAGCAGGTCACCGAGGCCGCCCAGGCCGTCACCCAGGACGACGTGTTCGGCTTCCAGTTCGAGCAGTACAACCGCATCTACCAGCTTCAGCCCCTCCCGCAGGGCAAGGGCGTCCCGGTCATTGGCGACGATGGCCTGACCGTGGAAGGCATCATCAACGCGCCTGAGTGGGTCGAGGCCTTCGACTGGTACCAGAAGATGCACAACGAATGGGCGGTATCCCCCAAGGGCACGCTCGAAATCGAGGACCTCTTCATCAACCAGAAGCTCATCATGTGCGTGCGTGGGCCCTGGGCCATCACTAGCCTCTCCGCCGCCGAGTTGCCGTTCACCTGGAAGGCCGCTCCACACCCCGCCTGGGAGAATGGCGAGCCAACGGTCCCAACCGACAGCTGGCACCTTGGGCTGAACCCGAACTCGCAGAACAAGGAAGCCGCCATCCGCTTCATCAAGTGGGCCACCACCTACGAGTGCGGCAGGCTCTGGTACGAGGCCGGCGATTCCTGGCCGATGCAGAAGCAACTCCTGTCGGAGATCACCGAGAGCCCGGACAACACCGACTGGCCGCGGCTGGCCTACCCGATCGCCGCCCGCGAATCCGAGTTCGCCAAGCCACGCCCGCTCACGCCGGGCTACAACGAGTATCAGGACATTCTCGGCAGCGCCTTCGAGAACATGCGCAATGGCGGCTCCGCCCAGGAAGAGCTGGATGGCGCCGCCCAGAAGATCGAACGCGAGATGCAAAAGTACCGCTAGCACGCCGCCACATCGTGCATCGTGGGGGATGGCCCGGCCGTGGGCTGTCCCCCGCCCCATCACATGCGTCAGACCGCCGTGTCTCTGGCGCCTGTGAAAGGACCATCGGCCGTGTCCAGACGAGAAGGCGCCACACCCTACCTGTTCCTGCTGCCGGCCATCCTGCTGATCCTGGTTTGGCGATACATCCCGATTGTCGCGGGCTTGCGGGAGAGCTTTTACAGCAACTCGTTCAGCTTCACAGGAGCCAAGGAGTTCGTCGGCTGGGACAACTATCGCTACCTGCTCGACGATCCCACCTACTGGGAGTCGGTGCGGGTCACACTGAGGTTCAACGCCATCGTGAACCCCCTCCAGGTCGCGCTGTCGCTGGGCCTGGCCATGCTCATCAACCAGAAGGTGCGGGGCATCACCCTGTTCCGCACGGTGCTGCTGCTGCCGATCGCGATCTCGATCAACGTGGCCGCGCTGGCCTGGGGACTCGCGCTCGATCCCACCTATGGCCTGGTGAATGGCATCCTCGAACTGCTGCACCTGCCCACCCAGCCGTTCCTGCTCAGCGCCGACCAGGCGCTCTGGGTATTGATCGGCATCGTGTCCTGGATCGGCGTTCCCTACTGGGCGCTCTTCTTCCTCGCCGGGCTGCAAAACATCGGCCGCGAGATTCATGAAGCCGCACGGATCGACGGCGCCAGCGCCTGGCAGGCGTTCCATCAAATAACGCTGCCGCTGTTGAGCCGCATCACCACCTTCGTGCTGGTGGCCACCACCGTCGCCAACTTCACCATGTTCGCGCCGCCCTACCTGCTCACCAATGGCGGCCCTTCCGGAGCCACCAACCTGATCATGTTCGACGCCTGGAAACGCGGGTTCACCTATGGCGATCTCGGCGCCTCCGCCGCCTCGATCACGATCTTCCTTGGCTTCCTTATCATCATCGTGGCGGCTGAATTCCTGATCTTCCGCCCGAAGCACGATTGAGCAGGAGAGCGTCAAGGACATGGACAAGCGCGAATCGCCCAATCGTTTCAGGCTCTCCCAACTCTGGACCTATCTCGCCCTGGTCATCATCGCCATCATCGTCATCCTGCCGCTGGAATGGATCATCGCCTCGTCGTTCACCGATCGTGAAACGGTGTTCAAGAACG
>CAZSUN010000282.1:0-2531 GCA_964610045.1 uncultured Sphaerobacteraceae bacterium
GCGGCGCGAGCGGCGAGCCGTTCGTCCGACTCCCCGCTCGCCACCGTCACGGCTGGACCGGGACGGACCTGATTTGGAATGGATCCATTCCGGTCCATCTTGCCATCATCCCTCCAACACTCAGGTTGACGTGGCGGATGGCAAAAGATTACAGGCAAATTGGAGGAGAGGGGGAAGAGGGGAGAAAACAGGAAACAGAAACGAGGAAAGAGGAAACCGCGCGCCGTTCTCGTCCCCGAGGGTCAGGATTACACGCCCAACCCGTAGCCGGGGGACAAGCGATGCACCGGCGCGTGCCCTCCCGTCACTTCGCGGGCTCCATGGATGGGCCGGCACAGGGTCGACAATTGCGCGGTAGCCCGGGCGACGGCGAGCGTCGTCAACCCAGGTCGCCCCCTACGTGGGTGTGACCCTGCGTAGGGGGCGACTGCCGCCGGCGTGGGCGCGCACCTTCGCCTGCACGCAACTGCCGACGGCTGTGTCGGCCCATTCGCACCCTTGCTGATCGTTCCGGCGATGCCTCGGATCAGGAAACCGGCGTGGCCAACGCCCCGTCCACCAGCGGTGGGTTGAGCTGGAACTTGAGCAGTGTACCGTCCAGATAGCTTACGACATACGCATTGCCGTCGTCGTCAAGCTCGATGTTCGACATCTCCAGGAGCGGTACACCATCCGGCGCCCCCCACGTCCCGATGACGATGCCGTTCGGGTCGAGCACTACCACCTGGGCCATTCCAATGTCTGCAACGAAGATCCGTCCCTGGAGATCAACCGCGATATCGTAAGGTTCCATGAGCATGCCCCCACCGTCGAAGGCAGCAAGGAAGCTTCCGTCATTCCCGAACTGTTGAACCCGTCGATTCGCCGGATCAGCGACCCAAACGTTGTCCTCAGCATCCACGGCCATCGAAGCCTGGAAGTCTAGCTGTCCCGGCTCGCTGCCCAGCCCGCCGAAACGAAGCAGGAACGTGCCGTCGGCCGAGAACTTCTGGATATCGTTGCGCTTGTCGTCGTCGACGAAGACGTTGCCCTGCGAGTCGACCGCGACGTCGATCGGGCTCAGGAACTCGCCGTCGTCTGGGCCGAACCCACCCCAGGCGCCGAGGAACTGACGATCGGCACTGAAGTGCTGGATTCGGAAGTTGCCCACGTCGGCAACGTAAAAAGTCCCATCGGGCGCGAACGCGACCGCGCCGAACGCGTCGCCCTGGGAGCTGGTGCGGATGAAGTTGAGCTCGCCGTTGCCCGCCCCTGGCACTCCCCAGGTTTCGAGGAAATCACCTTCAGGCGAGAAGATCAGGAACCGGGAGTTGCCGCCGTCGGCGACCCAGATAGTGCCGTCCGGGGCGATTGTCGGGTCGGCGGGGCGATCCAGCGATTCTGGACCGCCTTTGGTAGCCCACAGGAACGTTGCCAGACCGACCGGCTCAGTGGGAGTAGCTGAAGGGGACGTACCCGGCAACACAGATGCTGCCATGTCGCCCGGGAAGGGCATGGTCGCGTTCCTCGTGCCACCGATCGCGTACAGGTAGCCGTAGGTGGTGCCAAGGTACGCGACTCCATCGGCTACGGTGGGGCCAAACACGCTCTCGCCCTCAACGGGATAGTGCCAGGACGCCTTGCCGTTGGCAGCATCAAGGGCGTAGATGAATCCATCCCTCGATGCTACGTAGAGAGTGTCGCCAACCAGCGCCGGTGAGGCGTCAAGGTTGTCTTCCGCGTCGAATTGCCAGACGACTTCACCTGTCTGAGTGTCGACCGCGTAGAGCGAATCGTCGGCGCTGGGAAGGTAGACCAGGTCGTCTCCCACAGTCGGTGGCGAGATCCCGGGATTGAACTCTTGCGCGAATCTCCAGACCATCTCACCGGTGGCGGGATCGAGCGCGTAGGCAAAGCTGTTTTCCACGCCATCCTGGGTCGTCTGATAGACGAGACTGTTGGCAATCACGGGGGCTGCGACCACGCCACCGCCCTCGGTCTGGAAGGTCCAACCAGGCTCACCGGTTGCGGCGTCAAAGGTGTGGAGGATGCCGTCGGTGCTGCCCTGATACACGACTCCGTCGGAGACAGCGGACGTACGGGATGCTTCCGCGCCGAGCGATGCCTGCCAGATCACTTCGCCGGTTGCGGCATCAAGGGCGGAGAGGAAACCGTCACCGGTGCCGGTGTAGACCACACCATCGACAACCGAGACCGAGACGTTCGGCACCGCCTCGGGAAATGACCAGACCTCTTTGCCGTCGACTGAATCGAGGGCGTAGAGCGTACCATTTTCCGATCCGACGTAGACAATCCCATTGACGACCGCAGGCGAACTGGAGACTGGACTGGCCGCGGTGAACGTCCAGATCGCGACGCCACTCGCCGTATCGACAGCGTGGACACTCCCATCGCCAACGCCAAGATACAGCGTCCCATCGACCAGCGCCGGAGCCGAGTTGATAGGTCCCTCCATCTCCACGCGCCAGAATTCGATAGGGTCACCCTCGATGCCAGGACCGGGCATGACGCCGGTGCGTTCGGGGTTGCCA
>CAZSUN010000283.1:0-2522 GCA_964610045.1 uncultured Sphaerobacteraceae bacterium
CATCAGTTGGTCGAACTGCTGGGATGGCTGGCCACCCAGGTCTATGCGTCGATCAGGAAAGTCACGGAGGCGCTCCTTGCCATTGGCAAGACGGTTGGTAACCTGCTGGAGCAGGGATTCCAGGTGGCGATAGGGCTCGGCAGGAGCATTGTCCAGGCGTTGCTCGAACTCGGCCAGACCGTGGGCACGCTGCTGGTGGCGGTTGTGACCCGCCCAAGCAGCATCTTCACGTCGCTGGTCAACGCCCTGGTCAGCCTCCAGAAGACCATCGCCAACCTGATTGACGGTATCCGCCAGGCGGCATCCCAGTTCGTGGGCGTGCTGGTTCGCACCATCGTCAATATTGGCAGTCATCTTCTCGAACTCGGCGCCTATATTGCCCAGGCGGCGGTTGACGTGGCGCTCGAGGTTGCCAGGGCCGCCCTCCGGGCGGGAACCACCCTCTTCAACATGGTCACCACGGTGGCGTCACATGGGTTCAACGCCATCCGGCGCGTGGTGGAGGCCGCGTTCGACATTGGACGCACATTCCTCGATCTCCTGCGAGACGGCCTGAACTTCACGCTGGACGTGTTGCGCGACGCCGTGCGCGCCGCGATCGAGTTGGGAAAGACGGCGCTCGACCTCGTGGGCGCGGTGGTTTCCTTTACCTACCGGGTTGCCGCGCGTTTCGTCGACGCGGCGCTTGATGCCGGAATGGCGGTGGCGGATATCCTCGCGGAGGCGGCGAAGGGGAGTTACTACCTGTTCCGCCGGGTCGTGAACGGCGTGCTCCAGGCGCTCGGGCCGGTGGGCGACGTGCTCGGCTGGGTCCTTGACCAGGTGGACTCCGTGACCGCCGATGTGCTGGAGCATCTCTATCGCGAGGCGATCCTGGCCATTCGCTACGTGAAACGAAGCGTTACCGAGGCCCTCGACTGGGCCATGGCCCGCGGGGCGGAGGCGTTCGAAGCCGTGCTCCGCGCGGTCGAGAGCGTTGGCGAGACCATCGCCTCCGTGATCGAGTGGGCCGCCGCCGCTGGCGATGCCGCGCTGGCAATGCTTGCGGCCGCCACGGTCAAGGTCCGGAACTCGGTGAGCTATGTGCTCAGTTGGGTGGCCAACGACGCGCTTCCCGGCCTCGCCGCGGTTGTCCGCGGCGCATTCCAGGCTGGACACGCGATCGCCGAGTTCATGGCCTGGACGGTTGGCCGGGCGTTCGAAGCCGTGCGAGAGGTTGTCGACGAACTGCTGGAACTGGGCGTCGCGCTGGGCGACCTGGTCGCGGCGACCATCGCCCGCCCACAGGATGCCCTCCAGAACCTGGTCAGGGCCGCCCGGGAACTCGGTCAGACGGTGAAGGATGTCGTCAATGCCGCCATCGTCCAGCCAGCCCGCGACGCCCAGAAGCGGGTGCTCGAAGCCTTGCGCGATCTTGGCGAATCCGCCCTGACGATCCTCAAGGGGGCGGCGGAAATCGGGTTGGGCGCGCTCGCGGCCGCCTTCTCGATCGTGCTTGAGTGGTTTGGCGTCTACCGGGGCCTGGATCCGGGTGAACGGGCGGAGGCCGAGAAGGTGTTCGGCACATCCATCGACCTGGACAAGGTCCAGCTTGCGGTCTTGTCGCCTCCGGTCGACCTGATCGAGTGGGCCAACAAGGAGCGGCCATTCACCACGATGTACCTGATCAACTTCGCGTCCTGGGACCAGCTCACACCGGCGACCCTGATCCACGAGTTGACGCACGTGTGGCAAGGCGTGGTCGAAGGGCCGTTCTACATGATCCAGGCCCTGGAGGCCCAGTTGATCGGCGAGGGGTACAACTACGGGTACGACGAAACCGGAAACGGTCATCTGCGAGGAGACGGCGGGGAACCGGAACTCAACGCCGCCAATGGCAACTTCAACGCCTTCAATCGCGAGCAGCAGGCCGACATCATCGAGCACTACTGGGTCAGGCGCTTCGGCCCCCTCGCCGACCGCGCCGATTTCACCGCCTGGCAGCCGTATGCCGATGTCGTGCATGCCGCCTGACGCCGGAACGTGGGTGCTCGTCGTGCCTCCCGGGGGGTACGACGAGACGCTCGCTCCGCTGATCGCCGCCCACGAGCGCCTGCGGACCGTTCGCATCGTTACCCTGGCGGACGCCAGCCCTCCCGCATGGGAGGACTGGCGGCGGTGGCTCGACGAGGCCGCTGGCGCCCTGCTGGTGGGAGACAGGCGGTTCGCGCCCCGTACCGCCCTTCCCGGTCCGTTCGTTCCCGACCGCTCCGGTCGGCTGGTGCCGGTTGGGTGGCTGCCGGATGCCGGCCACGCGCGGCTGGCCACGTTCGCCCAGTCCGCCGCCCGGGTTGTGGAGCGGCGTGGCCCGCTGGGACCGGTGGTGGTGATGGGCCAATGGGAGCCACGATACCTCTCGCTTGCAACGCGATTGGTGGCCAACCTGGACCAGATCGCCACGCCACCCGCTGTCTACCACTGGACCGCCGACCGGATCACTCGCGACGATCTCGTTCTCGCTCTCGGCGCGGGACCCGGCATGG
>CAZSUN010000284.1:0-2518 GCA_964610045.1 uncultured Sphaerobacteraceae bacterium
CCGCCAGATGTGACGATAACTCCGGCAAGACATATTCAGCGTCCAGTATGCGGCACTCACCGCCACGAGATCGCTCCTGGCTGGTTAGGTAGCTCCTCGATCGCGGCGAGCTGTATTCCGCCGCCGACCTCGCGGTCCAACCGGAAACCACGACCTCATCGAACAGGCGTTCCGGCTGCTCGGGACATGGCTGGCGAACCGCGGGATGTTTCACGTATGGCGGCTCTGGTTTCGTCAGGTGCCCGAACCGGTAATGGACGAGACCTGGATTTTCAGTACTGGTACCTGACTGGAAACCTGGGCAGCGCGCAGACAGCCGCGAACAGTAAAACGATGGAGCGCCTCGAGGCGCGGCTGCTCGCCACCGGGGAGCCACGAGACCAGGGTCGGGTCGCATTGTTTCAAGGGGCGATGGCCCACTTTCGAGGCGATCGCCCAACCGCAACCGTCCAGCTTCGGCGAGCGCTCGATTGCCTTCCGCGGTCCGATCTGGTGAACCGGATGTATGCCGCCACGTTCCTGGGGAGACAGGCCACAATTGACGGCCTGGACGACATCGCCCAAACGATGTGCGATGCCGCTACGCAACTCGCTGGGCAACTACCGGCAGACGAGCGATGGCGTAACCGCCGGCTCGACCAGGACCGCGCCGACATGTGCGCCATCCGCGGCGACATGGGCTCGGCCGTTACCATGTATGGAATGATTCTTGCCCGCCTGCCGGAGACTGAACCAGAAGTTGAAGTGCCCATCCGCTGCCGGTTGATTGCCATATACCTCGAACGCGACGATCTGGCTGCGGCGGCGGCGGAACTCACCCGCGTGGACGAGCTGCTCGATCTGGACCTCGTCGGGTCCGGTCACAATCCCGCCGGCCTGCGCACTCGCCTGCTCCTGGCAGATCGCGAACATGGGTACGCGCTGGGGTGGCGCCGCTACACCGCGCTCGGCCGGATCCGGGTGATGCTGGCCAGCGTCGACAGTCGCGCCGGTGAAGAGTGGGCCCTTCGCTACCTCGGACGCGCCGGTCAGTTTCCGGAACGAAGACTGTTCATCCTCCACCTTGGCTGGCGCGCGGCGAATTCGCAATGGTGGAGGATTCCCTCCCATGGCTTCAGGCGCAATCCTGGTCATCGGTGAGCGTTTTCGGGGACATTGACCCTGAACTCCTTGCCATCGACCTCCTCCTCGCCCGTGGCGATGTCGACCGCGCCGCTGTCCGGGCCGGACTGCTGGTGACAACCGCGGCAGCGGCCAGGCGGCAGCCCGAACACCTCGGAGGGTTGATCCGGCTCGCCACGGCAAGTCACGAGTTGCGAGACGGACAGACGGCACGCTCCTCCCTCCGGCGGGCCCTGGCGATCGCCGACGCCTTCGGCTACCTGCGGACCCTCCGCGTTCCCGGCTGCAACCTCAACCCCCTCTTTCAGCACGCGTGGGACCACTCGGGAGTGATCCGCGAGCAGTTGTCCCGCCGGCCAGACCTGTTCGTGCCACTCCCCGCCGATGGTCAGGAGTTGCCCCGACGCGAAGCGGAGATCCTTCGACTGGTGGCCGGCGGGCTGACAAACAAGCAGATCGCCAACAGCCTGTTCATCTCGCCATTGACCGTTCGGAATCACCTTGGGCGTATCTATCGGCAACTCGACGCCACCTCGCGTACCGAAGCGGTCGCCGTTGCCCGGCGTCGCGGCCTGATCAGCAGTCTGGTACATGAAATTGGTGCATTTGCACCCTGCGCGGCATATGATGACCGGGCGAGCATGGATATCCGAGAGATCGGCGTGCAGCGTGGGCCGTCCCCGGGTCCACCAGGACCAACTGCACGCGCCGCGCGTCGATACTCTCTGCCTGGTCGTGCTCCGACAGGGCTCGAGCACAGCCAGGGTGGTTGCTGGATGTATGGCAGGGTGGTCATTCCGATCGAGGGACCCAGGGCGGAGACGAACACGCTGGACGCCGCAAGCATCATGGCCAGACTCTGGGGCGTCCCCATTCAGGTCATCCGGATCAAAGAGCGCAAACAACCCGCGAGTGCCACGTCCATCCGTTCAGGCATCGCACACAACTCCAGTGCCGATGACGAGGAACTGGCCGGCCTGCTCCGGCATGAGGGCTTCGATATGAGTGAATCAGTGGTCCATGGCAGTCTCCTGGGGACTGTCGACCGCGGCTTGCTTCGGTACGACGACCTGGCCGTGATGAGCTCTCAGGGGGCCGGTGACATCTGGGACGATTCCCCTGGGTGGGTCCATGTGATTCTCCGGCAGTCATCCGTGACCACCCTTGTTGTTGGCAGCACCTTGGCACCGAACACGTTCACCGGCAACACGAGACCGGTCTCGGTGGAACCGGCGTTGGGCCGATCCCACCCGGGCCCGTCGATCACGACGCCACCGGCGCGGAATGAACTCGGTCCGAGTCGTGTCGCGGTCCTCGTGGATGGAACCACTGCCGGGTTCCGGGCACTGTCCCACGCGGGCAGCGTCGCGCGGCGAATGGGTGTACCCCTTGTCGT
>CAZSUN010000285.1:0-2489 GCA_964610045.1 uncultured Sphaerobacteraceae bacterium
AGCACCGTCAACCGTGCGTCATGGACTGGCGGACGGCCCTTTGCCACCCGGCATACCGCAAATCTCGCTCGTCAGCCGACCACGACGGCTCGAACCGCCGGCCCATACGCCACGAATCGCGCACAGCCTCGCGATCGCTCCACACACCAACCGCCATTCCCGCCAGGTACGCCGCCCCCAGGACCGTCGTCTCGACATACTCCGGCCGCACGACCGGCACGCCGAGCACATCGGCCTGGATTTGCATCAGCAGATCGTTGCGGCTGGCGCCGCCGTCAACCTTGAGTTCCGTCAGCGCGATCCCGGCATCCGCCTGCATCGCATCCAACACGTCCCGGCTCTGGAAGGCGATCGCCTCCAGTGTTGCCCGCGCGATGTGGGCAGCAGTCGCACCACGCGTCAGGCCCGATATCATCCCGCGCGCATCCGCGTCCCAATAGGGTGCACCGAGTCCGGTCAACGCCGGCACGAAATGAACCCCGTTTGCGTCCGGCACCGATCCCGCCAGGTCTTCGATATCGCGCGCGCTCCGGATGATACCCAGGCCGTCGCGCAGCCACTGCACCGCCGATCCGGTCACGAAGATCGACCCTTCCAATGCGTACTCGACCTGGCCATCAATACCCCAGGCGATCGTCGTCAGCAGGTTGTTGCTCGACGTGATCGCCTGCGACCCCGTCTGCATCAACAGGAACGAGCCGGTTCCATAAGTGTTTTTGGCGTCGCCCGGCGCAAAACACGCCTGCCCAAAGAGGGCGGCTTGCTGGTCACCGGCCGCCCCCGCGACGGGTATCGATACCCCAAACAACGCCGGATCGGTCGTGCAGGAAATTCCGGAGTTCGAGACTACCTCCGGCAGGAGTGATCGCGGAATCGCCAGGTCCTCCAGGAGTTCGTCCGACCAGTCAAGCGTGCGGATGTCGTACAGCATCGTCCGCGACGCATTGGCATGGTCGGTCGCATGACACAGCCCGCCACTGAGATTCCAGGTCAGCCAGGTATCGATCGTGCCGAACGCGAGTTCACCGGCCTCGGCTCGGCGGCGCAGGCCGGGATCCTGGTCGAGCAACCAGGCGATCTTGGTGGCAGAGAAATAGGCATCGGGAACCAGGCCAGTGATTCGCCGGTAGGTCTCCGCCATCCCCCGTTTCACGATGCCGGCCACGATCGGGGCGGTCTGGCGGCTTTGCCAGACGATCGCCGGACCAACCGGCACCCCGGTGGCCCGGTCCCAGAGCACGGTCGTTTCACGCTGGTTCGTGATACCGATCGCGGCAATCCGGCCGGGATCGATCCCGGCCAGATCGATCGCCTCGCGCGTCACCCGCAGGGTGGTTTCCCAAATCTCGGCGGCATCATGATTGACCCATCCTGCCTGTGGGTAGTGCTGGGTAATCTCCTGCTGCGCCACGGACACCGGCGATCCTGATGCGTCGAACAACACCGCCCGGCTCGACGTGGTCCCCTGATCGATGGCGAGGACAAACGGTGTATCGCTCACGAAGCCTCCAACTCTCACGCGACTCTCGCAGTCGCCCGCCGTGGACGACCTCGCTCCCTGTTCCAATCCCGGTCATTGTGGCATCGTTGCCCGATGAACAGGAACCTCGCAGGCTGCACGCCTCCCGATGACTCACTGGAGCAGGCAATCGAGCGTACGCTCGGCATACCGGTCATCGCCATCGAAGCCCTCGCCGGTGGAATGATCGGGCGCGTTTCCAAGGTCACGCTGGCGGATGGATCACCGCTGGTCGCCAAGGAAGCGGTGGAAAGCGGCGCACACTTCGACCTGGAAGCCGAGATGGTCCGGCACCTGCGGCAGGCAGGTGTCGTCCCGGTGCCGGACGTGCTCTCCGCGTCCCCATCGCTTCTGTTGCTGGAGTTCATGCCAGGTGATCACCTTACTCCGGACGCCGAACCGGCCCTCGGGTCGCTCATCGGCCGGCTGCACGAGGTCACCGCGCCGAAGTTCGGGTTCGGCGTCGATACCCTCAACGGCTCGTTCGTGCTGCCGAACGGCTGGCACGACGCATGGATCCCGTTCTTTCGCGAACGACGGCTACTGCACGCGGCCGATGCCGCTGTAACCAACGGGCGGCTCACCCAGGAGTTTCGCGAACGCATCCAGCACCTCGGCGACCGGCTTGGTGATCTGCTCACCGAACCACGCTCACCATCGCTGCTGCACGGCGATCTCTGGTCCGCCAATGTGCTCGCCACCGGGCCGGAGATCACCGCGCTGATCGACCCATCGGTGGTCTACGGGCATCCGGAACTGGAGATCGCCTATGCCGCGGGAATGGGCGGCATGGGCAGCGACTTCGTCAATGCCTACACCCGGCATCACCGGCTTGACGACGGGTTCTGGTCCACCCGGCGGTATGCGTATCTCACCTACGCGGCGATCATGCACGTTTTCTACTTCGGCGCGCGGTACGAACCGTGGCTCGACCAGTGCCTGACGGAAATCGGAATGTAGACGTCATTCC
>CAZSUN010000286.1:0-2489 GCA_964610045.1 uncultured Sphaerobacteraceae bacterium
TGCCGGGCGAAGGCGACCTGAATCAGATGCTCGGGATCGATCAGGTGGTCGTGGCTGTCCTCGCCGCCCTCCAGTTCGATCCATTTGATCTTGCCGGTGAAGGCGTTGCCCGCGCCCTCCGGGTAGTCGTCGGTCACCGGTGACTGCGGATCGCGGCCGACATCGGTGTACTCGTACCCGAAGGCGATGCCTTGGGTGTGCTCCAACCGGCCAGTACCAATGTCGTTGCCGTCGAGATACAGGGTCACCGTGCCACCCTTGCCGAGACCGCCGCCATCGTACGTGAACTCCATTCGGACCTGATGCTCGCCCGCTGGAACCACCGTCTCCGAACGGATATGGGTCGTGGTGATCCCGAAGAAGGTATAAGCGTACGCCGGTTTCCCGTCCTTGAGGTAGAACGACCAGCCACCGACCCGGCCGCCCAGGTTGAGCAGCACGCCATTGGCGCCACCGTCGGGAATCTCGACCAGGGCGGTCACCGACCATGACCGGTTGCGGGTATTGACGATCTGGTTTTCCACCAGGCCGCCCATGCCGGGCAGCAGGAGCAGCTTGTTCCCGGTCAGCGTCGGCCGACCGGAATACTCCGGCAGCACCCGCTCGAACGAGCGGTCGTCCAGCGGCAGGACGTTGTAGCGGGTCGCCTCGATGAGGAAGAGGCGCTGTAACTCGTGGAGTTTGTCCGGCAACTCCTTCGACAGGTCGTTGGCCTGGGTCCAGTCCTTCGTGCCGTCGTACAATTCCCAGACATCGTCATCGAAGGCGATGCCGACATCGCCGGTCGTCTGCCAGGGGGTGCGGTGCTTGGTGATCGCCGACCACCCCTTATGATAGACGCCACGGTTGCCGAAGATCTCGAAATACTGCGTCTCGTGATCCTCGGGCGCATCGGCGGCATCGAAGGTGCCGGCCATGCTGACGCCCTGGATCGGTTCCTGGGTGATACCGTGGACGGTGTCCGGCTCGGGGATACCGGCGATGTCCAGCACTGTTGGCGCAACGTCGATGACGTGGAAGAACTGGTTGCGCACCTCGCCCTTCGCCGCAAATCCCTTCGGCCAGCGAACGATGGTGCCGTTTCGGGTACCGCCCCAGTGCGAAGCGACCTGCTTGGTCCACTGGTAGGGCGTGTTCATGGCGTGGGCCCAGCCGACCGCGTAGTGCGGTGACGATTCCGGCCCACCGAGGTCATCCAGGCGCGACATCAGGAACTCGGGAGTTTCCAGTTCAGCCTGTCCATTGAGGCTGATCAGTTCGTTGAAGGTCCCGTTGAGGGTGCCTTCGGCCGACGCACCGTTATCGCCGATGATGAGGTAAACGAGGGTATCGTCGAGAATACCGAGCGATTCGATCCCATCGATCAGGCGTCCGATGTGGTGGTCGGTGTGCTCCATGAACCCGGCGTAGTTCTCCATCTGGCGGCGCAGCACCGGCTTCATCTCTTCCGGCATGTCGTCCCAGCCGGGGATGAGATCGTGGCGCACCGTCAGTTCCGCGTCCTGCGGGATCACGCCGAGGTCCTTCTGGCGGGCGAAGGTCCGCTCGCGCTGGGCATCCCAACCGTCGTCGAACGTGCCTTTGTACCTGTCGGCCCATTCCTTCGGCACATGGTGCGGGGCGTGGGTTGCGCCGGGCGCGAAGTACATGAAGAACGGCTTGTCAGGCACCAGCGCTTTCTGGGTGTTGATCCAGCTGATGGCGTGATCCACCAGGTCCTCGGTCAGGTGGTAACCCTCGGCGGGGGTGCCCCACGGTTCGGCACGGCTGGTCCCCTCGTGCAGGGTCGGGTAGTACTGGTCGGTCTCGCCGCCGAGGAAACCGTAGAAGTACTCGAATCCGTTGCCAGGGCTCGGCCAGCGGTCGAACGGCCCGGCCGGGCTGGTCTCCCAGTCCGGCACCTCGTGGCACTTGCCGATGTGGGCGGTGGCGTATCCGTTGAGCTTCAGGATTTCCGCCAGCGGGGCGCAGGTGTTCGGGCGGACCGAGGTGTAGCCCGGCGCGGCGGTCGCCATCTCGGTGATGCCGGCCATCCCGACCGAGTGGTGGTTGCGGCCAGAGAGCAGGGCCGCCCGCGTTGGTGAGCAGATGGCGGTGGTGTGGAACCGGGTGTACTTCAACCCATCCGCAGCCAGGCGTTCGGCGGTCGGGGTATTGCACGGACCACCGAACGCCGACGAGGAGCCAAAGCCGGCGTCGTCGATGAGCAGGATCAGGACGTTCGGCGCGCCTTCTGGCGGCCGCAACGGCTGGATCGGTGGGAACTTGGCGTCGGGGTCCTTGGCATCGTAGAGGATGGAGCCGGTGTACTTGCGATCGGGAATCGGGAGTGCGGAACGTGAAAAGCCCTTCGCCATGATGCCTCGCTCCTCAATGTGAACCGATATCGGACATCGGTCAGTGACACCCATTCTGCACGTAGCGTATCTGGGGTGAGCATAAGGTCGACAGGACGAGTATGGTTGGGGAGTCAGGGCAGGGAAATGGGG
>CAZSUN010000287.1:0-2480 GCA_964610045.1 uncultured Sphaerobacteraceae bacterium
CGTACCGGGCCATCGATGAGCGTCCGGCGGAGTCGATCAAGCTGGGGATCCGCTTTGATTGACTGAGGAGTTGCCGCGGCTTCTCAGCCTCGCGGTGAAATGGGTAATTCTGCGCATTCCCAGGGGGCGACGGGCGGGCGTAGGCTTCGCGTGGTAGGAGATGTTGGTCTCACGCAGGAGCCATGGTCATGCATCCGATTCGTTGTCATTTCCCCCTTCGAACGTTGGTCCGCGCGACAGTCGTGTTCATGCTGGTGGCGGGGATCGTCGCGCCCAGGCCACACACATACGCCCAGGAGCATGGCCCGGTATTTTTCACCGTTGCTTCCGGGATCGTGACGATCGGCCCGGCGGCGCCAGCCTGGTACGCCGCGCAATTGACCGTGCCGCCGGGCGAGGCGATGCCGGATCCGGCCGCCGGCGCGGCTGGGTTCGTGCTGGCGGCGGATGGGGCGATAGCGGTGGCCGATCAGCAGGCGAATCACGTGACACTGCTCCAGCCAGGCAGCGCGCTATTCGTGTCCGCGGTGGCCGGGGTGACATTCATCGCCGTTTCCGGGGAGGCAACCGTCTGGCGGATTGCCGTGACGTCCGCCGATGCCGCGGCTCCGCTGTCCGAGGGAAACGGCGTGACTCGCCCGCTCTCGACCATCGGCGAGGCCGATCCGGCCGCCACGCCGGATGCCGCTCGGGCGATCGAGCTTCGGTTTGGCGCGCTCGATTCGCGAGACTCCATTACGCTCGGCGATGACGGCTGGGCGGTGCCGCTCATGGTCGCGCTGGCCGGGGAGGGAGTAATGGGCGACGGCTCGACGGTCGCCGAGGGCCGGTTCGTCGCGCGGTCAGACGCCGGCGCCACGGTCGAGATCAGCGCGGATGCCGGCCCGGCGGTGATCGGCTACATCGCCATGAGCCCGTCGCTCGATCCGGCCTCACTTGGTGGAGGGGAGACGACGACCGGGACCGGAGGTGGGGGGAGCGGGCAACCCGCGGTATCGGCGAGCCCATCCGTCAGCGATGCCGGCGACGACGGCTCAAACACACCACCTCAACCAACCGAGGAACCCACCGAGCCCCCCGCTGATACGACCGATGCCGACGACGACGGGCTGACCGCGGACGAAGAAGCCAGGCTGGGCACGAATCCATCCAGACCCGACACCGATAACGATGGGATTAACGATGGCCATGAGGTGAACGATTACGGAACGAACCCCTTGTTGCTCGATACCGACGGCGACGGCGTCACCGATGGCGACGAAGTGTCGGGGCAATACGGGGTCATTTCCCCGACGAATGCCGACAGTGACTATGATGGACTGAGCGACGGCGACGAATTGTTCCTTCACCACACGAATCCCGTGATGTCCGACACTGACACCGATGGTCTCGGAGACGGAGATGATCCCGATCCGCTGGTGCTCAACGACCGCGACGGTGATTTCCTCGGCGATGGTCTTGAGGCCTACTATGGAACGAATCCGGACAACCCGGACTCGGATGAGGACCAACTCACGGACACCTACGAGCTGTTCACCACCGGAACCGATCCCAATCGTTTCGACACGGATGGAGACGGCACCGGCGATGCCGTGGAGAACGCATCTGGCACGAATCCACTCGACCCGGCCAGCCATCCTTGAGCCTTCATCGAGATGGGGGAGTCGCGAAGTGAGGAAGGTGCGCCATGGGGCGGATGGATTCGACTTCGCTCACCACAGGCTGTCGAACCGGGCGCGTTCGGTATTACCTCTCACTCAAACCGCACCAGACCACACGTCGTGCATACCGACCCCATTTACGTCATGTTGAGCGAAGCGAAACATCGCCGGACGAAGTCCATCCTCCGCAGGCGGTGTTGAGTCATGTCAGTTCGCGCAGCTCCGCCTGCTCGAACCAGTTCCAAGCCAGGTCGTTCTAGGTTGCTGGTGACACCGGTGTAGAACGTGCGTGATGTGCTGGCCATGATGTATGCGTAGCCTGTCTTCATTTGTCATTGGTCCTGAAGCGACGAAGCGGTTGCGGACCTGGCGTTGTCTCGGCTCACGCATGCGGGAGAGGCGGCTGCGCCGCCAAGGACTTCGTCCGGCGATTCATCGGCTTCGCCTCTGAATGACGGGTTTGGGGTGATCGGGCGGGGGTGTGCTTTGGGAATGAGCGTGCATGGACATCGCCTGGCGGAGGATGGACGTCGTCCAGTCATTCCGAGCTCTGCTCGGAATGACTGGTTTGGTTCGCGTGGACGGACGATACGAGACGATTCGGGATACCTCAGCGGATCCAGGGTTCGCGTGGCTGGTAGCCAGGGTGGTCCTGGAGCCAGGAGTTGGCGTTATGGACCGCTTCCGCGATCGCTTCCTCCTGGGTGGCGCCGCGCCCGGTGACGGCATGCACCGTGATCTCGCTACGGTAATACGTAAAAGTCAGCCGAACGGGCTTGTCGCCACTGCCAGGCTGCTCCCAGTGGGCGAACCACCCAT
>CAZSUN010000288.1:0-2470 GCA_964610045.1 uncultured Sphaerobacteraceae bacterium
AGGAGAAATTCAGACCAATTTGTCGCACCCCCGTCACAAACCAGAACCGCCCTTCCGGAGCAATCCGGAGGGGCGGTCTCTCTTCATCTAATGTACTGGCATTTGACGCGCTGGCGACATCCCGGCCTACCCGCCGGTCTCCTCGCCGGTGCCCCGCAGCGTCCGATCCCGCGATGCCGAGTAGTCGCTGGCGTACGAATACTCGTCCACCACGTTGCCATCGGAATCTCGCACCACTCGCGTGATCGTCGCGGTGAATCCATCTCGCGCATGCTCCACCTGCAGCTCCTGACCCTTCGGCAGTTCGGGCGTCTCCGTGAAAATCATCCCGCCCTCGGGCTCCACGATGTCGCTGATCACCGGAGCATCGATCTGGATATCCCAACCAGGATCCACCCCCAGGATCTCGGCATGCACATACTCGCCGTCGGCCACCATCACCAACGCGATCCAGTTCCCGGTGTTGTTGCGGAACTTCAGGTCCAGCGCCCAGCCCGGCTCGATGTTCACCATCGCGTCGAGCCCCTGCATCCCGTACGGCGCCTCCCCGTAGCTGTTGATCCAGTACGGATGTGCCCACCGTTCTTCTATGGGTAGCCCAGCCCAGAACGCCGCCTGGTAGATCGTGGTTGACACCTGGCAAATGCCGCCGCCAATCACCGGCGCCGTCTTCACCCCGCCGTTTGGATCGGCCACGATCCCAAACCCGGTTACGTACCCGTTCGCTTCATCCACCAGCCCCATGATCTCCGCGTACGAGAACACGCCATCCGGCGGAATCAGCCACCCATCCTCGAGTTCGGTCGCCCGCTCCACATTATGCCTGCGAGGAGCACTCGAGGTTCCATAATAGGTCAGCGACTGACCGAGAACGTCCTCCAGCACAATCGAGTCACGATCCGCGCCCGTATACGTCGGCTCCAGTGCGTTCAGCACCAGACCGGCCCCGTCATCGCCGTTCATGATCGCGCCAGCGATCGCGTCGACCGATGCCTCGACATCGACCTCTCGCCCCTGCCGCGCTTCCTCCTGGAACTTGATCTGTCCATCGATCAGCCGGAACTTCGCTTCCCGAACCGGTATGTCCAGATCCGCCTGGAGTGGTTCCAGCGTCGCGGCTAACACGCTCTCGTCGAACGTAATGGAGAACTGCTCGTCATCGTCGGGATGCGGCTCGATCACCAGCGCCGCCGTCAGGTCAGCCCGTCCAAGCTGGCTCGAACCGCCGGTCCAGGTCAGCTCCAACCCGTCACTCACGTACGCCTCGGCTCGCCCGGCCCACTCCTCGGCGGCCGCGTCCAGAATCGCTGGCTGCTCCCGTGTCACCACGAGATCGACCGATGTCTCGCCCCCCTCGATCGCCGCGATCAGCCGGTCAGTGCTCGCCTCGACATCAACCGCCGCCGAGTCGACCTGAGGCTCCACCACGATGGCGCCCGTCTCATCGACAATCACGTTCGCATTCTCTGAAGGACGGTCGATCTGACTCGCCAGTCCCTCCACAAAGGACGTCACGCCCTGCCGGTTGACCTGCATTTGCCCAGAATCGTCCACCGACACCAGCGTGCTGAGCACCGAGCGCGAAACGCCCCACTTGCCCTCCTCCGCCGTGATCGTGATCGCGCTCGCAACCGCTCGTTGCGCAACCGGCAGCCCGCCCTCGATATCCGACGACAACACGCCAGCCGGCATCGAGACGAGCGCAAGCTGCACCGGCGCCTGCTCCAGATTCGCGATCTGGGCCAGCACCCGGTCGCGCGTCGTCCCCACATTCAGCGATCGCCCCGGCACGTCGTCAACCAGCGTCGCCTCGCCGTTGGCGCTCATCACCACCTGGGCATCGCTGGGCGCGTAGATCACGTCCGGCGCGATGATCTCCATGGCGCCCCTGAACGCCGTGTCATCCACCTCAAGCACGGGCGAGAGGCTCTGCCCTTCGATCAGCCCGCGCGTCCAGGCCTGCGAACGCTCCCACCAGGAACCGCTCCGGCCGAACGCCATCGCCCGATCGATCGTCGCGTCTTCATTAAGAGAGATGCCCAGGTCACTGACCGCGACTTCGTAGTCGTTCGTGCCATCCGAGAACACCACGGGCGTATCGGAGAAATCCGCGAAGCGCGACTCCAGGGCCACCGCCACTTCTTCGCGCGTCATGCCGCTGATGTCGACCCCGGCAAGCACCGTACCTTCATAGACCCGGTCCGAATACCGGAACCCATAGACCGAAAACGCCACGACCGCCACCATGAATCCCGCGAACAGGATCACCAGGCTCAAGGTCGCCAGGGAAGAAATCGTAGCCAGTTTCGCTCCCTGGTCCCCCCGGGATCGTTCCAGGACGTTGTTGTGCGTGGTAAGGGTGGGAGCCAGGTTCATGCCAGTTCCATCTCGGGTAAGGTCAGCTCATGTTCGAACGTGTCCGGATCGCCAGTCCAGTGTGTCCAAAGTATACGGGTAGCGATCCATCGTT
>CAZSUN010000289.1:0-2418 GCA_964610045.1 uncultured Sphaerobacteraceae bacterium
AAACAAAATGTGCCATTGATGGCGTCACGAGCCCGACGACTGGTAGCGCCGCGATTCGCGCGTGAAGAATCGCCAGGCGAGTGCCATCAGCACCACCCCGAGCAGCGGGGTGCACCACGCCACCCAGGTTGGGAACGGAAGCACCTCCGTCCGGTCCAGCAGCACGCAGGCCGGCACCCAGGCCACAAACGCCACCGGCAACACGAACGTCAAGAAGTTCCGCAACCGCACAGGGAAAATGTCGAGCGGATACGATCCAAACTGCCCGAACACGACATCGGTGGCATACCCCGCCCAGCCACTCATCAAGGTCCGGAACGAGAGCGCGCAACCTGCCAGATCCACCGCTCCCCGCACGAGCCCCGAGCCAATCACCGCCACCACCAGGAAGACCGCCCTGGGCAAGGTCCAGTCGATCTCCGCGATCCGCAACCCCACCGTCAGCAGAATGATGGCTCCCAGCACATCGCCCAGCACCGCGATCCGGAACCCGCCGAACATGAACTGGAGCGCGATCGGCATCGGCCGGATCAGCATGGTATCGAACTCGCCAATCTGGACCATCCCCGGGACATTGACGATGCGGGAAAACGACAAAGCCCAAAGGGCATGCCCCATCAGTTGGATGCCGTAGAGGAGCGTTACCTCCTGAAGTGTCCAGCCGCCGATTGCCTGGAACGTCCCGAGCACCACCCAGATGAACGCAAATCCGAGTGTTCGGTAAATCAGCCCGAACGCAATCTCGATCAGGAAGTTGGCCCGGAACTGCATCTCCTCGCGCAAGCCCGCGCGCACCAACGCCCAGCAGATGCCGGGCATCCCCCCGCTATCCACCATGAATCACGATCCTGTCCTGCGCCCTGCTCCACATCTTGCGAACGGTCAGCAACAAGATCCCGATCCAGAGCATCTGCACCGCCAGCGGTTCGAGCAGGGCGCGACCGCTCACCTGGCCGGAATAGATGGAAGCGGGAAGGAACGCCAACGCCTGGAACGGCAACAACCGGAAAACGATCCGAACGGAATCAGGCATCAGCCAGAGCGGTACCAGCGCCCCCGAGAGGAAACCAGTGGATACGCCGACGATCGCACGAATGCCGTTGACCTGCTGGATCCAGAACGCCAGTAACCCGATGTGCATCCCAATCAACGAACTCACAAGGAATCCCAGGCTAAAGCTGACCAGGTAGAGCGCGCCGTTCAGCGGAGTCGGCGGGTCGAGCGAACCCACCAGCAACGCGGCCGGCACGAAGACGACCAGGGTCGGCGCGTATCCCCAAGTCGTCCCGATGTCCTGTGCCACCACTTGTTTCAGGAACCCGAACGGGCGCACGAGATCCAGTGCGATGTCGCCGCTCAACACCCGTTCCTGGATGGTCCAGGCGGTGAGGTTCGGCATGAACCAGCCGCCAATTGCCGCGACCGTCAGGTACACGAGCAGGGTGTGCGCAGAGATGCCATCCACTTCGCTGCGCCCGGCATAGACCGCTTCCCACACCGAGCGCGTCACGTAGAGCTGGATCGCGAACACGAGGGCGGAAAAGACGAGGTTCATCCGGAAAGCCACGAACTGCCTGGCTGTTGCCCGGATCATCTCCCACCAGGCCGGGTTAGGCGAAAACGGCCGGCTCACGTCATCACCCCAGGTGCCCCGTAAATCTGGCGCAGGATACCCTCCATCTCCGGCTCGCGCACGGTCAGGTCGACCAGCGGCAACCGCGCCGCGATCGCCGCAATGGCATCAGCCGTCGCGATCCGGGCTGGATCGATGATGAGCGACGCCCCGAGTCCGCGCGTACTGGCCAGCATCACGCCGTCCGGCAGGCCGGAGCCCAATCCTTCCAGGCGATCCACACCGTCCGGGTCGATGGTAATCTCCAGCAACCGGTACGGAGCGAACCGCTGGCGCAGGTCGTTGGTCGCACCGTCGAAGATCACCCGGCCGTGGTCGATGATCATGATCCGCCTGCAAAGGCGTTCCACATCGTCGAGGTCGTGGGTGGTCAGCAGCACCGTCGTACGGCGCTCCCGGTTGATCTCCTCGATGAAACTCCGCATGCGCTCCTTGGCCACGGCATCCAGCCCAACCGTGGGCTCGTCGAGGAACAGCACGGGGGGCTCGTAGATCATGGCGGCGGCGAGGTTCCCCCGCATTTTCTGCCCGAGACTCAGTTGTCGCACCGGCGTCGCCAGGAACGACTCCATCTCCAGCAACTCGACCAGCATCGCGATCGTCTTCCGGGCCCGCGCTTCCGGCACCCGGTACATCTTCGCGATCAGGCGGAACGATTCGTCCAGCGGCAGGTTCCACCAGAGCGTGTTCCGCTGGCCAAAGACCACGCCGATGTTCAGCGCATTCCGCTCGCGATCTTCCCACGGCACCAACCCTGCCACGCGAACGGAGCCGGATGTCGGAAC
>CAZSUN010000290.1:0-2400 GCA_964610045.1 uncultured Sphaerobacteraceae bacterium
TCCGCCTGCTCGTCTCGGAAAAATCCAACAACGCCCCGGCGGACGCCGCGCTCAAACATGAATATGGCCGAATGCTCGACGCGGGCATCGAAATCTGGGAGTATCCCGCCACCATGCACGCCAAGGTGACGGTGGCCGACGACAACGTGATCATCGGCACCATCAATTACGATGCCTGGTCGCTCTATCGCAACCTCGAAATCGCCCTGCTATTCGAGGATGCCTCGGTCGCCGACGCCGCCGTCCAGCAGTTCGTCGAACCCGACATTGCCCGGTCGAAACCCGGCGAGGAGCCCGAGGGCTTCCAGAACTGGTTCCGGGGTTGGTTCTGGGACAAGTTCACGTATTTCCTGTAGTACGGAATCTGGTCGCCGGGCGCCTCACGATCTGGTAGCGGCGAAGCTCGTCTTCGCCCAGTGTTGGCGGGTACACTTCCGGCCAGGCTGGCCACTTCGGGGGTCTCCACCGCCAGGCGGAGATACACTCCGCCTCTACCAGGAATGCTTCGCATTCACCGAGGTCCGTTTGGCGATCAGGCGCCGCCGTTCAGCGCGATCGCCGGATGGGTCTTCCACACCGGATGCGCATCCTCGAACGCGATGGCGTGCCGTACCAGGTCCACATCGCCCAGCGGCCGACCGACGAGCTGGATGCCCACCGGCAACCCGTCCGGCGTGAATCCGCAGGGAACCGAGATCGCCGGCATCCCTGTCGCGGTCACGTACCAGCAGGACCGCATCCAACCCAGGTAATCCTCCTGGGTCTCTCCGGCCACGACCTCGGGATGGTTCCACTCCACCGGGAAGGGCGGTACCTGTACCGCCGGCATCGCCAGCAGGTCGACCGACTGGAACACCTCGACGAATCGCGCGTGCAATCGCGTCCGGGCCGTGTAGGCGTTGTGGATGTCGGCCGCCGTCAGGTTCAACCCCATCTCCACGTTGTCGATCACGTTCCGGCTGAGGTTCTGGCGGTTGTTGTGGTAATCGTTCAAGTGCTTTTGCACCATGTCCCACGCGCGAAGCACCCGGAACGCCGGCTCGGCGCCCTCGAAATCGAGGTCGATGTCGTTGACATCCGCCCCCAGTCCCTCCAGGGCCGGCCGTCCGGACTCCTCCAACACCGAGGTGACTTCCGGCTCCACCGGAATCCCACCCAGGTCTCGCGACCATCCGATCTTCACGCCGGCAAGGTCGAGTCCTTCCGGCGACTCGGCCAGGGTCAGAAAGGCGCTCCCGTCTCGTGGCAAGCTGTTCGGATCGCGCGGATCGAAGCCCGAAATGACCGAATGCAGGAGCGCCGTGTCCCGAACAGTCCTGCCCATCGCCCCCAGCACCGACATGCTGACCCACCCCGTGGCCACCGGCGCCCGCGAAACACTGCCGATGGACGATCGGAAGCCCACCACGCTGTTGAACGACGCTGGATTCCGCAATGATCCGCCCAGATCGCTGCCGTCGGCGATGCTCACCATGCCGCAGGCGAGCGCCACCCCCGCTCCTCCGGACGACCCACCGGCCGTGCGTCCCTGATCCCAGGGATTTAGCGTGGCTCCGAACACCGGGTTGAAGGTGTGCGACCCGGCTCCATGCTGAGGAACATTCGTCTTGCCGAGCCGTATCCCGCCAGCCTCGCGCATCTTCGCCACCATGGCGATGTTCTCGTCTGGAATCCAGTCCGCCAGGTCGGGACTACCCAGCGTCGTCCGCATGCCCTTGGTCGCCACCAGGTCCTTGTGGGCCATCACGAGGCCATGCAACGCGCCAGGGTTGTCTCCACGCGCGATGGCGGCGTCCGCCTCATCGGCCTGGCGCGTGGCCCCTTCGACATCCAACGTCACGATCGCGTTGACCGTGGGGTTTGTCCGCTCGATCTGCTCCAGGCTCGCGTCGAGCAACTCCCTGGCCGAGAGTTTTCGCTCCAGGATCAGCGAACGCTGGTACACGGCGGGCGAAAGGCAAAGGTCGCGGCCGTTGGTGGGCACATCCACGGTAATAGCTCTCCATCACGAATTGAACCGGGCAAACCGTCCAGCGCATTGTCCGCCAGCATGCCTGGGACCGCTACCCCAGCCATGACGGCGGACATGGAAAAGCCCCGGCCGCGACGTGCATCGCGACCAGGGCCCCGCCAATGTCCACGCCTACGGGCGCACGATCTCACCGTCGCGCAACCGGATATCCGGCCACGCCCCATTGATCGCATGCTCGGGGAACGGGTAGGTCGCGGCCAGCTCCTCGTTAATATCAATGCCCAGACCCGGCTGGTCATTCGACCACAGGGCCCCCTCTCGGAGCTCCGGTGTGCCCGGGAACACCTCCAGGGTCCGCTCACCCCAGATCGTGGCTTCCTGGATGCCGAAGTTGGACGACGACAGGTCGAGCGCCAGGTTCGCGGCGT
>CAZSUN010000291.1:0-2392 GCA_964610045.1 uncultured Sphaerobacteraceae bacterium
TGGTGTACCCTTGGCGCTTGCGGGTGCGACGGCTGGGTCGCGCCATCCCACCCATCAGCCTGCGAGTGCCGGGACCTGCCCTGTGGCCGAGCGCGCCCCACAACCTGCTCCACGGCTGGCCCGGCTCGACCTCCACGGGTTCAAGAGCTTCGCCACCCGCACCGTGCTGGTCTTCGAGCCCGGCATCACCGCCGTGGTCGGCCCCAACGGGTCCGGCAAATCGAACATTGCCGATGCCGTGCGCTGGGTGCTGGGCGAAACCAGCCACAGCGCCCTGCGGTCGAAGAAGACCGACGATGTCGTCTTCGCCGGGGGCAAGGGCCGGGCCCCGGCCGGCATGGCCGAAGTCACCGTCACCTTCAACAACGAGGACGGCTGGCTGCCGAGCGAATTCACCGAAGTCACCGTCACTCGCCGTGCCTTCCGTGGCGGCGAGAACCAGTATTTCCTCAACGGCCGCCGGGTCCGCCTGAAGGATGTCACCCAGCTTACCGCCACCCTCGGCCAAAGCTACACCGTCGTTGGGCAGGGCCTGGTCGATGCCGCGCTCAGCCAGCGGGCCGAGGAACGGCGGGGGCTGTTCGAGCACGCTGCCGACCTGGCCGGGCTCCGGCTGAAGGTCGCCGAGGCGGAACGCAACCTCAACGAAGCCGACAGCAACACCGCCCGTATCACCGACCTGCTCACCGAGTTGCAGCCGCGCCTGCGTTCGCTCGAACGGGCCGCTCGCCAGGCGCGCGAGTGGCAATCACTTCACACCCGGCTGCAATTCCTGCAGCACGGCCATTACCGCCGCCTCCTGATCGCCGCGCACGACCGTTTCAACCTCGCAGACAACGCAATCGCGGGCGATGAGCACGTCATCGGCCAGATG
Organism: uncultured Sphaerobacteraceae bacterium; assembly: GCA_964610045.1. Taxonomy (GTDB): domain Bacteria; phylum Chloroflexota; class Chloroflexia; order Thermomicrobiales; family UBA6265; genus JACCYX01. Next base: position 875 of record CAZSUN010000291.1, read on the forward strand.
CGGCAATCGCTTGATGCGCAGGTCACCAAGCGCGCCACCGCCACCGAACAGGCGCGTGCCGCCACCGAATCGCTCGCCCGGCACGACGCCCGCCTCGATGTCCTGCGCGATCAGGTCCGCCGCACCGGGCACGAGCGGGATCTCGTGGCCGAACGCCTGGCCGCTCTCGACCGGCGACGCACCGACATGCTGGAAACGCGGGCCGGGCTCGACGAGCAGGTTGCCAGGGTCGAGGCTGACCTGGCGCGAGCCAAATCCAGTCTCACCGCCGTACGAACCGAGGCTGCCAGTGCTCGCGGTGAGGCGGAACGCCTCCAGGCCGACGACCGCGGAACGCAACAGCAACTGGCCGATCTCGAGAACGAGATCGCCACCCTCGCCCGTACGATCGGACGCCAGGAACGCCTCGCCGCCGACCTCGGGCAGCGTCTCGCCCTGCTCGACCAACAGCGGGAAAACGGCCTCGCCGACGATACACGCATCCAGCGCGAATCGCGTGAGCGTGACAGCCAGGTCGCCCAACTCCTCGCCGAGCGCACCGCCTTCGATACGGAAGATGCCCGGATCGCGGACTCGATCGCAAACCTCGAATCGCGCCTGGCCAGCATCGCGACCGACATGGCGGAGCGAGAAGCGGATGCCGCCACCGCATCCACCACACTCGCCGACGCCGAGCGGCGTCACGGTCAGGCGTCCAACCGGCTCGCCGTGCTGCAACGCCTGCAGGACGAAGGGGCCGGGCTCCATGCCGGGGTGCGCCAGGTCATGCAATGGCATCGCCAGGGCGAGATCGTCGGGGTGCGCGGCACGGTGGCTGAGCTGGTGGGTGTCGATGCGACCTACGACACGGCGATCGAGGTTGCGCTTGGTGGACATCTTCAGGATGTCGTGGTCGATCGCTGGCGCGATGCCGAGACCGCGATCGAGCGGCTGAAACAAGCCCGCGCCGGGCGTGCAACGTTCCAGCCGCTCGACACCCTCGCCCGGCGCGATCAACGAGCGGCACCCACGGCGATCGCTCACGGCGCCGGGGTTCACGGCATCGCCGCCGACCTCGTCACCTGCGATCCGGACATCGAGATCGTGGCCCGGGCGCTCCTCGGCCGGATCGTGGTGGTCGACGACCTCCCGGCCGCCCGCCGCCTGCTGGGCGACCTTCCCACCGGCTGGAGCGCGGTCACCCTTTCCGGCGAGATCGCGCGTTCGGGCGGCTCGGTGACCGGCGGTTCCGCCGTGCGGGAAAGCGGTGTCCTGGGCCGCGAACGCGACCTGCGGGACCTGCCGGCCGAGATCGCGCGCCTGGCGAGTGCCGCTGAAACGGCCCGGACGCGGCGTGACGCCGCCACCTCCACCCTCGACGACCTCGGCGGACAGCGCACCGCGATCGGGGCGGAGCGGGCCGGACTCCTGGCCCAGGTCAAGGAACGTACCGGTGAGCGGTCCCGCCTCGACGGTTGGATCACCTCACTCCGCTCCCAGCAGGAACAGGCCGAACGCCGCGCGAGTTCCCTCGCGGCG
>CAZSUN010000292.1:0-2382 GCA_964610045.1 uncultured Sphaerobacteraceae bacterium
CCAGGATCCTGTTCGAACCGCATTGCGCCGAATGCGCGGCCCGCATTCCCGGCAGTCCCGAGGTCGCCAACCTCGCCACCATCCTCGACCGGGCCGAGGCCGCGATCGACAACGACGACGCCATGCTGCGGGAGGCGAACATGGCCTTCCACGCCGGGGTCGCCACCTGTAGCGGAAACACGGTGCTCGCCCAGGTGATGACCCTGCTGACGGAGATCTACTCGCCCGAACAATCCGTCATGCTGACCGTCAGCAACCAGCGCCTGCACGACCACCACGAGCACACCGCCATCCTCGCCGCCATCCAGCAGGGCGATCCCTCCCGGGCGGGCGAACTGATGCGGCGGCACCTCCAGGGCGTGCGCCACGTCATCGCCGAGCGATTACCGGCCGCCAACCCCGCGAGTACGCCATGAAACCGCTTCTGCCATCCATCGGGAAGGAGGTGAATCACAGGTACTGGTAACCGGGCGCCCATCGCGGCGCGATGTAACCATTGCCACCGGCCACACCAGCCGGGAATGCCATGGAACGCGAGGCACTAGCTCATATCCAATCGGGCACAGAGGAGTACTTTCCCCATGATCGAGCGAGCATCATCACATCGCCTATCCCGTCGAGACGCCATCAGGGTCGCGGGCGCCGCCGCCGCCGGTTCCCTCGTCTTCCCGCGAGGCGCGGGCGCTCAGGAAGCCTCTCCCGCCTCCGAAGGCTTCTTCCCCTCGCCCATCGAGGGCGTGCCGAACGCCTACTACCAGTATCCCGACCCCTTCACCACGGTCGATGCGCCTCCGGGCAAGGGCGGTACGGTCAAGCTGGCCCACCTCTCCGACAAACGCATCAACGACCGCGACAACAATGCGTACTGGCAGGAACTGGAAACCAGGCTCGGCGTTACCCTGGACATCACCCTGCTGCCAGGCGCCGCCTATGCCGAGCGCATGGCCACCATGATCGCCGGCGGCGATTTCCCCGACCTGCTCTTCGTGCTGGACCTGCTCTACCCCCAGGCCGCCGAGTTCAAGGTGCAGGGCGCGTTCACCGACCTCACGGCCTATCTTGACGGCGACGGCCGCAACGCCTTCCCCAACCTCGCCGCCATGCCGTCGTACGCGTTCGAGAACTCGAAGCTCAACGGCGTGCTCTATGGCACCCCTAGCCCCACCTCGCTCCAGCCGAACGCCCTCTGGTACCGGGGAGACTGGCTCGCCAACACCGGCCTCAGCGCCCCCACCAGCGCCGAGGAATTCCTCAACCTGATCAATACGTTCACCACCGGCGACCCCGATGGAAACGGCCGCAACGACACTTATGGCACCTCGTTCGAACGGCTCGACGCCGTCTCCCAGCGCTTCATCCACAGCATGTTCCGGGTCGGGGCCGAGGGGAATGGCTGGATCGTCAACGACGATGGCTCGTTCACCCACGCGATCGAAACCGACGAGTTCCGCGCCGCGCTGGAATACGCCCGCGATGTCTGGGCATCGGGATCCTGCCATCCCGACTCACTCACCCAAACCAGCAACGAGGTGCGCGAGCAACTCATGGCCGGCACGGCGGGATCGGGCCCGAACGCCTTCATCCTGCTCAACCTGATCCGGAGCGAGGCCGCCAAGGTCAACCCCGAAGCCGAGATCCTCGGCCTGGTGCCGCCCGGCCACGATGGCGGCGAAGGCGTGGCCTACAACATCGGCGGCTGGTTCGGGCATTTCGCGATTCCCACCCCGACCAACCCGGACGAGGCCCGGATCGAGGAGCTGATCGGCATCACCAACTACTTCGGCGCCCCGTTCGGCAGCGAGGAATACAACTTCCTCGTCTACGGCATCGAAGGCGTTCACCACACCGTCAACGACGATGGCTCCCGCACGCTGACCGAGGATGGCGAACGCGACGTGTTCAACCCATCGCTCGGTGGCCTGAACGTGCTCTACAGCCCGAACCGGGACGAGATCGAGTACGTGCAGCAGCTGATGGCCGAGCAGACCCGGATCGGGCTCTTCTCACCCACGGTCAACCTCTATTCCCAAACCTCGGCCGAGAAGGCCGGCGAACTTGGCCAGCTGTACACCGACCGCAAGATCGACATCAGCGTCGGGCGCGCCGGGATGGAGGACCTCGACGCCCTCATCTCCGAATACATGAGCCGAGGCGGCGACCAGATCCGCGCCGAGTACGAGGAAGCCTACGCCGAGGCCCAGTCGCGCTGATCGCCACACCGGCGGGGAAGGCGCGTGCTGGCGTGCCGCTCCCCGCCACGGGACTCCGGGCGGGCCAGTTTCACGCTGACCCGCCCTCCAACCATTAGTGGGCGCGCGGCACGACGGCGCCGCGCGCCCGGCCAAGGCAGATCATGGACATCGCCACAACCCACCGCCCGCG
>CAZSUN010000293.1:0-2377 GCA_964610045.1 uncultured Sphaerobacteraceae bacterium
ACGCAGACTACATGCGAACCCACCGCTGGTTCAGCGCGCCCGGCTCCGACCACCATGGCGAGGCCAAACTTCATTCCTCGCTCGCCCATCTCCACGGCCACCGCCGCGTCTGGATCGAATCCTTCCATTCGTCCGGCTGGGGAGGCACGCTGGAGGAAACCTTCGACTGGCTCGTTCCCTGGCTGCGCGCCGGGGCCAATCTCTACAACCCGCACGCCTCCTACTACAGTACCCGCGGCGGCTGGTTCGAGTGGGCCCCGCCGTCCACCGACTGGCGTCAGCCTTACTGGGCGCATTACCGCGTCTTCGCCGACGCCGTCTCCCGGCTGTGCTGGTTGCTCAGCGAAGGCATCCACCTCGCCGATGTCGCAGTCCTCTTTCCCACCGCGACCGTCCAATCTGGGGCCGGCGACTCCGTCTCCGATGCCGCGGCCAATGCGCACGACGACTATCTGGACCTGGTCGGGCGCATGGTCTGGTTCAACCAGCGGACTGGGCTGCTCGACGCGATCGGCGTGGATTACGACATCCTCGACGACCAGTCGATGTCCGCCGCGACGATCGAAAACGGCGCGCTCCACGCCGCTAATGAGCGATTCCAGACCATCATCCTGCCCTCCTGCTCAGTGCTGGAAGCCGGAACCGCGAACGCGCTCCTGGCCTTCGCCCAATCCGGCGGCACGATCCTCGCGCTCGGCGACCCGCCAGCCTCGATCCCGGGCGACGGCGACACGTCTGTCCTGGAGGAACTCGCCAGCCACATCGTTCACATCCAACCCGGCGACCTGCCAAACCACCTGGCGGGGCCCGACACCCTGGTCAGCGCTCCAGTCCCTACGCTCGTCCGCCAGATCGGCGACACGCGAGTGGTCTTCGTCCCCGCGGCCTTCCCCAACGCCAGCAGGATTGAAGGCTGGCCCCTGGCAACCATTGATTTCGACCGCGATCGCTATGCGGAAACCATGACCATTCGTGTGCGCGATGTCTCCGGCCCGCCCGAGCTTTGGGACCCGTTCACCGCCACCCGGACCCGGCTGCCAGACGATGCATGCCGCGCCGTGAACGGCGGCATGGAAGTCTATATCCCGTTCGATGGCGCGCCGTGCGTCGTGCTTGTCTGGAGCGACGCCAGCGACACCCTGGCCAACCCGGCGACCAGCTCCGCTCACGTCATCGCCGAACTGGACTCCGTCTGGGATGTGGACCTGATCCCGGCGCTCGACAACCGCTGGGCGGACTTCACCTTCCCCGCTTCGACTCGCGACATGCCGATCCAGCAATGGACCTTCGAACGCACCGGCAACGATATCGATCCTCAAGCGGCCGTCGCCACCTTCGGCCCTCGCGCCGCCTGGATCGGCCCAGGCGAGCCGGAGTCGCTCCTCGAAACGGACATGGCCTCCGGCGCGAACATCGCCCGCTGGTCGCTGTCGCGCGGCATCCACAAGGACCCACTTCACAACCGGTCGCTGGGACCCGCCGGGCATGTGCCAGAAGAGTTCATGGATTTTGGCCAGGTCGCCGCGGGACAGGCGGTCCGGATCACCACCGCGTTCACCATCGCCGACCCGGGCGGTTTCTCCGGCTGGCTGCTCACGGGCGCGGCGGCCACCAAGCGCATCAGGGTCGACGGCCAGGAACTCGCGGTCGACGCCGCCGGCAACCTCCGCTACCAGACCGCCATTCCCCTGCATCTCGAACCTGGCGGCCACCGGCTCGACTTGCTGCTGACGGCCCGCCACGATGTCCGGCTCCGGGCATCCTTCTCGCTCGTCACCGACCTCAACGCCTGCCGCGCTCCCGACCGCCTCACGGTCGAAGGCGAATCCGTCCCCGAATCGAGCGTCCGCTTCTCGACCACGTTCAACATCCCGGCTGCGGTTAGCCGGGCGCAGCTCCAGGTCGACACCCGTGGTCCAGCCCGGATACTGGTCGACAACCGCGAGGCCGGCCGCCAGGGAGGCTACCTTCCTTATGGAGATGGCTCCGCCTCACAGCGTTACGACATTACGCAATTCCTGACACCGGGCACGCATCAATTGACGATTGAGATCGAGGACACCGGCGTCCCGATGATTGCCTCTATCGACGGCGTGGTTTCGTTCGAGGACGACACGCCCGACCTCTGGCTGATGACCGATCCCGGCTGGAGCGTGAAGCGCGGCGACACCGCCATCGGCACCACGATCGACCCACGGCCCGCGGGAGATCCGCGCCTGGCCCACCTTCGCCAGCGCCCGCACCCGCTCCCACGAACCGCCTGGATCGAAGGCCCCGGCGCCGACCCCGGTGTGGTTCTCCCCATCGCCTGGTCAACTGGCGATGGCGCCACCGAGCACCTGAACTGCCTCGTGCCGCCCGGCGCCACCGAAGCGCG
>CAZSUN010000294.1:0-2368 GCA_964610045.1 uncultured Sphaerobacteraceae bacterium
GAGACTGCGTCTACGCCGTTGTGTGTCCAGACTGCCAGGAACAGTTCCTGATCGAAGAGGATGACCTCTCTGAACTGGAACGCTGGACCGAAGCCCACGGCGGCGCGCTGGTGTGCGGGGTGCGACTCTAGCGGAGGCGAGGGCCCCGGCGCCCTTGAGACTACTCCTCGGGACAATCCTTTACCGTGATAATCCTGAACTCCGTTCCGTTGTCGAGGGAAATGGGCTTGCCGTGGGCGACGTAGTGCGAGGTGTTTTCCTCTCGCCCGGTCGAGACCGTGATCTCGAAGCCATCTTCCTCGACGATCCGGCCATACCACCGGCCAGCGCTGGCGATGACGTGAAGTTGATCGTCGAAGAAGACCGCGCCATCGTCGTTGGCGACCGCGATGGCGGAATACGATGCATTGCTCATCACGATCGAGCCCTGAGTGTCGATCACCGCGACGCCATCCTCAACGCCGTCGAGCACGGTCAACAGGAATGACGTGGCGGTGTGGCTGGCCGCGGCGGTGGCCATGCTGGTGGCTGGGAGGTTCCCTTCGCTGAATGACGGTCCGCCAGCGACCGGGTTCAATTCACGCTCCAGCCCAGTCAAGACCGCTGGAACCGGCTCGATTTCCTCGGCTCCGACCCAGCCAGAACGTGCGAGCAGGATTCCGATCGGCACATCCAGCGCGGCCGCGATCTGTTCGAGGCGCTGGCGCCGGGGCAGGACGATGCGGTCGTTTTCCAGGCGGGAGATTTCGGCCTGGCGCACGCCGTCGCCGACCAGTTCCGCGAGGGATTCCTGGGTGAGCCCCAACTCCTCGCGCCGCCTTCGAATGAACTTCCCAAGTGTCGGCATAATGCGCTCCTCAGAAAGATCAGCTACCGCATTGAATCAATGTCGCGTTCGCGCTTGCGGACCATGCATACGGTGCATATCCATGTAGGTCGATTGTGTATGAATTTGAAGCCGTGCATCATCGACACAGTAAACATGCGCCAACGCGGTACCAGCCGATGTTCGTCCAGGCCATGAGCAAGTATCTCATAACCTGGGTCGTTTCGGCATCGGCTGGACCGGTGTTTTCGAACCCGATAGCGACTCGCGGCGGGACCCAGGAGGACCAAGGATGGTCACCCATAGCTCAACACCGGGCAGGCTGTACGGGGAAATGAGTGTCGACAAGGCGCGGGAGTCAGGCACAAGCCTGATCGTGATGCACGCTCATCAGAGCAGGGCATCACATGTGCTGGTGATCGATCCAGACCTTTACGAGTCGGATCGCACCGGCGGTCTGCTCGGGGCACGGGGATTCAAGGTCACGCTTTCGTCAGCCTGGCTGGATCTGGAGTCGCTTGCCTACCTCGCGGCGGATTTGCTGGTGGTTCGCCCGCCAGCGGGACAGTCCGCAAGGCGGGAGGCCCATGTCCGGGCCGTGGCCGTGGACAGTTGCTTGCGGGACATGCCGGTTATCTGGATTGCCAGCCCGGAGCAACGGACGCCCGCCATGGCCATCCGTCTCGCGCACATCCTGACCTGTCCATGGACGCCCTTCGAATTACTGACCCTGGTCGAGTCCCTGCTCGCCGCCACCAACGGGTCCGAATTGACCCCGCGCGACGTTTCTGCCCCAGGCCCGCCACTCGCCAACTCGTATTCCGCGATACCTGCCGGAAGCGACTGACCAGATTCTTCGCCATTTCCGCCGCGTCGCGTCGCAACATTTCACATCCGGCCCATGCCGGTTCCTTCCAGACGACGTGACACCCTCTTCCCGGCCCTGACCCGGGTCTGCTCCGGCCCGGGTCTCCGGCCCTGACGTACATTCTGCCCGACCACGTTTTTCGAGCCTGTGAGACGATCAGCGGCTCGACACGTTCCCGGTAGCGAGCGCAACATCCCCAGCGAACCAGACGCTGTTCCGGCCGGTCATCGATCCCTGTGTGGATCGATGACTGGCCTTTCCTCGCCATGAAGGCGTTCCGAATCGACACGCATGGCGCGGGGGCATTCCCGGAGGCTGGGTGATGGTTGTACTGGGAGCACGGTAGGCGCCGGGTAATGTGTGCGTGGCGACGGATTGGCTCGCCGGTTCGCCGGGTGAACTGAATTGAGGGGATTGCCTTCCAGGAACGTCTCGCATACGATGTATACAATCCTGTGACTGGCGGCGATGTGGTCGGCTGTATCCACGGAAGCGCGGAGACCCTGGGGCGCCTCCGCGATGGCCCGAGTTCCCGGCTCGTGGTTGTTGCGATGACTGGAAGGACCGGTGGCCCATGACCGATACCTATGCCGCGCTGGAGGCCAGTTTCACCAAGGACCGATCCCGCCTCCGATCGCGGGAGGTTGCGTATGAAGCGATCAAGAACGCGATCC
>CAZSUN010000295.1:0-2367 GCA_964610045.1 uncultured Sphaerobacteraceae bacterium
TCAGAGCCTGCTGGGCCGCGGTGTTCCGGATATCGTCGTCCGCGAGGCAGATCAGATAGTTTCGGTGAGGTTTGGAAAGCCCGAGGACTGAATTGTGATATTCGAGCGCCTGTTCGAGCGCCGGGATCACTTCGGCGAGATTCTCCCGGTCAAGACGCTCCGCCGAATTCAGGCGCGTGTCGAGTCTGGCGATGGCCTCCGAGATGCCCCGCAGGCTGTCTGCTCGCTCGGGGGAGTCGAGACCCGGAAAGATCGAGGCGAGGTCCCATCTGGGCGGTGCGGCGGGTGTAGAAGTATCGATCATGGCTGGCTCCCTGGGAGCGCCCACGAAGGCAGGGCGCGGGATAACGATGGACCCACCACTATCTTGCGCCAAACAGTGCCTGGTTACATCCCCAAAAGTACGCGGATGTGGCCCTCGTCACGTCCGCCGTTCGATCAGTTCCACGAACCGGTTGACGTTCGCCTCGATCACCTTCAGGCTCGATGCCCAGAACTCGCGCGATCGGGTGTCGATGCCGAACCGCGCCGCCAGCGTCGCCGCGTCGCCATCTCCGGTCGACGCCAGCAGGTCGTCGTAACCCGCCTTGAACGACTCCGGGGCTTCCTGATACCGGGCGTAGAGCCCCAGGCCAAACAGCAGCCCGAACATGTACGGGTAATTGTAGAAGGCCGCCGAGGCGGAGTAGTAGTGACTCTTCGCCGCCCACATGTACGGATGTAGCGCGTCGCTGGCGAGCCCCTCGCCATAGGTATCGCGCTGGGCCTGCTCCATCAGGGAGCAGAACTCTTCCGGCGAGAGCGTTCGTGCGGCACGCTCCTCGCAGACCGCCTGCTCGAACTGGAACCGGCTCGTGATGTCGACCACCACCTGCGTCATGTCCTGGAGCGAGCCTTCCAGGATCGCGAGTTGCTCTCCTTCTGTTCCCTGTTCGATCGCAGCTTCCCGCAGGATCGTCTCGCAGAAGGTGCTCGCGGTTTCGGCCAGCGTCATCGGCATCGCCCCGCGTCGCAACGGCGATACATTCACCTGGCACAGGTTGTGATAGGCATGGCCAAGCTCGTGCGCCAGTGTGCTCACGCCGTCCCACGACGGGTTGTAGTTGAGCAACACCCGCGACGCGCCGCCACCGACCGGCATGCAGAACGCGCCATCGACCTTGCCCGGACGCGAACCCGCGTCGATCCATGCCTCGTCGATCGAGCGCCGGACCAGGCCGCCCATCTTGTCCGAGTACCTCGCGAACTGCTCCTCGACGAACGCAACGCATTCCTCCCAGGTCCAGGTTGGCGCGGCGGCCGGCAATGGCGCGAACAGATCGTGGAAGGCGAGCTGCTCGATGCCCAGCGCCTTCGCCTTCGCCTGGAAATACCGCTGGAAGACTGGCGCGGCGTCGCGGGCCGCGCCGAGCATCGCGTCCAGCGTCTCCCGGTCCACGTGGTTCTGGTGCAGCGCGCCGTCGAGCACCGAGTCCCACTTCCGGCGATTCGCCAGCGTGTTCGATTGGCCCTTGATGCCGTTGAGCGCCGCCGCTATCGGTGTCTCCCACTGCTTCCAGGCAGCCAGCTCCGCCTCGAACGCCCGGCGCCGGATATCCCGGTCGGGATCGGACGCCAAGTTCCGGATTTCGCTCATCGGCAGCGACTCGTCCGTCTCGCCATCCCGGCTGAACGGAACCATGATTTGCGAGGTTATTTCGCCGTACAACGTGTCCCACGCCGATCCGCCAGAGAGGTTCAGTTCGGCCGCGAGTTCCTCCTGCAGCGGATGCATCAGGTGACCGGCATCGACGCCAGCCTTGCGCAACAGGAACTCGTGGTCCCTGGCCGTTTCGGACGACGCGATCAGCGCATCGACGTCGAGACGGCCGATCCAGGCGGTGAACCGTGTCCGGAGCGTGATCGACTTCGCGAGAACGATCCGGAATTCACTTGCCGCCGCCTGCGCTTCCCGGTTCCGCGAGTCCACGTTCGTGTAGCCCATCAGGAACGTAAGGTTGCGAAGCGCGGTCTCGCTCAACTCGTTGCCAAGGCGTAGCAGCGATTCGACCGTCGCCGTCACTCCGGTTCCCGATATCGCATCAAGCGATTCCGCATCGCCGATGCGCTTGCCGAATTCCTCGATCAGGTTGTCGAGCGTTTGAAGCGATGACGCCCGCTCCGGGGAGTCGATCGCGGGAAACAGGGGCGTCATGTCCCATGTCGGGAGCGTGGCGGTAGCGGTAGCGGAACTCATGGGTATCCTCAAGGTGCTGGAACGTGGTCGTTGGTCGTGAATGCCTGGATCAGGCGCTCGCCTGGGCGCTGAATGTCACGTTGTTCGCGTTCTCTTCGGCGAACCGCAAATCCCATTCGGTGGTGAACAGC
>CAZSUN010000296.1:0-2354 GCA_964610045.1 uncultured Sphaerobacteraceae bacterium
ACCTGACACCGCGCCACACCATGCACCAGTACGGAAGGCCTAACCGGCATCACCCCGAGCGTCGCCATGGGCGATCTTGCGGTGTATGGCCTTCCTCCGGGCCGAATCGGGGTCACAGTCCGCTCCAGTCGATGGTCACCTCACGGTCAGCCCCGGCGGACGCGATCATCGCTTCGGCCGCGACCACGGCGTTGAGCCCATCGCGCGGCGTCACCACTGGTTCCTGGACACGTCCTTCGGCCAGCAGCACGAAATGCGCCAGTTCCGCCTGGAGCGCCCCCGCGACACCGTCGTGACCCAACGGCTGGTAGCCAATCTCAGGCACAAGCGTGCGGCCAGGCGTGAGGGTGCGCAGGCCAGGCGACCCCAGGTCGATGCTGGCGCTCCCGCGCGTTCCGGTCACCGCGAAGGTATCGGCGCAGTCCATGCCAGTGTCGTCGGGCATCATCCAGGTCGCCTCGAACGTCGCGAGGCAACCGTTCGGGAAGGCGAACGTGCCCCAGATGCCGTACACGCCGTCGCTCGATCGCTCCAGCCGGTGCCACGCCCGCGCGCTGACCGGGCGCTCGCCCAGCAGCCAGAGACAGGCGTCGATATCGTGGATCGCGGTGACGAGGGCGGGATGGCAACGTCCGTAGGTGTCGAGCGTGGCCCGTGGCCGGTTGCGACTGGCATGGATCGCGGCGATCTGGCCAAGCTCGCCAGCGGCCACCTGTCGCTTGAGCGCCTGGAACCTCGTCTCGAACCGGACGATGTGCCCCGGCATGAGCGTGCCCGCCGATGCCTCCGCCGCCTCCACGATGGCCAGGGCATCCTCGCGCGTGGTGGCGAGCGGCTTCTCGACCAGTACGTGCTTCCCGGCCGCGAGCGCCGCCAGGGCGGGTTCCACATGCCGCGATTCCTCGGTCGCCACCGTGACCGCATCCACGTCCGGATGCTGACACAGTGATTCGGCCGAGTCGAACCAGGCAGGGATGCCGTACCTGCGAGCGACTTCCTCCGCATGGGCAAGGTTCCGCGAGGCCACCGCCTCGACCCGAATCCCGGGGATGCCCTGGAACGCTTGAATCTGGAACTCCCCGAACGCGCCCAGCCCGATGACACCGATACCGATCATGCACCGCTCCCGTACGAATCTTCGTAAACTCAGAATGCCATCTGCGGCGGCGGGAGCATCTGCGAAATGTGCTCCATCGCCGAGAAGATGTGGTTGTAGCCCCGGTTCACCGACACCGCGCCATGACCGGGGTAGAGCCCATCCGGCCGCGCCCGCGCCAGGCGTCGCACGCTCTCGCAGGACTCGGTCACCGAGCAGTCCCAGATGTCCTGCAACAGGATCCGGCCGGTGGCGAAGATGGCGTCGCCACTGAACAGGTCGCCGCCGCCGGGCCGGTGCAGCAGGTACGAGAGGTGCCCGCCGCAATGCCCCGGCGTCTCGATCACCTCGACCTCGAGCGAACCGAGTGGAAAGCGATCGCCTTCACGCAGTTCCCTGGTCACCGGGCAGGCCTGGAACACGTATCCTTGGGGATAGCCGCCCGGCTCCTTCGCCCGGTCGAGGCTGATGGCGCGCTCGTCACCGTCTCGCACGTACTGGGCAGCCAGAGGCGATGCCCACACGTCGAGATCGAGCGCGTCACGCAGGGCACGGGTTCCGCCAGCGTGGTCGCCGTGAGCGTGAGTCAGGAGCAGCCTGCGGATGGCGCTCCGGGGCACGCCGGACCGGTCGATCTGCTCCAGGACCGGCGCGATGTCCACCCCCGCGCCCGCGTCGATGATCGCGGCCTCGTCACCATCGTGGATCAGGTAGATGTGGCAGTCGAGCTGGTGCGTCAGGTTGAATCCCACGCCCCCGCTGCCGATCAGCGCGATCTCGCCGGTCAATCGCATCGCCGCACTCCTCCAATGATGGGCGGTTCAGGTTCCAAAGCGCTCGGCCAGCCCGCGGTAGAACGCCACCGCCGCGGCCAGGTCCTCGACCGGGACGAACTCGGTCACGCTGTGGGCATTGTCGATCGAGCCCGGTCCGTACACGATGGCCGGTATCCCCGCCGCCGCGAACTTGCTCGCGTCCGAACCGTACGGTACCCGCACCGGCGTTCCCGAACCACCGAGCGCAGCGTTCACCTCACCGCCCAGGATCACGACGGGGTCGCTTGCGGGAGTGGCGAGCGGGTCACCGACGAACCATGGCTCGGGCCGCTCGATCGCGATCCGCGAATTGGCGGTTCGCACGTCATCCAGCGCGGCGTCGATCTCCGCCAGCGCCCCCTGGGAGGTCTGGCCCGGCGTGATCCGCCGGTCGTAGTTGATGGTGCAGCGCTCGGGCACCACGTTGATCCCACTGCCGCCCT
>CAZSUN010000297.1:0-2352 GCA_964610045.1 uncultured Sphaerobacteraceae bacterium
CGACCAGGGCCGGCGCCGCGCTGACATACTTGGGAGGAACAAAGCTCCAGGCTTCCTCGCCGGTCGTGGCGTCGAGCGCGTAGATGGTGTCGCCCGGGAAATAGACCAGGCCATCGCCGACCGCGGGTGGCAGGAACCTTGAGGGCTGCTCGGGCTGGAACCGCCAAAGCAATTCGCCGGTGACCGCGTCCAGGGCATAGGCGGCGTTGGCATCGCCGTCGAACACCCCCTGGTAGACGACGCCATTGGCGATCGCCGTGGTGGCGGTCAGGCCGCCGCCTTCGGCCTGGAAGGTCCAGCGTTCCTCGCCGGTGACGCTGTCAACCGCGTGCAGGACGCCATCGGCACTGCCCATGTAGACGATACCTTCGGCAATCGCTGGCGAGCGGGAGGCGGATTCGCCGAGGGCGGAACTCCAGCGCTGTTCACCCGTCGCGGCGTCGATGGCGTAGAGGAATCCATCGTCTGACCCGGTGTACACAACGCCGGCATCCACAACCACCGAGGCGGAGGAACGCGTGCCCGGGAAGGTCCACGCCTCGCTCCCGTCGGCGGCGTTCAGGGTGTAGAGCGTGCCATCCTCGCCGCCAACGTAGACCAACCCATCGACCACGGCGGGGGACGATGAAATCGGGCTGGCGGCGGTGAAGGTCCAGATCGTCGCGCCGGTGGCGGCGTCGATGGCATGGAGGTTGCCATCGCCGGCGCCGATATAGAGCACACCGTCGACGACGGCCGGAGCCGAGTTGATCGGCCCGCCAAGCTCAACTCGCCAGAGTTCGACCGGGTCGCCCTCGATGCCTGGACCAGGCATCACACCCGTCCGTTCGGGGTTTCCGCGGTACATCGGTACGTCTGGTGAATGGACCGGCGTCGACTCGGCCGTCGGCGTGGCGTCGCCGGGAGCAAGCGCCTGCCGGTTGTCATGGGTCGAAACCCAGAAGGCGCCAAGCGAGCCGAGGATCAGGGCGATGACGAGGGCGATTTCGAGCGCGGGTATCAGGTTGCGGCGCGGGCGTTCCCGCCGCCGGGGAGGATGATGCGATGTACCGCCGGGCCGGGGTGTGACGTCCGGAACAGCGTGTGGCTCAGCCAGTGCTGTGGCGTTCACGGTGGGTGTCTCCTTGTAGGTCGCCAGCAACGTCCGCAGCAGGTCGTCCGCGTAAGCGGGGCGCTCTGGCGCGGGGGTTGCGGAGGAATGCAGTGTACGAACGAGCGAGGCAAGGTCCTTATCCACGTCCGGCGGCGGCGCCGGCGTGGCCGGACGGCGGCGCACCGCATCGTCCCAGTAGTGAAGAAGGGCGAATTGCTCGCGGCGCCGGCCGCGGAACGAATGCCAGGTCATGGCCGGACCTCCTCGCGAACCGGATCGAGCAGGCCGCGGAGCCGGCGAAGGGCACGATGGTGCGTGGTCGCCACCCAGGACTTGCTCCGGCCAAGCACCTCCTGGATCTCCGTGGAGGTGAGGCCGGCCAGGCGAAGTTCAATCACGTCCTGTTGGTCCGGACTGAGGAGAGGGAGCAGCCGGTGGAGGTCGGCGGAGGAGCTGGCCAGGATGGCGAGGTCTTCCACCGACTGGCCGGAACTGGCCACCTCCCGGTACGAATCGAATGCGGTTGTCTGATGTTGGCGACGATAGCGATCGACCACTTCGTTGTGGGCGATGGTGAAGAGCCATGAGGCCACGTTGTCGATGCGTCGCCGCCGAAGGCCCTCGAGCGCCTTCAGGAAGATCTGGCTGGTCGCGTCCTGCGCCAGATCCCGGTCCCGGAGCCGCCACCTGCAGTACTGGTCGATCCGGGCCACGTAACGTTCGTACAACTCGGCGAAGGCGGCGGGGTCCGTGGAGGCGCGAGCGGCGAGCCGCTCATCGGACTCCCCGGCCGCCGCCACGGCGGGACCAGAACGCACCTGGTTGTGTGTCGATTCGTCCCGAACCATTTCGCCATCGTCCCTCCAACACTAGGGTTGACGTGGATCCTGGGAAAAGATTACAGCCGGTTTCCCTGGAGGAGGGAAACTCGCTCATCCTCCTCCCAACCGGGAATGACCCGGCACGCCCTGGCTGGATTCCCGCCCCACCCAAATGTGCCGGTTCCGCCGTCCGGGCGGATGCCTCCCGGTGCTACCATTCACCGGTAAAGGCCCAGTACGTCCGATTGTCTAGGTGAGCGATTCGGCGGCGGGCATTATCATTGCATTGTGAATTCGGAATAGCCTGGTCAACGGCATCTCGTCACACACCGCGAATTGTCACCGGAAGCCAGGAAACACGGGTAGCAGGGTCATGTGCGTGTTCGATCGCGCTGCCCCAAGTGATACAGAGGCCAAACTCGCATGGAAATTCCAAAG
>CAZSUN010000298.1:0-2346 GCA_964610045.1 uncultured Sphaerobacteraceae bacterium
AGAGGAACGCGGCGCGTGCCTTGCTGGGAAAGCCAACCACAGTGGCCGGTTGGGATTGGTTCAGCTTTCGGCAAAGGGAGAAGAATGAAGCCTACGCGAGAACGACCCGCTATCGAACCCACCGTGCGCGATATCGTCGGGCCTTATAGCGCGGGTTCATATGGCGCCTGGGTCCTGGTTACCGGCGGTGCTGGATACATCGGAAGTTTGCTTGTCCGCAGGCTGTTGGGGCTTGGCTTCCGTGTGCGGGTGTTGGACTCATTTCTGTATGGGGATGAGGCCATCAGGGATCTGGTGGGTCACGCTGGCATTGAGATTGTCGAGGGCGACACCAGAGACAGGCTGGCCGTTGAATCCGCGGTGCGCGATGTCGATGCTGTCGTACATCTGGCCGCGATCGTCGGCGACCCCGCGTGCGCATTCGATGAAGACTTTGCTGTCGAGACGAACTTTGCCGCCACAAGGATTCTCGTGGACGAGTGCAAGCGGGCTGGCATCGCTCGATTCGTCTTCGCGTCGACGTGTAGCGTGTATGGCGCCAGCGATGGAACCCTGAACGAGTCGTCGGCACTCAATCCTGTGTCCCTTTACGCCAACACCAAGATCGATTCCGAGCAACTGGTGCTCTCCGAGCGGGATGCGTCGTTCTCCCCGGTTGTCCTGCGATTCGGCACCGCCTACGGATGGTCCCATCGACAGCGGTTCGACCTGGTTGTGAATCTTCTTACCGCGAAGGCAGTGCTCGAAGGGGTGATCACGGTTCACGGCGGCAGTCAGTGGCGTCCGTTCGTGCATGTTGACGACATTGCTCGCGCCGTCATTCGAGCCCTGGAATCTCCCCTGGACGTCGTTGCGGGAGAGATTTTCAACATCGGTTCGGACGAGCAGAACCACCGGCTCGGTGAGATTGGCGAGCTGATTCAGGATGTGGCGCCGGCGGCGCGGATCGTGACCAATGACGAAGTGGTCGATCACCGCAATTACTATGTGGATTTCAGCAAGGCGCGCAATCGGTTGGGTTTCACCCCGGTTCGGGAGATGCCTGAGTCGATTCGCGAGATGGCAGAGGCCGTCCAGCAACTCGGAACGTATCGACTCAGCGTTCACAGCAACGAGAAATTCCTGATCGAGGGCGATCCCGCGCTGCGACTACCAATGAATGGAGTTGCCGCTCGGGTGTAGCGTTGGACACTGGCGCTCGCGCGATGCGACCATTGCGCCACGTCATCACACGCGGTATGACAAAGGTTGCCCGGGTGAAAACCGCCCGGGCAGCCTTTCTCGATAGAGGAGTGTTATCAACGTGGCCGCTGACCGGATTTTTCTTTCGCCACCGCACATGGGTGGCCAGGAGCTCGCCCTCGTTCAAGGCGCGTTCGCGGCCAACTGGATCGCGCCTGTTGGTCCGGATGTCGATGCCTTCGAGCGGGAGTTCACCGAAGCAACCGGGTGCGGTCACGCGGTGGCCCTGAGTTCGGGGACCGCCGCATTGCATCTCGCGTTGATTCTCGAGGGGGTCGGACCCGGCGACGACGTGTTTGTCTCGACCTTCACGTTTTCGGCGAGTGTCAACCCGATCGTCTATCAGGGGGCCCGGCCGGTGTTCATCGACAGTGAGGTGACCTCGTGGAACATGGACCCGGTGCTCCTGGAGCGGGCGCTGGCGGACCGTGCGAACACGGGGACGCTGCCGAAGGCCGTGATGGTGACGCACATCTATGGGCAGAGCGCCGATCTCGATCCGATCATGGCGGCCTGTGAACGGTACGGCGTGACGTTGATCGAGGACGCGGCGGAAGTACTCGGCGCAACCTATAAGGGCAGGGCGCCCGGCACATTCGGCACGTTCGGCGGGTTTTCGTTCAATGGCAACAAGATCATCACCACGAGCGGCGGCGGGATGCTGACATCGCACGATGGCGATGCAATCGCGCATGCCAGGAAGCTGGCCACCCAGGCTCGGGATCCCGCTCCGCACTACGAGCATACGGAGATTGGCTACAACTACCGGCTCAGCAACATCCTGGCCGCGATTGGCCGGGGGCAGTTGCTGGTGCTTGACGATCGCGTCGAGGCCCGGCGGCGCAATTTCGACTTCTACGTCGATGCGCTCGGTGACGTTCCCGGCATCGGGTTCATGCCGGAAGCGCCATGGGGACGGCACACGCGGTGGCTGTCGTGTGTCACGATCGATCCGGCGCGGTTTGGGGCGGACCGGGAAGCGGTGCGGTTGGCGCTGGAGGCGGAGAACATCGAGGCGCGGCCGGTGTGGAAGCCGATGCACCGCCAGCCGGTGTTCTCCAGTTCAACGGTGTATGGCGGGTCAGTCGCCGATGGCTTGTTCGC
>CAZSUN010000299.1:0-2315 GCA_964610045.1 uncultured Sphaerobacteraceae bacterium
GCACGTAGGGCGTCCCCTCCTCCGGGTCCACGACACGAATCCGGTCGATATCCTCGGCTGTCCGGATTGGGTTCGCGATCACCGGGCCCACGCCTGGCTTGATCTCGAACTCGACGCCCATGCCATCCAGTGGCAGCATGATATCCGCGAACAGCACCGCGCCATCCACACCCAGGCGGTCCACTGGCATCATCGTCGCCTGTACCGCCAGCTCCGGCGTGCGCGCCACCTCGAGGAACGGGTGCTTCTTCCGAAGCTCCCGGTACTCGGGCAGGCAACGGCCCGCCTGTCGCATGAACCACACGGGCGTCCTGTCGGCGTCGTTGCCGTTGGCCGTGGCCAGGAACCGGCCTCGCCCTGTCATCTGATGCGTCTGAACCATGGATATCGCGCTCCTCATCGTCGCGTGGCGAGCGTCATTGCCCGCGAGTGTTGCCCTCACCTCGGATCCGTGCCAGCCAGCCAGGCGGCGGCTTCCTTCGCGTGATAGGTGATAATCCGGCCCGCGCCTGCCCGCTTCATCGAAAGCAATGTCTCCAGCGTCACGCGCTGCTCGTCGATCCAGCCCAACTGCGCCGCAGCCTTGACCATCGCGAACTCACCGGAAACGTTGTAGGCGGTCAGCGGCACGTCGAACGTCTCCCGCGCGGCCCGGATGATGTCGAGATAGGAAAGCGCGGGTTTCACGATCACCAGGTCCGCTCCCTCCGCCAGGTCGATCGCGATTTCGCGCATCGCCTCGCGGGCGTTGCCCGGATCCATCTGATGCGAGCGCCGATCGCCGAACGAAGGGGTGCTCTCAGCCGCCTCGCGGAACGGCCCATAGTACGCCGACGCGTACTTCGCCGCGTAGGACATGATCGGCGTGGCGTGGAACCCCGCGTCGTCGAGCGCCGCCCGGATCGCGGCGACCCGGCCATCCATCATGTCCGATGGCGCCACGATATCGGCCCCGGCTTGCGCATGGCTGACGGCCGTCCGCGCCAGCAGCGGTAGGGTGAGATCGTTGTCCACCACATCGCCAACCAGGATGCCGCAATGCCCATGATCGGTGTACTCGCAGGCGCAGACATCAGTGATCACCAGGAAATTGGGATCGGCCCGCTTGATCTCGCGGACCGCCCGCTGAACGATCCCCTCCGGATCGTAGGCGCCGGTCGCCTCGCTGTCCTTGACATCCGGGATGCCGAACAGCAGCACTCCGGCTATTCCCAACCAGCTGAGTTGGTTGATCTCGGCTTCGAGCTGGTCCACCGAAAGCTGGAACTGCCCCGGCATTGACGAGATCTCGTTACGAACTCCGTTTCCTTCCACCACGAACAGCGGATAGACGAAATCCCTCGGGTGCAGTTCCGTTTCCCGCACGTAATCGCGAATCGCGGGAGTCATGCGCAACCGCCGCGTGCGCTGGAAGTCGCCCACGGCGGCCAATCGCTCCATGTCAGTACCTGAAACCATTTGGGAAACACCTCTGTCCCTACGACCGGCCCGCGAAATAGGTCTCGCAGGACGCCACCACGCCCTCTGGCGATGGATCCTCGGCCTCTACATGTACCGGCAACCCGAACTCCGTCATGGCGGCGGCGGTCGTGCTTCCAATCGCCACCAGGCAGGCGCCCGAGAGCGCGGCCAAGTCGACGCCCAGCGCGGCGGTCATCACCCGCACCGACGACGGTGACGCGAACACCATCGCGTCCACTCGCCCACCGCGAACCCGCGCCCGCACGGGTTCGCTGTCGCCCGCGTTCGCGATCGAGCGGTAGCTCTCGACCCGCACCACATTGACATCGGCCCGGCGCAGTGGAGAGGTGATCGTGTCGCCAGCCCGGCTCCCCAGCAGGCAGAGCACCTTCGCACCCGCCGGAACCGCGTCCACCAGTTCCCTGGCCAGACCGCGTCCGGTTTGCTCCTGGGCAACCAGGTCAACCGGGATACCGATCTTCTCCATCGCGGCGCCGGTCGCCTTGCCAACCACCGCGACCTTCGACTTGCCGGCGAGCTGCCCGCCACCGAAGGCATCGAGCACATCCACGGTCTTGGTGCTGGTGACCACCATCCAGTCGAAACCACCGGCGGCGGCATCTTTCAGGGCCGCGCCAAGCACGCCTGGCGTGGCGGTCGGCCGGATCTCGAGCGTGGTCGCCGGTGTCACAAAGGCTCCACGCCCCAGGAAGGCGGCAGTCGCCCGGTCGACGTAGTCCCCGGTGCCCGTTATCACCACCTGTTTTCCGGCGAGCGGCCCCGGTGCCTCATCCCCTGCCGCGGGGAGATTGGCCCCGGTCCACGCCGGTGATAGCTCCCGCATCATCCGCCGC
>CAZSUN010000300.1:0-2286 GCA_964610045.1 uncultured Sphaerobacteraceae bacterium
CCTATCCCGCCCTGGGATTCAGCGGCGCCCCTCGCCCCGGCGACGATCTCATCGAACTGGCCTGGCACGCCCCCGAGGCGTTGCCGGACCTGGCCTTCGACCACGACCTCGAGATCATCCGCCGCTGGCGGGACTGGCGCGGCAGCCGCGCCATATCCTCACGGCCGGACCACGCCTCGTAAACGCGGGTCCTGACGGCCCTCCCCCCACCCCGCGTCCAGATTCGCCCACTTTCACCGGCGACCTTCGCCGGGAGGCTACACCGTTATGTCCACACAGACTTCCCCGCGGCTCCGGATGCTGACCGGCGACCGGCCCACCGGGCCCCTCCATCTCGGTCACCTGGTGGGGTCGCTGCGCAACCGCGTGCGGCTCCAGCACGAGTACGACTCCTATTTCATCGTCGCCGACCTGCACATGCTCACCACGCGAAGTTCGCCAGAAGACATCGCCCTGGTGGACCAACGGGCGGCGGGTCTGGTGCTCGACGCGCTCAGCGCCGGTATCGACCCGGACAACGTCACCTTCTACCTGCAGTCGGCGATTCCGGAAATCCATGAACTCTCGGGTTTGCTGCACTCCCAGGTCACCGTTGCCCGGTTGGAACGGTTGCCCGCGCTCAAGGACATGGCGCGTGACGCCAATGTGGAGATGCCACTGGCGCTCCTCGCCTACCCTGTCCTGCAATCGGCCGACATCCTCAGCGTGCGCGCCCACGCCGTGCCGGTGGGCAAGGACAATTACGGATTTGTCGAGGTCACCCGGGAACTGGCGCGCCGGTTCAACAGCCGGTACGGGGAAGTGTTCCCGGTACCGGAAATCGTGCCGGGCGAAACACCCGTGCTGGTCGGAACCGGTGGCAGACGCAAGATGAGCAAGAGCCTCGGCAACGCGATCGCCCTCGGCGACGATGCCGCCACCGCGCGCAAGGCGGTGATGAGCATGTATACCGATCCGGCCAGGATCAGCGCCGATGTGCCAGGCACGGTGGAGGGAAATCCGGTCTTCGAATGGCTCGACGTGTTCGGCACGGATCGCCCGAAGATCGACGGCATGAAGGCCCGGTACCGCTCGGGAACCATTGGCGATGTGGAGGTGAAGGACTACCTCGCCGGTGTCATCGACGACGTACTGGGCCCAATGCGCGAGCGCCGGTTGCGATATTCCACCAGCGGATTCGCGGAGTCGCTGATCGAGCAGGGCACGCACAAGGTCCGCCTGGAGACGCGGGACACGGTGATGGCGATGAAGCGCGCGATGGGGCTGACGGGCGCTTGGAACAGGATTCACCGCCGGGCCGAGCGCTTCCAGAAGCGGGAGGCCGCGACCGCCGCGTCGTGAAGGTCAACGAGAACGGGCGCCGCTCCAGGTTGGAAAGGCGCCCGTTTTCATGTGTGAGGTTCTGGAGAGCTGGCGTTATGCCCAACCGTCCAGCATCTTGCGGACTTCGTCACGGTGGGTGGTTTCGTCGCTGAGCATCTCTTCGAGCTGGACCTTGAGGCCAGTTTCGCCTGCGGCCTCCGCCTCATCGATGCGAGCGCGATAGTTTTCGACGGTTTCGGCCTCGGCTTCGTAGATGAACTGGAGCATCTCGCGGGTGTCGTCCGATGTGCGGACCGGCTTCGGCTCCACGACAGGAGTGCCGCCAAGGGACGCGATCTTGTCGGCCAGGTACTGGGCGTGGCGCTGTTCATCCGGAATTTCCGACTGGAGGAACTGCACCAGTTGCGGCCGGTACGGACCGGTCACCTTCGCCGAGTATTGCGTGTAGCTGATGATCGCGTTGTACTCACCAGCGAGGTCCGCGTTGAGGCCCTTGATGAGTTTCTTGAGCGCGGGGTTGGACTTGGCCATTGGTTGACTCCTTCTCAATGATGGTGGCTGCTCGACGAGCACATCACCCTCAATTGCTACAACCAATTATACCAAGTCTAAGCGCCACGTATCAAGGTGGCGCCAATGTAATCCTGGGAGAACGCGCCCAAGCCATGCCAACGGGGGAAGCTCATACACCGGCCAGGCTCCTGTTGCCAACACCATGCTCGCTGGCCGGCTAGAGCTTCCGTACTGGTGAATGACATCGACCACCAGTACGGAGGTCCTGGGCAACCATCAGCGAGCATGGGGCATGCGCAATGCTGGTTGCCGTATGGGCCTCCCGCGCCGTGATGCCTCGTCAACCTTGCGCTTCCGCCACCATTTCGGCGAGGCGGTTGGCCATCGCCGCGGAGAAGCGCTCATCGTTGATGTCGTACTCGAGGTCATGCACCTCGACGTTGTCGCCGA
>CAZSUN010000301.1:0-2278 GCA_964610045.1 uncultured Sphaerobacteraceae bacterium
CAATGGCGCGGAGTTTTGGGAGCGTGACCTCCAGGTCGCGGAGGACGAGAAATCGTTCGAAGCGGTCGCCCGCGAAGCGCAGGTCCCAGCGGGGAGCAAGCCGGTCGAGCATTCGCTGGGAATCGGCGGTGAGCAGGACGATGTGGTCGAATGCATCGGTGAAGGCGGTCATGTTTGAGCAGCAGCCAGCGATGTACAGGTTGCTCGTGCTGGCTGAGGAGAGGAGGTCCGTGATCCGGTCTTCGCGCCAGAGCCATTCGTCGCGTGGGCCCTCATCGGGCGAGCCTGTATCCCTGACGCGGCGCCACTCCGACCACTCGACAGTGCTTGTATCGACGGCGTCGTGGCCCTGACGGGCGAGTTCGGCGATGACAGCGGATTTTCCGGTTCCGGCGAGGCCGGTGATCAGTGTGATTGCCATGGCGGGAGGTTACCACCAGGCAGCCTCGTCCGCCTCTCTCTGGGAATGGTTTCCTGACCCCCGGCTGTCGTTCAGTGGCCACCAGCGTCGACAAGGATTTGCTCGATTTCGCGGTAACCGCGCTGGCGGGCGTGCGCCAGGGGAGTGACGCCCTGGCCGTCGGCGAGATTGGGATCGGCGCCGCCCGCGAGGAGGACGCGGATGACCTGCCCGTGGGTGGGGCCGCCGTCGGAGAGGATGATTGCCTCCAGGAGGGCGGTCCAGCCGAGGTTGTTGACGTGGTTGACATCGATGCTGGTGTGTTCGAGCAGAAACTCAATCACGTCGAGATGGCCGTGTTCGGCGGCGGGGATAATGGCGACGCCGCCGTAGCGGTTGGGGATAGCGGGGTTGGCGCCGGCTTCGTGGGCAAGCTTGAGGATGTCGAGCAGGCCCTCGGCGCCAGCGTAGAGGAACGGGTTGTTGAGCATGTTGTCGCGGATATCCGGATTCGCGCCCCTGGAAAAGAGGAGGCGGGCGGCTTCGACCTGGTTGGCGTAGGTAGCGGCCATAGCCGCGGTGCGACCCTGACTGTCGCGCTGGTCGATGTCCACGCCCGCGTCGAGCAGCTTTTCGATTCCGGCGAGGTCGCCCTTCGCCGCGGTAGCGATCAGGTCGGACATGACGTGAGGATCCTCTCGTGGAAAATGTCAGCTTCGTTCACACCTGGTGTGAACTCTGACTCCAACGTATCACGGAAGGCGGCATAGCGGATTGTCGTCATCCGGCAACGGAACAATCCAGCGTGCGCGCCAGTCTGGGGCGGACTCGCGCACCAGCCAGTACTCGGTGAGTTTCACGATTCGATCTTGTTCAATGGTGAATCTACTGATGGCGAAATCGACTGTCTCCCCATCGAAGACCGACGTGAAGGTCACCACGTTGCCTCCGCTCTCGATCATGTCAACGATTCGCGCCTTCCAGGGAGAGGCGGCGGGATACGCCTCCTTGATAGCGAGCCATTCCGCGGGAGTCTGCATACGCTCGCCTGAGACCGGCCAATCGACCCGTGTGCCTTCAGCGAGCAGGCCTGCGGCGGCTGCGTAATTCCCGTCGTTGAAGTGGTCCCACCATGCCGTCGCGATCGCTCTCGAACGCTCCATGTCCATTCTCCCCACTGCTCGCATCCTGACCGGATTTGAATTAGATCATACGTTCTAATTGGGGTTGTGTCCATTTCTTCTCGCGGTATGGGGAAATCCGCGAATTGTCGCCAGAACCTTCCAGAGCCATTTGGATAGCAATTTCCGGCCGGGAGCACGGAAAGCCGCCGTGCTCTCGGAGAAACTTCGGCGATGAAGCCGAGAAGCTACGCGATGCGGGGAACCATGCGGCCCGCGAACCTGAGCCACTGGATAGCTCCATCGTCTCCCGGGACCAGATCCACCCAGACGGTGCCTCCCATGGCCGGCATGGAGCCGCTCGTGGGTGAGACCATGGTGAGTTGGCCGGTCATGGCGGGGACTTCCTGACCGCCAGCGGAGGTTGTCAGAAGAAGCGATCCGTCGGCCGGGGTGACAGCGAACGTCATCCATTCGGGCAGGCCGTATTCGCCATCCGCGTTTGCCGCCTCGTCTTCGCCGAGAGCATGGGGCTCGGGGGCGGGGCGAGTGAGGCCGGTGAATGTGGACATGCCGCGCAGCACCATGTCGTTGCAGAGCATCATGGCGGTGTCGCTATTGGCGAGGACGACCATCCCGAACTGGCGGGAGGGAATGGCGATCATGGCCGAGATGAGACCCGAATCGCCACCCTGAGACATAAGTACGGTTTCACCGCCCATGTCGAGGAGCATCCACCCGGCGCCGATGTTGTCGA
>CAZSUN010000302.1:0-2273 GCA_964610045.1 uncultured Sphaerobacteraceae bacterium
GCGGCGGCTGAACGACGGGATCGGGGCACTTGCGGTCATGGTGGCTGCCTTGCGCTAGAGCGAAACGATGAACCAGTTGCAGGACACCGCGGTTTCGGGATGCGGCAGGATGACTGTGAGCACGCCGTCTTCAAGGGTGACTGTTGCCGGATCCTGATCCGCACCATCGGGCCAGGTCGAGAGACAGTTCACCGCTCCGGTGGAGCCGGGCCCGATCTCGACGTACGCGGTCAGGTCCTGCATCTCCCAGGTGGCGCTCCCGGCGATTGTCTCGCCGCTGGAAAGGCCGTCGATCGTGAGCACGAACGAGTGTTCAGATGTGTCGATGGCGCAGGTGGTTTCCAGGCGGGCGGGATCGGCTGCGGGGTCGGTGCCCTCGGGGCACGTCCAGAACTGGATTGTCAGCGATGGCGCCGGGACCGTCTCGCTGGCCTGGGTGTCCGCCGCCTGATCCTCATTCGCGCCGCCGATAAAGAAGAAGGTGCAGGTGGTTTCGCTGAGGCCGTCGCTGGTGAGGTAAAGCTCGTCCATGTCCGATCCCATCACCTGGGACCGGCCCGTCGCCGTTGTCCCGTCGGGATAGACGGAGACACATGCGACGCGCAATTCCGTCACACCAGGAATTGATGGGAGGCGAAACAGGTATTGACTGGCACCAGGCTCGGACGGGATGGCAATCGCACCATTGGCGTCGGTCGCGAAGGTTCCGGCGGACTCGCCATCGACGAGGATTTCGAGCGTGAGCCCGCTGGCGGGTTGGGTGCAATCGACCGTGAGATCGGCCTCGACGTCGAGTTCGGCCACCTCCGGTGGACAGAGCCTGGCCAGCAACGTCATTCCCGGCACGGTCGTCTCGTCGCCGGGGCCATCCGCCTCATCGCTACCGGTGGCCGCGTCTTCCGAAGAATCCTGCTCCTCGTCCTGCTCGCCAACCAGGGTCTGGCCCGGGAGGTCGGCTTCCTGGCCGGCCGCTTCGCCCTGGAAGTAGAAGGCGCAGGTCACGGCGCTTTCGCCGTCGTACGCAACATCGATCCCTGACGACCCGGCTCCGGAACTGCTGGTCATCTCGGTTGTGCCGTTGGCGTGGGTGATGGCGCATTCGATAGAGGGCGCGAGGAAGCCCGGCAGCGGCTGGTTGATGATCTGGTAGGTGCCGGAGCCGACCGCGAGCGGCACATCGACCTCCCCGGCCTCATCCGAGGTTTGCGACGTGTGGGGCTCGCCACCGAAGGCGATGTCGAAGGTGAGGCCGGGTACTGGCTCTGTGCAGGCTGTTGCCAGGTCGCCCTGCCGGTCGGCGACATCCGAAGGACAGGTCCGGACGAGGATTGTCAGCCCAGGTTCCACCTCGACACCGGTAACCGGAGGAGCGCCCTGGTCTTCGGCGGGCTCGACCGGGACGTTGAACCAGTCGCAGGTGACGATGTCCTGGGCGACCGTGCTCACGGTGATGGCGTTGTTGACGATGACCGGTTCGACGATCTTCTGCTCGATGTCGTAGTTGTTGATCTCGCAGAAGACCCAGGCGGGGGTCCACCCTTCGACCGGGGTAACCGCAATGACCATCTCCCCGGCGGGAATCGGCCGGTCGGGCGTGGAGTTCAGGTCGAGCCGACCCCGCGTGCCTTCGCTCGTCTGCAACGTGGCAGTCGCGATCACCTGGCCATTTACGGAGATCGTGTACGTGAAGGCCGGCTTGCCAGCGCCGGAGCACCGGATGTTGCGATCGCCCTGTCCGGCTTGCGGATCGAACCCGGCATCACAGGCGTAGTGCAGGAAGGTGAAGTCGCCCAGGGCTTCGTCGATGGGGACCGTCGTCGGGACTGCCCCGCCCGGTGCTGGTTCTACCGGGACGCACTCTCCCGATGCGACATCGACGACCTGCTCGTCCGGACAGGGGTTCGGTGCAGGTTGCGCCCATGCTGTCGCCGGCGCGATTGGCAACAGCGAGAGAAGCACGATTGCCTTCACTACCAATGAAAATGGCCAGGTCATGGGTCTACATCCTCTCCGTTGAGCGCCATGATCCTCACCATAGTCAGGTGCGCCGCACCTGACCATTCGTACATTTCCCCATTCCCAGGCCCGTTGAAGCCCAATGAGCCGGGACACGGGATGTCGCTTGCGTGTCCCGGCGGCTTGGATTGGCGAAAATCACCAGAGGTCGAACCGGACACGAGCCCCGAACCTGCCGGGGCTCGTCGTGGCGGATGCGAGGTCAGCCCTGTTCGATCGGGACCTCGGTGGGCTCTTCGGTTGGTTGCTCAGGCGGT
>CAZSUN010000303.1:0-2268 GCA_964610045.1 uncultured Sphaerobacteraceae bacterium
GGCCAGCGAGCACCAACTGGCGATCTGGGATGCCATCATCCTGGCGACCGCCGCGGAGGCGGGGTGCCAGGTGCTCCTCTCCGAAGACATGCACCACGGCTTCTCATGGCGCGGCGTCACCGTCGTCAACCCGTTTGCGAGTCCGCCGCACCCGCTCCTGGCAGAACTGACAGAAGGGTGAATCGCACACAGTCATGCGTCACGAGCGGCCTGCCGAGGCGTACGCTGCCGCCAGGATGCGGGTCGCGGCGACACCGTCGTGGATGGTCGCACGCGGTTCAGCCTGGTCGCCCCGCCAGCAGTCGATGAGCGAGGCGATCTCGCGGACGAAGCGGTCGCCGTCCTCCACCTCAACGACGCCCCACTCGCCACCGGCCGGGCAGTACGAGAGGGTGTTGTCGCCGTAGTTGACCGTGGCGGACCCGCCCGTGCCGTACACAGTCAGGGTCCACTCGCCAACCGGAGTCTTCCAGGACGCCTCAATTACTCCGATCACCCCAGCGTCAGTCCGCAGGACGATGATTCCGGTGTCCTCGACATCGAGCGCCGGGCCGAGATCGGTGGCAACCGTGCTGGTGAGGGCTTCCACCCGGTCGGGATCACCCAGCAGGTACCGGAACAGGTCGACGGAATGGACGCTGGTGTCGATCAGCGCGCCGCCACCCGATATGCGCGGATTCGAGAACCAGAGGCGCTCCGCGTTCCCCAGGTGACCGGCGAAACGGTTGCGAAACCCGCGCACCGTGCCGAGTTCCCCACCGTCGATCATTGCCTTCAGGCGTTCGATATGGGGCTGGAAGCGGTGACAGAAGCCCATCGCGATGAGGGTGCCAGTCGATTCCGCAATGGCAGCGACCCGTTCGGCATCCTCGACTGAGGTCGCGAGCGGCTTCTCGCAGAGCACCGCGACCCCGGCCTCCAGCGCCGCGACGGCGAGATCGGCATGGAAGGCAGGGGGCGTGCAGATGCTGACGACATCGACGCTACCACTGGCGATCAGGTCGAAGCCGCTGGCGTACGGCTGGCCGCCGTGGGCAGCGATCGCCCCGGCCAGGATTTCCGGTTTCGCATCGGAGATGGCGGTGGGCGCCACGCCGTTGGCCGCCCAGGCACGCAGGTGGGTCTTGCCGATGCCACCGGCGCCGATGATGCCGACGCGAGGAAGCGAGGAACGCATGGGATGGTGTCCTTCCTGGGTAAATCCGGCGCGTACGGCCGATTGGTCCCGGCCAATCGGCAGCATCGTGGCGATCTTTCGTCACCTGGCGAACGAAGCCAGGCTCCCATCACTGCGCGTCCGGGGGGGCGAATACGGCGAGGCGCTCGATGATCTCCACGACAATGTCCTCCGGAGCACGGACGCCAACATCGATGACAAGATCGCCGATACCGGCGGTTTCCATGATGTCCTGCAATTCCGGCGCGCGAGCGGCACTCCAGGCGAGATCCTCGGGCGTGCGCTCGCGCTGCCGCAACCGTTCATTGATGAGGGGCAACGGGACATCGAGCCGGACGACGGCAATGGTTGAACCGGGCATGAGGCCGGCGTAGGTCTCTGCCTGTGCCGGTTCTTCAACCACATCGGCGAGCACCACGCAGCGCACCCCGGCGCCCAACAGGTTCGGCCAAATCGCGGCCAGGTTGCGGTGGCCCAGGCCGGAGCTGAACCGGTCGCCGCTGGCATTCGGATGCAACCAGCGCAGGGAGTCCATATCAATGAAGGCAGCCCGTATACCGCGTCCGCCGATGGTATCGGTGAGGACACCACCGACGGTGGATTTTCCGGCGCCAACCGGACCGGTGACGACGATAACAGGAATCGGATTCGCTGGCGTGATCATGCATCCCTCAAGACCTGCGATCTGGCTGTTCAGGAAAAGGGTAACGCGTCTGCGCGCCCGAATCCTGCCGGGTCGTGCGACAGAACGCCCGGCCGCGGTAACGGCTTGCTCTGCCAGCAGCGTGAAAGCTATGTCTTGTGCTGGATTTTCCCGGCGAAGTGAGCCGATGCTTTGCCCAGGACCTCATTCTCGTGCTGCAAATACGTGATTCGATTGAGGGTGGCATCGTATGGGGTCTTGTCGATCACCTCCCGGTCTCTTGCGCGAGCAAGGCGTCCTGTGAGACCTGCCGGGCATTCGGTTGACGAGCTGCCACCGAACGATCATGATGGCGACTGTCCGCCATTCGCCCGCGCGTGAAGTTGGTGCCACTGATGGCCACCACGCAACCCACCCCAGGAGCCAATCTTCCCGTCGCCCGGACTCC
>CAZSUN010000304.1:0-2249 GCA_964610045.1 uncultured Sphaerobacteraceae bacterium
CAACAGGTTTCGCGGATCACCGCGAGCATCAGCGGTGACGCTGGCGAGACTCCGTAGGTTGTCGGTTCGAATCACACGAGGCCCCACGTTCTTGAGCGTGAATCGGGGGGTTCGGCGGGGCGGTGCCGTCAATAGTGCCGCCAATGGGGTTCGCACGTGTAGCTCGGCCTGCGGACTGGGCACGGGGACAGACGTGGGTCCGAGCTAGTCAGTAGGTCCCGCCGCCGGCGATGCACTGATTGCCGAATCCGAGCGTGCCCATTCGCCCGGCGTCTGGGTACGCGACCACAGGCCACCGTGCGTAGGGCGCCACCGGCGACACGCCCACGCCGGCTTCGGTCGAGGGAGCGGTCCCGGGGGCTTACTGCCTCGCTTCTTATGGCGGGCCGTTGCTCGGAGCCTATGCCATAAGATAGCCAGTGTCTAAATTATGACGTGGGGAGAATTCGGCCAGTGACCATACGATTCGGCCCAGATCCGGTCGTGGCAGAAGTCAACCGGGTGCTCGAACTTCTGGTGCAAGGCGTGTGGGTCGACCAGGAGTCGATCCTGGTGGACCTCAAGGAGGAGGCGGGGCGCAGGGACAAGCAGGGCAACCTGCTCCCCGGGATTGCGCAGAACGACGCTGCTGCAGATCAGGTCGCCGACGAGGCGGCATGCATGGCGAACACACCAGGGGGCGGCGCTCTCATCCTGGGGGTTGGCGACAACGGAGAACTCATCGGTACGGCTCTAGACGAGGAGTGGTTGAGGCATCGGGTCTACCAAAGGACCAGTCGCGCGCTGACCATCCAGGTCGACCCTGTTGAGCTGCGGGATGTGCGCTTGCTTGTCATCACAGCTCCGCAAGCAGTCGAGCCGATCCGCCGTCACGGTCGAGTCAGTTGGCGGGTGGATTCCCACTGCGTCGAGGTTGATCCAGCCACCTGGCACGAGAAGCGCCTGATTCGCACGAACTTCGACTGGTCGGCACAGCCGTCGGACGTGCCAGCAGCACAGGCACGAGCAGCCTCAGTGGAAGTCGCGCGCCGATACCTTAGAGATAGCGGCGAAGCGCACGCCGTAGAGCTGGCTGGGCAATCCACGCCTGAGTTGCTGCGGCGGCTGAACGTTGTGACAGGGGATGGGTTCCTCACGAACGCGGGGGTCATCGCGTTCGCGGGCCGCGGTCAGCCGGGGCTGGACTACATCCGCCGTGACGCGGCGGGAGGCGACAGCCGGCAGCGGGTTCACGAGGGGTCCCGCGGCCTCCTCGAGGAAGTCCAGGACGTTCTCACTCACATCGCGGCCAATAACGCGGTCGTCCATCTGCCCAGAGGAATCTCTGTGGGCCAGTTGCGCGATGTCCCGGAGCTCGCCGTCCGAGAGGCGGTTGTGAACGGCCTCGCGCATCGAGAGTGGGGCCTCCCGCTGCCGACGACCGTCGAGCATGTCGGCCGAACCCTTCGCATCACCAGCCCAGGCGGATTCTTCGGCGGCGTGAACCCAGGAAACATCATCACGCATCCGTCCCAGTCGCGGAATCGCTCGCTGACCGAGTTGTTTGCTGCCATAAGGGTTGCCGAGCGTGAGGGCGTCGGGGTTGATCGCATGGTTCGCGAGATGCTCCGTGTCGGTCACCATCCCCCAGCGATAGCAGAACTTGACGGACCCTTCGTTCGGGTCTCCCTGGTGGGCGATGCTGCGGACATCTCCTGGATGAGGTGGCTGGGCAGCATGGTGCCCGAAGGACTGGTCGAAGACCTGAATTCGCTCCTGTTGCTTCGTAACCTGGTCGATGAAAGCTGGCTGGATGTTGGGGCAGCAGCGCCAGTACTGCAACTCAATTCAGCCGAGACGCAAGGAGCCATCAACCGACTCGCGGTTGCCGAGATAGACGGCGATCCGGTGCTGTCGCTCGTGCCCGGTGTTCCGGACTCCGAACCCGCCGCATGGGCGCTCACGAGCGAATCCAGGGCCGCATTGCAGGCGCAGGACGAAACTGCCCGACGTTCGCGCGCATGGCCGTCCAGGGAACGCGTCGCACGCTCCTACGCCCGCAACCGCGGTCGGATCAGTACCACGGAACTGGGTGGAATCGTCGGCGCCAGCCCCACGAATGTCGGCGGCGTACTGAAGGATCTGGTCGACGACGGGTATCTGGTGCCATCTCGCCCCAACCGCCGCGGGCCGCGGTTCTATTACCGATTCAGCGGGTCGCCGTGAATGGCATCTTGGTGGACCTGCACTGCGCACCCACCATCCCGGTG
>CAZSUN010000305.1:0-2239 GCA_964610045.1 uncultured Sphaerobacteraceae bacterium
GGCGACAACGGCGGTGGTGGCGGGAACAGCCGGCGCCGTTCACCATCGTCAGCAAAGGCGTTGGGAAAATAAGGAGATGGAGGACCAAGCGCGGGCTGACGAAGAACTGGCTGACGAGGAACTGGCCGACGACGATAGCCAGGCCGTCGATGATAATAGCCAGGCGCAGATTGCCCAACTGCAAGGCCAGGTGCAGGCTATGCAAGCAATGCAGGCCCAGCAAGCAGCGGTGGCAGCGGCGGCGGCAGCCTCCGCAGCGCCAGCAGCCGCGCCAGCCGCCGCCGCTCCAAGTTCGGACTTGATGTCCCAACTGAAACAGTTGGCCGACATGCAGGCCGCCGGCCTCCTAACCCCCGACCAGTTCGAGGCCGCCAAAGCGAAGATCCTTGGAGCGTAGCGGCAAGACGTGTTGAACCCGCCGCGGACCAGGTGCATGAGCGGCACCCGAAGCGGTTGACACGGTCGCGCCGCTGGCGGGACGCCCATACCGAGGCCAGTGGTCGTCCGCGAGCCATGCGCCCGGTGGCCGCGTGGGGACTCTGTCCTGCTCGCGGCGGGACCGGGCCGTGTACTCATTCTGGACCGAGCGGGAATGCCCCCGGCAACCCTCACGGGGCCGATGATGAGAAGATTCACGTCGATTCACCCGGACTAGGTAGGGCGGACTATAGCCGCTTTCGTGGGTCATCACGGCGGGTCCGTCCCTACCTGAACCTGCTGACACTCACCCAGCTACCTACCGCCCTCGTCCCCAATGCAAAGGGCTGTCCCCGCCGCTCTGGAAGGCAGGTACGTGCCTCTCTGCCACTCTCCAGCCATCCGCGTCTCGCCCAGGTCCACATCCCGGGTCATGGCGGCCTTGCCACCGAACCGGGGATTTCTGGCGGCCACCGGCCCGAATGATCCCAGCGCATGTATCCGGTCCGGGCACATTGGCGAACAGGCCCCGCATGGCTTCACGAAGATCGCACGTTCACCGAAGCCTCGGCCTGGGCCGGTGCTCGATCAGCAACGTGGCTCAACTCTTGCCCGCGGCTCGGTCGATCTCTTTCTGAATGGCAGCCACCTCGTCATCATGCAGATCCAGGGTGTGAAGCTTTCCTCCAAACTGGCCCAGGTCGTGGATCACCCGTTCCCGGCCCTCCGTACTCCCGAGCAGTACGACGGCCGCACCACCCTCCGGCAGGTCCCGCGCCACGTTCTCGCGGAATTCCTTGAAGTCATCGGCGCCGCCTTTGTTGCCATGCCCAATCACAGCGCCGATGGCCGCGCCACCAGCCGCTCCCGCGATAGGCATGAACATGGCGGTGCCGAAAATAGCTCCGACGACGCCACCCACTATCGCGCCACGGCCGACCGGGTGCTTCTTCTCGTCCATCTCGACCTTGCCGCTGTCACTCTTTCGCACCAACGTCTGATCGAGGATTTTCAGGTAGCCGTAGGACTCGAGCGCCTTTGCCTCCGACAGGGCGTTTTCCGCGGTCTGCTGGTCTTCGTACACCATTGCGAGTAACAGGGCCATGGAGAACCTCCAGTTCGTTGAGTTCGAGCGTGGTTTCCAGGAATTACCCCTGGTCTTCCGCGTTCACACCAGTTGCCGTGTTCCATCGAACACACCTAGGGAATACTGGGACCTGAGCGACGCCGATGGATACGGGATGTCTCGGCTATCACGTGGCGACATGCCTGACCTCACCCATTCACCAGCGGATACCATGGCTACCTCGATTCCGGTAGTCCAACGACAAAGAGCCAGTCGACTAAACTCACCCTCCTGAACCTCCTTGAGTGAACCCAAACCGCCAGGCGCTTCGCGGCCGTAAGCGATACTCGTTTCGGCACGCGGGAGACGGGAGCCTGACCTCAAATTATCTCCACCACATAGCCGAGTGTAGGCGCGGCGTGGCCATTTTCCCATACTCCAAAAGAATGAGTCCCGGTCGTAATTGGGCCGGGCTGGCCAACCAACCGCGACGCTGGCGGCGAACGATGTTCCCATGCCTGAAAGACAGGAGAAATGTCCCCGACGCCGAACTCTTTCGCCCCCGCGGCCCCTTCGGCGAATTCCCTGTGACACCTGTCGCGTCATCATCGGAGCCGGTGTCGCCGGGAAACACGAAAAAGAGGAACCGCGTCATCGCGATCCCTCCCTTCCACATTCGTTGATCCCCACGGCCTACGTGATCGCCGGAGCGTCCCACGCCTGGCGCGGCATCGCCCGCCACTCCTCGGCCAGCAG
>CAZSUN010000306.1:0-2234 GCA_964610045.1 uncultured Sphaerobacteraceae bacterium
GTCGCCAAGGCGCTGCTTGGCAAGGCGGCGGTCCCCGACAACGTGCCCTACGTCACCGGAGCGGTGGGTTGGCTGGGCACATCCGCCAGCAACCGGATGATGGAGGAGTGCGACACCATTCTGCTGGTCGGAACCGGCTTTCCTTACACCGAGTTCCTGCCGCCGGTCGGCAAGGCGCGGGCCGTGCAGGTCGATATCAACCCTGGCGCGCTTGGGCTGCGCTATCCGGTCGAGGTTGGTCTCGTTGGCGACGCGGCGGAGACACTCCGTGCCCTCACGCCCCTGCTGCGGGGTCGGGAAGACACATCCTGGCGCGAACGCATCGAACAAACGGTCAGTGACTGGAAGGACGAGCGTCGCCGCCGCGCCCTGGAGCCCGCCAACCCGGTCAATCCCCAGTTGCACTATGCCGAAATCTCGCCCCTGCTGCCCGAGAACGCGATGCTGGCGGCCGATTCCGGCACGTCCACCGTCTGGTTCGCCCGCCATCTCGACATCCTCCCCGGCATGAAGGCATCGGTCTCCGGCACCCTCGCCACGATGGGCTGCGCCTTGCCATACGCCCTCGCCGCCAAGGAAGCCTTTCCGGACCGTGTCGCCTTCGCCTTCCTCGGCGATGGCGCGATGCAGATGAACGGTCTGGCCGAGCTGGTCACCGTGGCCGAGAACTGGAAGCGGTGGAGCGATCCGCGCCTCGTCATCCATGTGCTCAACAACCGCGATCTCGCCTACGTCACCTGGGAGCAGCGCGCCATGGAGGGCGAGCCCCGCTTCCCTGAATCGCAGGCGGTCCCGGATTTCCCGTACGCGGCCTACGCCGAAATGCTTGGCCTGAAGGCCATTCGTGTCGAAACCCCGGAGGACATCGCGAAGGCCTGGGATCTGGCGCTCAACGCCGACCGTCCGGTGCTGATCGACGCCGTCACCGATCCGGACGTCCCGACCCTGCCGCCCATGCCCGGGGAGAGCGTGATCGAGAAGATCGCCGGGGCGCTGCCCGGCGAGGAAGACCAGGCTCATCTGCTGCGCCAACTCGAGCATGAGGGCGTGACGCTCCCGGCTGAAGGCGAGTCATCCTGATCGCGTTCCGCTCGTCACCGCTTTTCCTTGACTCGCGGGCTGGAAACCACGTCAATATGGGGACATCGTCCGTCGTCGTCTCGTCGAGGTAAGAGCACGCCATGTCCAGTTCGGTTCGCGCCATCGCCATCCACCCGGATCGCCCGCATTCCCTGCATCTCACCACCGTCCCGCTCGCCGAGCCCGGAAGCGGCGAGGTGGAGATCAGCGTGATCCGGGTGGGCGTCTGCGGCACCGACCGCGAGCTGATCCGGGGCGAAATCGGCCACGCGCCGGAAGGACAGTCGGAACTCGTGCTCGGCCACGAGGTCATCGGCCGGGTCAGCAAGCTCGGCCCGGACGTATCGAAGGTCGCCGTTGGCGACCTCGTCTCCGTCACCGTCCGGCGGCCAGACGACTGCCCGGCCTGCCAGGCTGGCGAGCCCGACATGTGCCTCGAGCTCGGGTACACCGAGCGCGGCATCGCCGGAGCGCACGGTTTCATGGCCGAGCGCATCATCGAGAACGAACGGTGGGTGATCCCGGTCCCCTCCGATCTGGAGCCGATCGGGATGATGATCGAGCCGCTGACGGTGGTGGAGAAGGCCGTGCGCCAGGCCGAACTCATCCAGCGCCGCCTGACGTACTGGAACCTCAAGACGGCCATGGTGCTGGGCGCCGGCCCGATTGGCCTGCTCGGGACGCTCCTTCTGCGGAGCAAGGGCGTCGATGTCTGGACCCTCGCCCGAACTCCCGGCCCGACCGCCGCGTCGAAGATCGTCGAGGCAAGCGGCGCGACCTACGTCTCCACCCGCGAGCAATCCCCCGCCGGCCTCGTGGCTTCGCTCCCGAACGTGGACCTGATCCTCGAATCGAGTGGTTCCAGCCGGATGGCCTTCGAGTCGATGGCGCTGCTGGGCAACAATGGCGTGCTGGTGCTGCTCAGCCTCACCGGCGGCGAGGGCCATGCCGAAATCGCGGCCAGCCAGCTCAATACCTCGCTCGTGGCCGGGAACAAGGTCGTGGTTGGCAGCGTCAACGCGGGCATGATCGACTTCACCAACGCCGTCCAGAGTCTCGAACGGTTCGAGGCGCTGTGGCCCGGCCTTACGGAGTCGATGATCACCAACCGGTTCACGCTGGACGACGATCTCGTCGAGGCCACCAGCAACATC
>CAZSUN010000307.1:0-2234 GCA_964610045.1 uncultured Sphaerobacteraceae bacterium
GCCTATCGTCTTGGCCTGCTCGAACGGCCCTCCCCCTCACCTGCTGACAACCACCATACATATATGTAGTTTCCGGCCCGCCGTGGCAAATGGTGATTGCTGTGGATGCGGTCCGGGCGTTCCCCCGGCAGAGTGGCGGTGTGTTCCAAAAGACACGCGCTGACGAACTGCCGTTGGCGAAGTCCTGCAGGCGCAGACTTGCGCGCTCGTATCGGAGGACCCCATGGATGCATCGCCACCGACCACGCTCTCTCGTCGTCTCGCCCTGGCTGGACTGGGCGCCGCTGGATTCGGCCTCCTCTTCGGCCCCCCTGCCCACACACTCGCTCGCCAGGAGGGCAGCTCTACCAATGGCGCCGGCATTGCCATGGAAGAGGTGGCGCCAGGCATCGCCCGCGAACTCTTCGCGGCGGTGCCGACCGCGAGGGCCGCGGGGCAGACCCTGTACCAGGCGCGGTTTACCTTCAATCCCGGGGCCGAGATCTATCCGCATAGCCACCCGGGGTCTGTCCTGCTCTGCGTCTCCTCCGGCGCCTTCGGTTGGACACTGGTCGAAGGCGTTGCCCATGT
Organism: uncultured Sphaerobacteraceae bacterium; assembly: GCA_964610045.1. Taxonomy (GTDB): domain Bacteria; phylum Chloroflexota; class Chloroflexia; order Thermomicrobiales; family UBA6265; genus JACCYX01. The sequence continues at coordinate 571 of CAZSUN010000307.1, forward strand.
CGTTCGGGGATCGGCGTCTGGCGAAGAGGTTGCCACCGAAGATCTCGGCACGCCTGGCGACGAGGTGGTCCTCGAGCCAGGCGACGCCATCTATTATGAGGACGATGTCGTTCACACCGCGCGGGGGGCGGGAGATGAACCGGCCATTGTGCTCGGCACGTTGCTGCTTACGGCCGGAGAGCCATTCCTCATGCAAATGGCCATGGGAAGCGAGCCTGTCGGCGCAGGGATCGACACTGACTGTCGAGTTCTGGGCACATGCCCTGGCCCAGGCGTGACCCCATAGCGGCAAAGGCATGGGCGCCCTGTTCAAGCGCCCATGCCGCTCATCCATATCCAGCGGTGTGCTCCAAAGACGCAGTTTCCGGCGGGGTTCCACTTGCGCCCTCTGATACTGGCTGGTATAGGTGCGCCATCACTCACCAGCGATTGATCGCATAGCGAGTCAGGTATCGAGAGGCAATCCAGTCCCATGAAAATCACTGCTATCAAGGGCTACCCGGTCAAGATCGCCCACCGGAACCAGTTCGTCATCAGGATCGAGACCGACGAGGGCATCCACGGCGTCGGAGAGGGAGGCATCTCCGGCCGCGAGATGGCGATGCAGGGCATGCTCGAGCACTTCAGCCAGGCGCTGATCGGCCAGGACCCGCGCCGCATCGAGCACATCTGGCAACAGCTCTACCGGGGCGCGTACTTCGAGGGCGGGAAGATCACCGCCGCGGTCATCTCCGCCGTCGACATCGCCCTCTGGGACATCCTCGGCAAGTGGCTGAACGTCCCGGTCTGGCAACTCCTTGGTGGAGCCAGCCGCGACACCATTCCCTGCTTCGCCACGCCCGGCCAGCTCAACGGCCCGGAGGTGGTCCAAAAAGCGAAGGACGCCATCGCCGACGGCTGGAAGGTTCTTCGCTTCACCCCCGGCATGCCTGTCGAGGGCTGGCAGGGTGGAGACGGCGCGACCTACGATCCGCTCGCCTCGATCGACGCGGCGGTCCACTGGCTGGGCGAGATCCGCGCGGCGCTCGGCCCCGACGCCCTGCTTTCCATCGACTTCCACCACCGGCTCAGCCCGGTCGAGGCCGCGATGTTCTGCCAGCGCGTGGAGCATCTCAACCTCTTCTTCGTCGAGGAACCCATCCGCTGCGAAAACCCCGACGCCTACGCCCAGCTACGCACCATGACCCGCGTTCCATTCGCGATCGGCGAGGAGTTCTCCAGCAAGTGGGCCTTCGCCCCCTACCTCGAAAGCGGGCTCATGAACTTCGCCCGGGTCGATGTCTGCAACGTGGGCGGCATCTCCGAATCCCGCAAGATCGCCGGCTGGTGCGAGACACGTTACGTCGACCTCATGCCGCACAACCCGCTCGGCCCGATCTCGACCGCCGCCTGCGTCCACCTCGCGGCCGCGACCTCGAACTTCGCCTACCTCGAATACTTCCCGATGCACGACCGGGACCGCCCAAAGGACATCTTCCCGGTCACGCTCGAAACCGTGAACGGCAGCTTCCCGCTGCCCACCGCGCCCGGTCTCGGCGTCGAGTTCAACGAAAAAGCCGTCGCCGATCACCCGTTCGAATACTGGGCTCCCCCACGCTGGTTCAAGCCCGACGGCTCGTACACCAACTGGTAAGCGTGAAAAGGGGCTCCAGACTCCCGCGACG
>CAZSUN010000308.1:0-2232 GCA_964610045.1 uncultured Sphaerobacteraceae bacterium
CATCGGCAACGTGACGGTCTCGGGCCACCACCCGAGCCGGCTGGCATTCGCCGGCGCCGCAAACACGGTCGCCGTCCCGCGCGATGGCGACGCCGCCGCCCTGCTCCGCGACGCGAGCGGTGGCAGGGGCTACGATGCCATCATCCTCGCGGTCAGCCGCCGCGAGATGGTCAACACCTGCCTCGGCCTGCTGCGCCCGACCGGGCGGCTCGTGCTCTTCGCGCCGATGCCCGGCGACACCGGCGTCGACCTGTTCCAGGTGCTGCTGCGGGAACTGGAGATCGTCGGGGCAGTGAACGATCGGGACCGGTTCGACGAAGCAATCGCCGCTCTCGCCGATCCAGCGGTTGGGGTTGGAGACCTGGTCACCCAGCAATTCGGGTTGGAGGACTATGGAGCGGCGTTCGAGACAGCGGAACACGACCGCCAGCAGGCGTTGAAAGTGGCGTTCACCTTCGACGCCATCTCAGACATTCACAGGTAGGGGAGGGCTTCCGGCGCACATGCAGTCACCTCGGCATCGCCTGCGCTACGCCGGTAATGCCCTCCCGATCCGGCGCGATCGCCGTCGACGGACTGGCACACCGGGAGGACACACGGTCGCTGACGCTCCCTGGTCCTCCCCTACCAATCCGAGCCGTAGCAGAGATTGTCATTCCGAGCGCAGCGAGGAATCTGTTTCACCGTCGTAATCTCCGCGATGGGACACCACGGGCCGACATACCCTCGCTGGCACTCGGGCGGATCGGCCCCTACGAAGGACCAACCGGGAGACCCTCAACATGCGCATTACCGATGTGGAAGCGATCGTGCTCGATACCGGCAAGGACTACGCCGCGCCGGAGGACGCCAGCGAAGCGCACGGCGTGCGCTTCGTCACCCTCATCAAAATCAGCACCGATGAGGGCATCACCGGCTGGTCGGATATCGAGACCCAACCCCACGTCGGCCACGCCATCGTCAACGCGCCGTCGAGCGGGGTGGTCGGCTTCGAATCACTGAAATCCGCCCTGATCGGGGAAGATCCGCTGGAGCGGGAACGACTTTGGCAGAAGATGTACCGCTACATGGCCTACTACGGGCGGCAGGGCGCCGGCATGCAGATGCTTTCCGGGGCAGACATCGCCCTCTGGGACATCGCCGGAAAGGCGTTCAACCAGCCGGTCTCCACGCTGCTCGGCGCGAAGTACCGGTCAGCGGTGAAAGGATACGCCTCCACCCTGTTCCGGCCGACCCCAGACGCGATGCGAGCCGCGGTCAACGAGTACATGGAACATGGCTTCCGGGCGATCAAGTTCGGCTGGGGAGCCTTCGGGCGTGACCTCGGGCTGGACATCGCGCTCGTCACGGCCGCCCGTGAGGAAGCCGGTCCGGATGTCGACCTGATGGTCGATGCCGGCTGGTATGGCACCACCTTCGACGAACCATTCCGCCCACGCTCGCTGAAGGATTGGCGCATCCTGGTCGAGGCCCTGGAGGACCTCGACATCTTCTGGCTGGAAGATTTCCTGCACCCGGAGAACATCGAGGGCATGCGCGAGATCAGCGATGCCTGCACCACCCTCCGCATAGCCGGGGGCGAGCAGCACGCCGGGTACGCCGAGTTCGAGCGTTTGGCAATCGAAGGCGGAATCGACGTGTTGCAGCCAGATCTCTCGCGTTGCGGTGGGCTGACGGTGGGCAAGCAGATCGCCGACCTCGCCACCCGCCGCCAGATCGAGTGCGTGCCGCATGCCTGGCTGACCGACCTGCTGAAGGCGGCGTCGCTGCACCTGAACGCCTACCTGATGAATGCCCGCTACCTTGAATACAACGTCTCGTCGGCGTCGATCCTGAACACCCTCTGTCTCGATCCGATCCGGATGGTGAACGGCGAGATTACCGTCCCAACCGGCCCGGGTCTCGGCGTCGAGGTGGATGAACGCCAGGTGGAGCGTTTCCGGGTGTTGTAAGCCGGTCCGGCCACCGGTCGTCCGTGCGGCGTGCCCTCCCCTATGCGAACCACGGGAGGGCACGCGCGGCGCAGTGGCGGTTCCGGAAGCGTAGGCGAATGTGCGCCGCTTGGCCCTCGGCGACACGGGCATGGGTGACACCGCGTCCGTGATCCTGTAGGGGCCGATCGGCCCGACGGCCTCTGGCAGCACCTACAGCGTTTTGCAGGGAGGTTGATTGCGAACACAGGACAGCCACACGGCGCTGCGCGCCTGGGCTGTCCCTACCAATGTCCGAACA
>CAZSUN010000309.1:0-2228 GCA_964610045.1 uncultured Sphaerobacteraceae bacterium
ATGCCCGCCTCGACCTGGATGTCACCGCCAGCGGCGATGCCGCCATGGACCCCCATCACACCGTTGAGGATGTGGGCATCGTCGTCGGGCTCGCCATTCGCGAAACCCTCGGCGACCGCGCGGGCATCGAGCGCTACGGTTTCGCCTACGCTCCCCTCGACGAATCGCTGGCCCGGGTCGTCATCGACTGCTCTGGACGGCCCTACCTCGACTTCCACGCCACCATGCCCGAACCCGTGATCGGCGTCGACTTCGCATCGAGCCTGGTCGAGGAGTTCTGGCGCGCGGTCGCCATCAACGGCGGGCTCACCATGCACATCGACCTCCTTCGCTCCCGAAACGCCCATCACGCGGCCGAAGCCATCTTCAAGGCAGCGGCGGTCGCCACCCGCACCGCGTTCGCCCGCACCGCGCTCTCCAGCTTCCTGCCTTCCACCAAGGGAGTCCTCGCATGATCGCCATCGTCGACTACGGCGCCGGGAATCTCCGCTCCATCCAGCGAGCCCTGACCAATGCCGGCGCCGGGTCCATCATCACCGGCGACACCGGGGAGGTCGCATCGGCGGACCGTATCGTCCTGCCGGGCGTCGGCAACGCGGCCGCCGCCATGAACCGCCTGCGAGCAAGCGGGATGGCGGACACCATCGTCGAGCGCGCCCAGCAGGGTACTCCCCTCCTGGGCGTTTGCCTCGGCATGCAACTGCTCTTCGGTGACCAGGAAGAAGGCCCAACGACCGGTCTCAGCCTGCTGGATGGCATCGTCCTCGCGCTCCCAGCCGACCGCAAGGTTCCGCAAATGGGTTGGAACCAGGCCGAATTCTGGCCCGGCAATCCGATGAGTCATCTCGAACCGGCATATTACTACTTCGTCCACTCCTACATCGCCCAACCCGCCAGCACCAGCGTCATCGCCGCCGAAACCGCCTACGGCGTGCGGTTCCCCAGCGTGGTCGCACACCAGAACGTCTGGGGCTTCCAGTTCCATCCCGAGAAGAGCGGGAGGGACGGCCTGAAGCTGATCCAGACATGGGTAGACTGGAATCCATAGTCCCAGTTGGGAATCAAGACAGGGAAGGATACACGTGATTGTCTATCCCGCCATCGACATACGAAATGGCAAAGCCGTGCGCCTCGTTGAAGGCGATTTCGATCAGGAAACAGTCTTCGACGCCGACCCGGTCGAAGCCGCGCGCCGCTGGCAGGATGCCGGGGCCGAATGGATCCACATCGTCGATCTCGACGGCGCCCGACACGGAGACCGGCCAAACCGGTCCACCATCGAACGGATCCGCGCCGCGGTCTCGCCTCGACTCCAGCTTGGCGGCGGCATGCGCTCCCTGGAAGACCTGGCCGCCGCCCGCGAGAGCGGCATCGACCGGATGGTGATCGGCTCCGCCGCCGTTTCCAATCCCGATCTCGTGCCCGCGGTGGTCCAGGCACATGGCGATGCGATCGCCATCGGCATCGACGCTCGCAATGGCTTGGTCGCCACCCAGGGCTGGACCGACCAGACAACCGTCAGCGCCCTAGACCTGGCACGCACGGTTGCCGGCCATGGGGTCGAGACCATCATATACACAGACATCTCCCGCGACGGGCGTCTTCAGGGACCAAACCTGGAGAGTCTTGGCGACATACTCATGGCCACTTCCGCATCGGTCATCGCCTCGGGAGGAATCGGCTCGCTCGAAGACATCCGCCAGGTGGCGAAGGCGGGAGCCGCTGGCGTGATCATCGGGGCCGCGCTCTACCACCGCAAGTTCGAACTCACCGAAGCCCTCGCACTCGCCAGCAATCCGGAGACCAAACCTTGAGCGCCCAGAACAACCTCACCCAACGCGTCATCCCCTGTCTCGACGTCACCAACGGACGAGTCGTCAAGGGCGTGGAGTTCGTCAATCTCCGCGACGCGGGTGATCCCGTAGAGATGGCGGCCATCTACAACCGGGAAGGAGCCGACGAACTGGTCTTTCTCGACATCACCGCCTCATCCGATAGCCGCGACACGATGATCGACGTCGTCCGTCGCACGGCCGACGAAGTCTTCATCCCCCTCACCGTCGGCGGCGGCATCCGCACGGTCGGTGACATCAGGGCCCTGCTTGCCGCGGGCGCCGACAAGATCTCGATCAACACCGCCGCGCTGTCCCGGCCAGAACTGATCGGCGAGGGGGCGAGCATCTTCGGCACGCAGTGCATCACCGTCGCCATCGACGCGCGAAAGACCG
>CAZSUN010000310.1:0-2216 GCA_964610045.1 uncultured Sphaerobacteraceae bacterium
CCGCCGAAGACCTTGGCAGCGCGAACGCCCTGAATACCCTCAACGACAGTTTCGGCCGGATCGTTGGCCCGCCAGTCGGGACGTGGCTCCTCGTGTTGGCTGGATTCGAGACGGTGCTGATGGTGGTTGCCGTGCTCTATCTGGTTGGATGGCTGTTCTTGATCGGCCTTCGGGATGGCCGCGGGCGTCGCGTCGTGCGGGAGGATGCATCCTGGCGCGGGGCTGTAAGGTCTTTCCGCGAAGGGGCCAGATCGGTGCGTGCCAGCGTGGTCCTGCGGCTGCTGGTGGCCATCTCCGCGCTGGCCATGCTGGCCGATGTGCCACTCTCGGCGGTGCTTCCCGCCTTCATGCGGGATTCGGTGGGCGTCAGCGCCGAATTCTTCGGCTCCACCATGGCGGTCCGGGGCCTGACCGGCCTGGTGGGAGGGGTGGTCGTGGTCTGGCTCACCCGCTACGTGCCGCCAGCGCCTCTCCTTGCCGGCGGGCTGTTGGTGCAGAGCCTGAGCTACCTCGCATTCGGCCTCGGCAACAACGTGGCCGTCTCGATCGCGATCCTGTTCCCGGTCGGCCCCGCCGCCGCCGCCATCCAGACCGGCCTGTTCACCCTGCTCCAGCAGGCGTCGCCCGATGCGATGCGGGGTCGCGTGTTCGCCCTGGTTGGCATGGTCAACAACATGATCGTGCTGACCACCAGCATCACGGCCGGCGCGCTGGCCGAGGTCTACGGGACGCGCGCCATCGTGATCGCCTCGGGGTGTCTGCACCTGCTGCCGCTGCTGGTCACCATCGTCCTGATCCGGCGGCAATCGACTGTCCGAAATCTGGGAGGGCAGATGGTGACATAAAACGATCCGCTGCTGTCCGAAGCATGGAACAGGGGCTTGCATGACGCAGGCAGCATGCCTACAATGGGTATACAAACGACGAGACCCTGAGCGAACAGTTGCCTACCGTGGTGGCGTTCCGGACAAGCTCCCGGATAGCTCGGGGTCTCCTCGTATCTCCTCCGGATAGAACCAGGTATCGACAACCCGTGACCGGATGATGTGCAGGAACTCCGGGCGGTTCCTGGCGTACCGGGCATTGATCGCTCCCGAGGCCATGTCCACTGCCTGCAGCAGGTTGTCGCGGTGAGACTCGTGGTACTTGATGTCCCGGATGCGTCTCACGCCATCGCGATTCATCTCCCGGCGCAGGTAGAGTCCCAGGCTGTCCCGAGTGGTTTTCTGGGCCCGACGGTCGAGTACGAGGCGCGCATCGGCCAGCCACTCCATCCCGTTCTGAAAGAGCAACGCCACAACAGTCTGGTAAAGGTCGCCGTCGTTTCGTACCCGCGTTGATTCCAGGCGATGCTTGTCCACAATCAGGCAGCGAACCAGGCATTCGTGCTGGAGGAGAAGGCGCAGGAACCGGTCTCTCACACTGTCTGGCGAACTGTAGAACTTGAACTCGTGATTGTCCGGGAAGCGATGCTCGCGCCGGAAGGCTTCGATCTCCGAATTGAGTGGAACGGGGTCGGATGTGACGAGGATCGTCACGATGAAGTACCGCGACGAACCCTTCTCGAACTTGAAGCCGGTATCACCCGTTTCATCCAGATAGACGAACATGCTCACCGATCGGGAACCCCCGCTCGTGGAGGCCGGCATTCCTGGTCAACAAACTGGACGAGGCATCAGCCCAACTCCGGAATTTGCCCGGAACATCGGGAATGAAGCATATACTCTGCGATACGTCCGTGGAATTCGCTGATCGCAGGGGGCGTTGATGCAGATCGTGACGGTTGCCGAGGTGCGCGTGCTGCAGGCCAGCCGGCAGCTCCGCCTGCCGGAAGCCGGCGCGTACCTCAAGGACACGATCCCGATGCTCGAGGCGGAGGCACGGAGCCGGCGGCTCACCTTCGCCGGACCGTGGACGTTCGTCTCCCACAACCTGCCGCAGGACACCGAGACGATGTTCCGCCTCGCGATTTGCCGCCCCATCACCGGAGACGGCGAGGCGCATGGCCAGTTCCGGATCGTGACGTTGCCGGAGTTCCACTGCGCCGCGCTCGAATACGAGGGGCCCCTCTCCGGTATCTACGCCGGTGGCTACGTGCCGCTGCTGGACGCCATCTTCGCCGGAGGGTTGCCGCTGACCGGCGAAATCCGCGAGGTGCACCACGTCCGCGACACCCCGGAATCGCCGGTCAACCAGGTCGAAATCCAGATCGGGAT
>CAZSUN010000311.1:0-2185 GCA_964610045.1 uncultured Sphaerobacteraceae bacterium
TGGTGGTCGGAGCCGGGCGCGCTGAACCAGCGGTGGGTTCGCATGTAGTCTGCGTAGGTTTGCACCGTGCCAATCGGGTCGCCGGCGCGGGCGGGGTTCTGCTGGTCAACGCCGATGATCATGCCGCGCTGGTCGTGCCAATCGAACAGCGGTTTGAAGAATGCTCGTTCGGCCAGCGCGGCCCTGGTCTCGTGGAAATCGTGGCGGATCTGGAGTTCGCGGCCATCATCGACTTCCCAAAGGGCGTCGAGCAGGGGAACGATGTCGTAGCCGTGACGTTGTTCGAACTCGCGGGCGAAGGTTGAGCCCCAGAGCGGCAGGGGAGGCAGTTCATCCTGGAACGACCCGACGATCACATCGTCGAAATACTCGCCGGCGTGGCGTTCGAATTCGCCGTGGATGGCGTCGAACAGCGCGGCGCAGGCATCGATGCTGGTGTAGTCGAACCCGCGCGGGGCGGAATAGACGAGGGAGACGCGGGCCTGGCCCTCGCCGGTCCACCGGGCGACGCCGTTTACGATGGCGAGCGGTTCAGGATCGCCGTATGGCTGGCCCTGGGCGTCGAGCGGGAGGACAGTGGCCGTCAGCGGGGCGCCACCGGAGGGGCAGTGGACTTCGACCGCCCCGGACCCTTCCTCGCGGACGCGCTCGATGGTTTCGCCGGCGAATTCTGGATGCTGGCGGATGACCTGGCCCTGGATGTTGGCGCCGGAAAAGCCGATCTGATCGTAGAGCCAAAGGCGCATGCCGGTCTCGCGGGCGTGCTGGCAGATGTCGCGGAAGATCTCCCACCAGCGATCGCTCATGAATGGCGGATCGTCGGCGAAGTGACCGTAGAGCGGGCCGGACGGCGCGAGGTTCATGACGACGAGGTTCCAGACGCCGCCTTCGCGGAAGCGGTCCATCTGCCATTTCAGGCGGTCGGGATCGAGCGTGTCGCCACTCCACCACCAGAGGGGGCAGGGCGAGAACTCGGGCTGGGCCGTACGGAACGCGTCGAAAAGGGCAGCCGCCGGGAGGTTCCCGGTGGCCGCTGGCGTGTGATGTGAGATTGATGTCACCGCGTGGTTCCCCTCCGGGGCCGATTCGACCCCGAGACCTGGTTGTGATGGCTAAATCTTGAGCGCGCCGCTCGTCAGCCCCTGCACGTAATATCGCATGAGGAAGGTGAACAGGATGGCCAGCGGGATGCAGGCCACCACGTAGGCCGCCATGAGGATGCCGAACTGGGACGAGGAGTGGGTTTGGGCATTCCCCTGCAGGCTGACCAGGGCGATGGTCAGGGTCTTGTACTTGTCCGCGAGCAGGAGCGATGGCAGCAGGTAGTCGTTCCAGATCGGCACGATGTTAATCACCGCCACGCTGACGATAACCGGCAGCGAGAGCGGTACGACGATCTTGCCGAGGATGTGCCATTCCGAAGCGCCGTCGACCCGCGCGGCATCGACGAGGTCCTTGGAGATGCCGCCGAAGAAGGTGCGGAGGACGAAGATCGAGAAGGCCTGGCCACCGGCGATGTATGGGAGGATGAGCCCGCCCCAGTTGCCATTGATGCCGAATGCGTCGAGCCGCTTGATCTGCAGATAGAGCGGGATCAGGGTGAGCACGCCCGGGATCAGCAGCAGGGCGAAGACGGCCACGAACAGCACACGCCGCAACGGGAAGTTCATGAAGGTAAAGGCGTAGGCGCTCATGCAGGCGAAGGCGAGGATGCCGAACACGCTGGCGGTGACGATGACCACCGAGTTCACGATGGGGCGGTCGATGATGGCGAACGCATCGGCGTAGTTCTTCCAGTCGATGCCGGTGGGCAGCGAAAGGGGATTGGTGGAGAACTCGAGTTGGGTCTTGGTTGAGTTAATGAGCAGGAAGAAGATGGGAAAGATGGCGCAGAGGGCCAGGATCACGAGGATGAAATAGCGGAGATATTCAGGCCATTTCCTGGACATCGGGTTGTCTCCTGTGGGTATGGGGCGAGATCAGCCGGTGGCGAATGGTCACCACTGTTCGCGGTTTAGGAACTGTCCGATGGCGGTGAGGGCAAGGATGACGACGAAGAGCATCAGCGCGATCGCCATGCTGTAGCCAAAGTCGCCGTAACTCACCGCGATTTCGTACATGTAGAAGGACACCGTGTAGGTGGAATAGCCGGGGCCGCCCCTGGTCATGACGAGCGGGGTAACGA
>CAZSUN010000312.1:0-2176 GCA_964610045.1 uncultured Sphaerobacteraceae bacterium
GCGACCGATCCTGTCGTGATGCTGGGCGGCGAGGTGAACTCGGCGCTCGGCGGGTTGGGCGAACCTGTTCGGGTTCCGTATGGCTCGGACGCCAGCAAGTTCGCGGCGGCGGGAATACCCGCCATCGTGTACGGGCCGGGTTCGATCGACAACGCTCACAGCGTGACCGAGTGCGTCCCGGTCGAGGACCTGGCCGCGGCGGTGGCGTTCTACCGCGGGCTGGCCGAGCGCTTTGGAACCTGAACCGCCCATCATTGGAGGAGTGCGGCGATGCGATTGACCGGCGAGATCGCGCTGATCGGCAGCGGGGGCGTGGGATTCAACCTGACGCACCAGCTCGACTGCCACATCTACCTGATCCACGATGGTGACGAGGCCGCGATCATCGACGCGGGCGCGGGGGTGGACATCGCGCCGGTCCTGGAGCAGATCGACCGGTCCGGCGTGCCCCGGAGCGCCATCCGCAGGCTGCTCCTGACTCACGCTCACGGCGACCACGCTGGCGGAACCCGTGCCCTGCGTGACGCGCTCGATCTCGACGTGTGGGCATCGCCTCTGGCTGCCCAGTACGTGCGAGACGGTGACGAGCGCGCCATCAGCCTCGACCGGGCCAAGGAGCCGGGCGGCTATCCCGAGGGGTACGTGTTCCGGGCCTGCCCGGTGACCAGAGAACTGCGTGAAGGCGACCGCTTTGCACTCGGTTCGCTCGAGGTCGAGGTAATCGAGACGCCGGGGCATTGCGGCGGGCACCTCTCGTACCTGCTGCACCGGCCGGGCGGCGCCGACCTGTTCAGCGGCGACGCGATCTTCGCCACCGGCCGGATCCTGCTGCAGGACATCTGGGACTGCTCGGTGATCGAGTCCTGCGAGAGCGTGCGACGCTTGGCGCGGGCGCGGCCGGATGGGCTCTACCCCGGTCATGGCGCGGTGTCGGTGAACCGGGGCTACAACCACATCTTCTCGGCGATGGAGCACATTTCGCAGATGCTCCCGCCGCCGCAGATGGCATTCTGAGTTTACGAAGATTCGTACGGGAGCGGTGCATGATCGGTATCGGTGTCATCGGGCTGGGCGCGTTCGGGGAGTTCCAGATTCAAGCGTTCCAGGGCATCCCCGGGATTCGGGTCGAGGCGGTGGCCTCGCGGAACCTTGCCCATGCGGAGGAAGTCGCTCGCAGGTACGGCATCCCTGCCTGGTTCGACTCGGCCGAATCACTGTGTCAGCATCCGGACGTGGATGCGGTCACGGTGGCGACCGAGGAATCGCGGCATGTGGAACCCGCCCTGGCGGCGCTCGCGGCCGGGAAGCACGTACTGGTCGAGAAGCCGCTCGCCACCACGCGCGAGGATGCCCTGGCCATCGTGGAGGCGGCGGAGGCATCGGCGGGCACGCTCATGCCGGGGCACATCGTCCGGTTCGAGACGAGATTCCAGGCGCTCAAGCGACAGTTGGCCGCTGGCGAACTTGGCCAGATCGCCGCGATCCATGCCAGCCGCAACCGGCCACGGGCCACGCTCGACGCCTATGGACGCTGCCATCCCGCCTTGGTCACCGCGATCCACGACATCGACGCCTGTCTCTGGCTGCTGGGCGAGCGCCCGGCAAGCGTGCGGGCATGGCACCGGCTGGAGCGATCGAGCGACGGCGTGTACGGCATATGGGGCACGTTCGCCTTCCCGAGTGGCTGCCTCGCGACGTTCGAGGCGACCTGGATGATGCCCGACGACACTGGCACCGAGTGCGCCGACACCTTCGCGGTGACCGGAACCCGCGGGAGCGCCAGCATCGACCTGGGGTCGCCTGGCCTGCGCACCCTCACGCCTGGCCGCACGCTCGTGCCTGAGATTGGCTACCAGCCGCTGGGTCACGACGGCATCGCGGGGGCGCTCCAGGCGGAACAGGCGCATTTCGTGCTGCTGGCCGAAGGACGTGTCCAGGAACCGGTGGTGACGCCGCGCGATGGGCTCAATGCCGTCGTCGCGGCGGAGGCGATGATCGCATCCGCCGGGGCTGACCGTGAGGTGACCATCGACTGGAGCGGACTTTGAGTGGTGTGTCTCCGTCGCACCGCCAACCCGGAGGAAGGCCATACACCGGCAAGATCGCCCATGGCGACGCTCAGGGTGATGCCGGTTAGGCCTTCCGTACTGGTGCATGGTGTGGCGCGGTGTCAGGT
>CAZSUN010000313.1:0-2159 GCA_964610045.1 uncultured Sphaerobacteraceae bacterium
CAGGCGAGCAGAATGGGCCAACCTGTTCCCTGATAGACCATCTCTTCCCCTGTAGGGCTGCCGAGCTTGTCTCGGCCCTGCTTCGCAGACGGGTTCTTCTGGTTCGTCGCGCCCCAACCTGGCATGCCAACCCTGTCCGATCCGTCTGAAAGGCGAAGCTTGCGGACGGTCGGTTGACGATTCACACTCTGCCAATCCGCGCGGCCGCAGCCTGGGGATCCATATCTGGATGAACGCGTCCGAATCAACCCCACGGTTGCCTGCTCCGGGATCGACCATGCCGCCCCGCGCAACCGGCTGCATTCCGGCCGGGAGTGTCCGGCACGAAGATCGCGCATTCATCACGGGTGCGGGCCAGGCTGGTTGGCGGAAGGCAAATCAACGCCAGGTACGATTGATGCTCACCAGATCGCGGCGGCGGCGAACGCCTTGCGGCACCAGTCTCGGACCTCATCGGTGACCGGGAGGCGCGGCAGATCGGCGGCGGACACCCAGGCCATACCCTCGATCAAGGCAGGCAGGCGATCGCCCGGATCGACCGGCTGCGCGAAGTAGATGAGGTCGATGTGCTCGTGGCCGGGCCCGATCGATTCCAGCTGGATCCCCTCGGGACGCACCAGCTGGACTGGCTGGCCAGGGTAGTCGGTCTCCAGGCCGCGCGGCCCGACGAGATCGACCGCGATTCCGGTTTCCTCCAGCACCTCGCGGCGGGCGGCATCGTCCGGCAGTTCATCGGGTTCGATGTGACCGCCGGGTGGCAGCCAGATCCCGAGCTTGCGATGCTGATGCAGGATGACGTGGCCCGCCCGGACGACGAACACCGCCACCGTGAAATCGCGGCTCGTTGCCGACTCCCTCATGCTTCGGGCTGATCCTTGTCCGCCGGTTCGGATTGCTGCGACCGCCGCTGCAGCCACGATGTCACCGTAGCCTCGCTCCAGGACGCCCGTTCCGACTCCGGGATTTCCTGGGCAGCGGTGTTCGTCCAGTCGGCCCAGGGCGCCGGTGTGGGTTGGGTTTCCGGAGGCGGCGCAGGCCGGAATTGGGCTTCCTGCACCTCGGGAGAAACGGCGCCGGGTGCGCCCCAGCCGGAGGGCGGCGCCTGTTGCCACTGCGAGGGCGGTATCCGCACCGGTTCGTCGAGGTCGTCAGCGTTCCACTGCCGGATCGCCCAGGCCGCCCCCACCGCGATTCCATGGATCAGCAGGAGCAGCGCCCAGACCAGGATGACGCCGTCGACCCAGATCGACTCCGGGGAACGGAGCAGGTTGATAACGGTCAGCACCACGACGGTAACCGAGAACACGCTGACGTGCAGCCGCAGCAGATCGCTCCCGGTCAGGATCGGGATGATCCCGCGGTCGCGGTCATCCTCAGCGAATCCGCGCCGGGCGGCGTCGCGATACCAGTCGAGTGATTCGAACGGCCGGTTTGATTGTTGCGCCATGGAGAAAGTGCCTCATTCAAGAGGGGGGCAGGAACGACACCCGGAGTGTACGACAGTCGTGGCTACACCTGGCCACAGGTCCGGCGCCCGCATTTCCCACCCGTACGCACGGTGAACCGGCGGCAGCCGGATGTTAGTATCGTAGGGAAGCATTCGGGGCGGCCATTCTGGTCCGCAGATGGCCCACCAGCCGGGAAACGGCCATCGTCGCCGGCCCGCGTCACGCTCCTCCACCCCCACCAGGCTCCAGGATGGGGAACCGGCGACCCACCGCAGGTCGCGAGAAAGAGTTGGGACAACGATGTCGATGGCAGCCCCGCGTGAACCGCGTCGCGACCGGATCAATACCAGTACGCCAATGCGGTGCCCGATTTGCGGCGGGCAACTCTCCGATGTCCTGATTCGCGACCTTGGCGGTGTCACCGCCGACATTACCTGGCAGGTTCACGCCGGCAAGTGCGACCAGCACGGCTGGTTCCAGACCGAAGTTGTGTCGCGACCGCCCAGGGAAATCTTCTCCGTCACCCGCCCGTTCGGGGCGGCCCGGCGGATCGTGGTGGATGGCCGCGAGCACTTCTCGTTCTCGACCACCTGGAACGACCTGCCGCTGAACGAGCGGCGCCAAAAGGTCGACCCGCTGGAAGCCCGCTACTGGCAAACCAAGCCGCTGACCAAGGCTGCCGCATCGAGGTCATCCACCCCTCATTCCTGA
>CAZSUN010000314.1:0-2143 GCA_964610045.1 uncultured Sphaerobacteraceae bacterium
ACAGCCATCGCCGGCACCGTGACGGTGCGGACCAGGAAGGTGTCCAGCAGGATCCCGGTTCCGACAACAAAGCCGGCCTGGATGATGGTGGCGATGCTGGCGAACAGCAGGCCGAACATGGAAGCGGCGAAGATGAGACCCGCCGCCGTGATCACGCCACCGGTAGAGCCAACGGTGCGGATGACACCGGAACGGATGCCGCGCGGGGACTCGTCTCGGATGCGGGAGATGAGCAGCATGTTGTAGTCGGCGCCCATTGCGACCAATATGATGAAGGTCAGTCCCGGTACGCTCCAATGCAATTCCTGACCGAATATGAATTGGAACACGAGAACGCCGAGACCGAGCGCTGCCAAATAGGAGAGGATCACCGATCCGATCAGGTACAGCGGCGCAATGAACGCGCGAAGCAGAACAATCAGAATCAGAAGCACAACCACAATGGTCAAGAAGATGATGAATCGTATGTCGTGATCGTAGTAGTCACGCGCGTCACGGAGGGTCGCTGGATATCCCGTCATCGAAATCGAGGCTTCGGCGAGCGCGGTGTTCGGTTGAGCCCCCCGAGCCGTATCGGTGATCGAAATTACCTGATCCATTGCGGTGGTGCTGAACGGATTGAGTTTCGTCTGTATCAAATACCTCGCCGCGTGCCCATCGGCCGATATGAAGAACTTGGCGCCTTTCTTGAAATCGTCCGAAGTCAACACTTGCGGAGGAATGTAGAACCCGGCCATCGATGGTGTCGCCGCATCGTTCTTCATTGCCACGAGAAACGCCGAGGCTTCGCCGAGGTCCACGCCCATGCGTTTGGTCTGGTTCACCAGTTCTTCCACACCGTCGGCCACCTGCCGGCCTCCATCGGCGAGGGAATCGAGGCCCTTTTTCATATCGCCCAGGGACGATCGACCGCCGCCGCCAGGATTGGCCAGCCCCAATGACCCCATGGAACCGGTGAGCGACTTCATCAACTGGGTCAGTTGGGTCGCCGTCTGCGACAACTTCGACAGCGGCCCGGTCGACTGTAATTGGGCCACGAGTTTTTCGAGGGTGCCATCGTTGCGGGCGGTCTGCAGCTGGTGGAACTGGTCGCGCGCGGTGACGCAGATCGGAGTGCTGTTGCAGTATGGGCTGCCGTCGAGCGCGATCACCACGGGGTCGACCCACTCGAGATTGTTGGCCAGGTTGGCGAACGTCGCCTGCACCGCATCGCCGAGTGCGTGCATTCCGCCGATGAGACGTTCGGCATCGTCCAGCTGGCCGAACGTCTTGTCCCCGCCGAACTGGGTCTGGATGGACGAGAGAACTTTGGTGATGCTCTCTAGGCCGGACATGAGTTTCATGATCTGGTCGCGGAGTGTGCGGACGCCGTCGGCCACCTGGTCGGCACCCGAGGCGAGTCGGTTGAGGTCTTCGGTGCGGTCCGCGATCAGCGCAGATGCATCGTTGAGTCGCGTGCCCACTTCGCCGGCCTGACGCGTCGTGCTCGCGGCTTCCAGCGGTTCTCCGGTGGGTCGGGTGATCCCCCGGACCGCCGCGAGATCGGGCAGTTGGCTTACTCGCGCTGCCATCTGCTCCAGGTCGGCAAGCGCTTCCGGTGTCCGCAGGTCGCGGGATGACTGGATGAGCAGGTACTGCGGAATGGTCGTGTTCACCGGGAAATGGCGATCCAGCGCCTCATACCCGAGGGAACTCGCGACGTAGTTCGGCAGCGCCTTGCGGTCGTCGTAGTTGTAACGGACCACGAGGACAAACCCGGCCAGGAGGCCCAGCACAATCAAGCTGGCGACCAGATTGGCCAGGGGTCGGCGCACAATGCGTATTCCGGATCGTCGCCAGAATCGGGTGGCGAGGTCGCGTCGTGGCGTGATCCATCCGCGGCGCCCGGCGAGCACCATGATGGCCGGCAGCAGAGTCACCGCAGCAAGGAATGCCACACCGATCGCAATTGCCAGCGCCGGACCGATGGTTGCAAACAATTCCAATTTGGCGAAGGTCATTCCGAGAAAGGTGATGCCCACCGTCGCCGCAGATGCGGCGATCACTTTGCCGATGGAACTCAAAGCGCTTTTTACTGCTTGATCCGATTCCTCGCCGAGTCGCACGAAGTCGTGATAGCGGCTGATGAGAAAAACGGCATAAT
>CAZSUN010000315.1:0-1274 GCA_964610045.1 uncultured Sphaerobacteraceae bacterium
GGTCATGAAGACCTCCTCGTGGCGTAGTCCGGCACTCCATATGCGGCGTTGCAGAGGCTCCATCATAGCCACGCCTCCACGTTATCGCAACCTGAATCGAATTCCGGACACCGCCCAGGGGCCAGTTGAACCAGGCCGGGAGCCCAACCGTCCGTCGCGGATCGCCCTTCCTCATCCACCAACTATCGGCGATGATGTGCCCGTCCGATTACCTTGCTGAACCATGAGGAAACCGCATGACCGCTCACCAACCGCACCTGCTCTGGCCCGAGGACGCACCCGAAGTCGCGGGCGCGGATCCCGCAGAAATCCCGCACATCACGCCCTACCTGCCGGAAGGCGATACACCGGTCGCCGCGATGATCGTTTGCCCTGGCGGTGGCTACCACATGCGCGCCGAACACGAAGGCGCTCCAATCGCCGAATGGCTCGTCTCGCTCGGCATGGCGGCCTTCGTCGTCGACTACCGCGTCACCCCGAACTACCATCCCACTCCTCTGCACGACGCCCAGCGCGCCATCCGCCTCGTCCGCTCCCGCGCCGCCGAATGGAAGGTCGATCCTACCCGGGTCGGCATCCTCGGGTTCTCGGCCGGCGGGCATCTGGCCGCCACTGCCGCCACGCAGTGGGACACCGGCGACGCCGCGTCTCCAGACCCGGTCCGCCAGGAGTCCAGCCGCCCCAACCTCGCCGTGCTCTGCTACCCGGTCATCTCGTTTGTCAGGACACCCCACACCGGATCGGTCGGCAACCTCCTGGGTCCGAATTCCACCGAGGAACAGCGACGCGCCATGTCCGCCGACCTCAACGTCACTCCGGAGACGCCGCCCACGTTCCTCTGGCATACCGCCGACGACGCGGTGGTGGATGTCGAGCACGCCCTGCTCTTCGCCACGGCCCTGCGCCGCAACGAGGTTGACTTCGCGCTCCACGTCTTTCCCAGTGGCGTTCATGGATTGGGGCTCGCCGCCGATCATCCCGAGGCGAGCGCCTGGCCCAGCCTCTGCGAGGAGTTCCTGCGCGGCCGCGGCTTCCTCGCCTAGTTGGTCTCCGGCTCGGCCTGCGGTCCCAGCGGCGCGAAACGCGCGGTCACCGTGTGCCGCGTTCCCTGATAGGTGAACCGTACCTGCGTGATCGAGCCGGACGTATTCCACGTCCGGCGCTCGATCACCAGGCAGGGCGTACCCTTCGGGATATCCAGCGCCGAAGCCGCCAGGTCGCTCGCTCCCACCGCCCGTATCTCATGGGTCGCCTGGTTCCATCGCACCCGCGCC
>CAZSUN010000315.1:1284-2099 GCA_964610045.1 uncultured Sphaerobacteraceae bacterium
CCGTCACCAGGCTGATGCGCCGCTCCTCCAGGCAAAACGGCTGCCCGTCGGCCCTGTGCAGCGCCGCGATGTCGAGGATTTCCCCCGTTTGCCCATCGAAGTGGTCATCCCTCGCCGGATCGAGCGCCCGCTCGGCGCGCGAAAGCAGGGCGTATCCATACTCCTGCCCCAGCGTGCTCACCTCGTCCTCGACACCGTGGATGTCCAGCACCGCCGACTGCACCACCGGTTGCGCCACCACGCTCCCGGCTCGTCGTCGCCGCTCGATATAGCCCTCCGCCGCCAGCTGCGAAAGCGCCTTGTTCACGGTCATCCGCGAGCAGTTGTACTGGGCGGCCAGGTCGAGTTCCGAGGGTATCCGGTACCCTGGCGACCAGGCGCCGGAGAGGATCTTCTGCACGATGTCGGAGTGGATGGTACGGTACAGCGAAGCGCGCGTGGAGCTCACGAGATCGTCCCGTTCATGATTGATCGTTACTCCCGTCTCCCACGTCCCCGAATCGCTTCTCCGAAACCACCCGTGCCCATCTCGCTGTCAGGAACCAGCCAGCAACTCGCGCATCGCCTCGCGGAACCGGCTGGCGATCGCCTCCCGCTGGTGGTGCACGCCATTGGAAACCACCTTCATTCCGCGGCTCCAGACATCACCAACCACCACGCCATGGGCAAAGATCCAGCCGTTCAGGATGGTATCGTTCCCATCAGTTTCCCATAGATCGCGTTTCAACGAGATGAAGCTCGCCGCCAACCCCGGCGCGATCCCACCGTCCCCCACCCCAAGCGCGGCGCTTCCGCCCGCCAGCGCCGCGTCGAAC
>CAZSUN010000316.1:0-2095 GCA_964610045.1 uncultured Sphaerobacteraceae bacterium
GATCTCGTGACCGGACGGAGGATGGAGCATCGTGTCGGCTACGTACGGCCAGCTGATCACCCAGCCCGCAAATGGCGCGCGATGAGCCTGCACGAAGCAATCATCGACGATCACGCGAATGGAGCTGACCGATCGCTCCTCGATCCGGACACCCGGAAACCGGCGACGGAGCCCGATACGCTGGTGCGCGGTGAGGGGCAGCGTCATCGGACCTTCGGCCCCGCGCGGTCCGATTTCGGCTTTCTCCCGATCTCCTCCCCGGGCTTCGCCTCGGCCGCCAGGCGCCGGCGCACGATCGCCTCGACCACGCGCTCGTGACCGGACAGGCGCTGACGGCGCCGCAGCTCCTGCACCAGCGCATGCATCCGGACTGCCCGAACGTCCGCCGCCCCGATCGACGGCCGGACCGGGCGCAACACCTCGATCGCCCGAGCGAGATCGGCGTCCGAGAAGGTCGTGGCCTCGAGGCGCGCCTCGTACCACGCCACGCGATTCTGCCACCCCGGACCACGTTGGTGAGCCCGCACCAGAAGAAGCTGGCTGCGGCAGCGCGCGTGATAGTCCGCAAACGCCTCGCGGCGAGGGCCCGATCGATCAGCCGACATCGTGACCCTCGCGGCGCAGCTGCTGCCGGATCCGAAGGCTTTCGTGCGCCGACACGAACCTGAGCAGCGGATACGTCGTGACGTCGAGCGCCAGCACCGACTGCTCGGCCGCCTTCCAGGGCTGGTGCCTCGTCGGCAGGCCGGCGCCGAACCAGACGATGCCGGGCCGGTCGATCGCGACCACGCGCGACGTCCCACGCCGACGCAACACCGCCGGCTGCACCACGATGACGTACCCACGCCGCGCCAGTGCGGCGATCGCATCCCCACCCGGCGAGCGCCTCGCCAGGCCCATGGCGACGAAGAGCTGCCGATAACGTTCGAGCGTTTCTGCCGGGAGGTGAAAGGTCCGGTCATATGGGTTGTCGCGAACCAGCCCGGGGCAGAGACGCCGCGCCGCGCATCGGGCGCGGCCGAACCTGCTCTGCCAGTCGCCGCCGGGTTCGGCGTCGTACGCATCCTCACCCACGCCAAATCTTCCCGAAAGAAAACGACCCAGTCGCCGTCAATGGAGGGGTGGCCGCGAGGGACGTTGGCCGGCTATTTGCGACACTACACTCAGGGTCCTGATCGCCGCCGCGGTGACGCTTTCCAGCTCCACGCCTTGCGGTCAGGCCGATCGAGGACACCCGACCTTATCCGCGGGGTCCGGCGGTGGAGCCCCTCCTTTGGGGGAGCTCGCCCCCGGTCATTGCGGGTCGGCCGAAACGGGCCAGCAGTTGCATCCGGCGGTGCGCAGTCACGCAAGAGGCATCGACCCGTCCTGACCGCGCGACGTCACGGACATCGCGCGATGAGCTGCGGTCGATCCGCGCCTCCGGGAAGAGGTTGGCGAAGACGCCCTCGGCGAGGTCCCGCACCTGTCGCGAGGGAAGCGTGGCCCGGGTCTCCCCCTCGGCTCGGACCACCCACGGCAGGATGCCGTAGTACTCGGGCGCCGGCGTGTAGTATCCTTCGAGGATCAGCGTGACGGTCTCGACCCGTGGGCCATAGACGGCGATCAGCCACTCCGCGATCAGCTGCAGGGCGTCCTCGAGTTCGTCGATCGAAAGCGTGATCTCTGCTGGCATCTTCATCTCCAAGCGAACGATCTGATCAGGACGACAGCCGGTATGGTCGCCGGCTGTCGCCCGCTGGCATGCCTCGTCAGAGGTCGGCCACGTCGCGCTGCGCTGCGGCGAGATCGTCGATCCGCTCCAGCAACTCGAGCACCATGCGAAGGTCGCGACGGATCGGAAGAAGGCTCAGCGCCACCTCGCTCATCACCTCGCGCTGGTGCCATGACCAGTCGATGCCGCCGTCGGTGTAGCCGGTCTCGATCCACTCGCCCTCGGTGCTGGTGCCATCCTGGATCGCCGTGTCGCAGGCGGCGATGACGACCGGCAGCATGTCGCGGGCATAGCCGCGGGGACGCAGCCCGCGAGCGGCGGCGTCCGCGACGCGGGCGAGACCGGACGGGGTCCGATGCCCGAGCAGCGCCGGGAGGTCGC
>CAZSUN010000317.1:0-2032 GCA_964610045.1 uncultured Sphaerobacteraceae bacterium
TGCCCGGTCCTGGCATCGAGGGTGACCCTGAAATTCTCTGGCAGGTGCCGACCGGTGACCAGGTGATCGGCGTCCCCGCCCTCGTCGATGGCGTGCTCTACCTTGGGGCTGGCAACCCCGGCGTGATCGCCTTCGACGCGGCTACCGGCGAGCAGCTCTGGGCGTATGCCGATGCGGGAATGGTCCGGTCCTCCCCGGCCGTCGTCGCTGGCACGGTCTTCATTGTGGCCGACGACGGCACGCTGCTGGCCCTGTACGCTGACTCCGGCGTCCTGCAATGGACCTTCTCCGGCATCCGGCCGGTCGCCAACCCGCTCGTGGTCGACGGCGTCGTCTATCTGGAGAGCGATGATGGTTTGGATGGCGCCAGTGGCCGCTTCTTCGCCATCGACGCCGCGACCGGAGAGCC
This sequence comes from uncultured Sphaerobacteraceae bacterium, assembly GCA_964610045.1. Classification (GTDB taxonomy): domain Bacteria; phylum Chloroflexota; class Chloroflexia; order Thermomicrobiales; family UBA6265; genus JACCYX01. The sequence continues at coordinate 410 of CAZSUN010000317.1, forward strand.
GGTCTGGACGATCGATCTGACCGCTCCCGTCAGCCGGTCGGCGGCGGTTGGTCGTGGGCTCGTGGTGTTCGGCACCCTCGATGGCGTCATTCACGCGTTGAACACTGCCGACGGATCTGAGGCGTGGACGTTTGACTCCGGTTCGGAATCCGGACCCAAGACTCCCGCCATCGGCAATGGCCTGGTCTACCTGACCGCAGACGATCCCTGGCCCGGCTACGCCGCTGCACTCGATGCCGCCACCGGCGCTGTGGTATGGCGGATCGACGGGGGCACCGACTGGGGCATCAATCCGGCGACAGTTCGCGACTCGCTGGCCTACCTGGCGACGACCAATATCGAGGGGACATTGCTGGCGGTCGATGCGATGACCGGGGAAGAGCGATGGTCATTCGAGACCGGTGCTCCCATCTACGCCTCCCCGGCGCTGGTGGGGGACACGCTCTACGTCGCCAGCACGAATGGGATCGTCTATGCGTTGGACGCGGGCACCGGCACCGGGATCTGGAACCTGCAACTGGACAACCTGATCACGACCGGACCGATCGTCAGTGGTGGTGTCGCCTACCTCGGCACGTCGGGTGGATCGCTCTATGCGATCACCGGCTCGAACAATGGCCTGACCCTGCCGGCGCTGGCCGATGGGACACCATCCGCAGCTACCCCCATCGCCGACGCGACCGCCAGTGGCCTTAATTACGATGCGATGACCCTGCTGTGGCAATCCGGCCCGGATGCAGGGCTGACTGGGAGCCTGGCTGACGTTGGGATCGCCCCCGCGGGCGACATCGTCTACGTCGTCGATTACGACAGCACCATCAAGATGTTCGCCCCGGATGGCGAATTCCTCGGGGTCTGGGGTGAGCCTGGTTCCGGCCCTGGCCAGTTCCGCTTCCAAACTTCTGAGTCGGGAGCGGGCAGTATCACCTTCGATGCCGATGGCAACATCTACGTCTTCGACAGCATGAACCACCGCATCCAGAAGTTCGATGCCAACCGTACCTACCTCACCGAATGGGGTGGCCATGGTACCGGTCCCGGCCAGTTCAACATCCCGGCACTCGGCGCGATCGACGACGCGAGCGACCGTCTCTACGTCACCGACGCCTTCAACAATCGGGTCCAGGTCTTCAATCTCGATGGGACCTTCATTTCGATGTGGGGTTCGTTCGGGAGCGAATCGGGGCAGTTCATTCACCCCGCCGGGATCGTCCGGTTGCCGGATGGCACGCTCCTGGTCTCCGAGGAGGGGAGTCAGCGCATCCAGCAGTTCACGGTCGATGGCGAGTACCTGGGCGAGTTTGCGGACGCGGCGGACGACGGCATTGGGTTCGTCTGGGGCATGGCCTTCGATCCGGTTGGGAACCTGTGGGCGCCATCATTCGCCCTGAACACGATCCACGTCTTCGCGCCGGACGGAACCGTGTTGGAGACCATGACCGAGGTGCCAGGGGTGGGACCACTACTCGTACCGAACGCTGTAGCGTTCGACGCCGAGGGCAATCTCTACATCGTCACTGATGGTCAGGGGCTGCTCAAGGTGGCATTTGGGGAGAGTGACGTCGCCATGCCGGAGGCGACGCCGGTGACCTGACGTACGCCTGGCAACGTATCGGATCAGGG
>CAZSUN010000318.1:0-2001 GCA_964610045.1 uncultured Sphaerobacteraceae bacterium
GAATCTGATCGGGCTGCGAACTGGTGCTGGTTCACCGCTCGGTCGTCGGACGAACTCCACCCTGACATCGTCGTTTTGCGAGGCATCGGCGGCATCGTGCGGGTCGCCGAGGCGGCGGTAGCAGAAGTAGTAGACAGGGTCGGCGTACCGCTCGTAGAGGGGAGCGAACTCCCGGGGATCGTGGCGCGCCAGCTCGACCACCCTCAGGTCGTCATCGATGGGCGGGGCGGTGCCGGTGGTGGGCACCCCGGTTGGTTCGTGCGCCCGGCCCGGCTTCATCGGTCCCCTCGTGGTGCGTGTGGCGAGTGCGTCGGCGTTCATGGTCACATGAAACGCGGCGGGACGGGAAAACGATGCGCGGGCGCTGTGCTACCCTGCGGACCCTCAGTGACTTGCGAACACGCGTACTGGCATTCCGAACGTCGCGAGGAATCCCCTGGCGCAGCCGGTATTCCGTCTGTCTGTTCGCGCACGTTCATCCGTGCGGAACCCGCTGTCGTGGTTCGCGTTCCGGGCACAGACTCTTCGCAGGCTCGGAATGCCAAGGGTCGAGAGCTTGGCGACGGGGCGATTGTCTGGTCGGCGGTCGAATTCCTGATCGCCAATCGTCGACGCCTTTTCCGCGAAACACGGCGGACCACCCAGGACCCGCCCTTCGAACGGAGACCGGCGGTGAGGATTGCCCCTCGCCGCCGGTTGGTCTTGTCCGGCATCACCGGTCGTTTGCAGGGCCGACCCTGTGCGGTCGACCGGGGCGGTGGGCCACGTAAGGATCGTCCTTCGCAATACGCATGGTGCTGGACCCGATAGCCTCGCGTCAGCCCATGCAGGTTACTCCCTGCTCCACGAGCCACATCTGCCGGCCTTCGTGCCAGGTGAAGGTGAACGAGCAGTTGAAGTACTCGATGAAGAGCGTGTCCTGAATGGTCGTCACTGGCGTTCCGTCTCCCCAGTGGAAGATGTCGACTGGAGCTTGGGCGAGTGAGCCATCCAGATTGTAGGTGGTATACCCGGCTGTCAGCAGGCCGGGTGCATTTTGCCAGCTGTTTTCCGGATTGGTATCGAGCAGCCAAACGCTATCGTTGTTGCTTGGAGCGTAGAGGGCAGCACTGTTCACCGGCGGGAATACTCCATCGCGGTTGCCTGTCCAGCCCTCGGACGGTCCGTTCTCCTCCAGCGCAGTCAGCAACGTTCGTGCTTCGTCTTCACCGGTCAGCGGCGGTAGCACGCTTTGGACATCCGCTGCTACAACCGACGGTGAGAGGAGCGCCCATACCTGGAAGTAGGAGTTCGCCATCACACAGGCGGTCAGCATGAATTGCACGTCCGCCGCAGCCTGGAGATCGGCTGCCGAGGCATGATGCGGTTCGTAGTTGGGTTGGTTGGTCGCCGGTGGCGTGGCGGGAACAATCTCTGTCGGGGCCGGTCCAGGATCTTCCATCGAAACGGCGTACGACGCCTCGTAGGTGTCGGTGACGTACCAGAGCACCTCATCGACGGTGAGCGGTTCGACCGTGCAATCCTCGGCGGTCGGCAGGTCGGCAGGGTCGATGCTGCCGTCGTCCTGGGCGAAGCTGCCGAACGGGATGCTGGATGGTTCCGGGCCATTGCCAAATGGGCCTAACCCCTGGATCTGGGCAACGCGCCAGATCCCGCCTCCAAGCGCCAGGATCAGTGCCGCCGCGAGGAGGGTGTTGATACCGATCGTCCACCGGGACCGTAAAGGCCTGTGGGTGATCGTCGTCAACGTTCGTTGTCCTGACCCGATCACCGGATTGAGTCCACCTGCCGGTGGGAGCGCCGCGGTTGCGGCGGCGTGTGCGTTCATCAGGTCCTCCCAAAGAGCGTGTTTCAGGCTGGTTGGCATCGCGACATCCTTGTTCGAACCGACTGCCCGCTGGACGCGGTCGAGTGTCGCCTCCAGGTCGGTTGCCGGCTCCGATCGTCCATCGTGACCGAAGTCGAACAGGGCCTCTCTCTCCGGTTGGGGCGAGCGCAGGT
>CAZSUN010000319.1:0-1981 GCA_964610045.1 uncultured Sphaerobacteraceae bacterium
CAGGGCTTGACAGCTGGTGCGATCAAGGGCTGAGTCCAGCAACATCCGCAACGAGGAAACTGAAACGGGAAACGAGGTACGTGCATGAAGGCCAGTCAACTGGCGATCAATTCGATTTCGACACGCCATTCCGGTCTGGAAGCGGCGGTTGAGGCGTACGCTGCCGCTGGGTTCTCGAATGTCGAGTTCCACCTCCCTCTCGTGCGTGACTACCTCGACCATGGGCACACGGTCGCCGATGTGCGGGCGCTGCTGGCTGCGAACGGCATGCGCGCGATCGGCGGTTTCCAGCTTGCAGTGTGCTGCTTCGGTGACGAGGCTGCCGTGGCTGCCAACCATGAGACGGTGGTCGATTGCGCCGCCCTGATCCACGACCTCGGCGGCGGCACGTTGGTGGTCGGCACCGATGGCCCAGCCGTCCCGACCGTGGATGCCCTGGCGGAGCTTGCCGCCGGATTCCGGCAACTGCTCCCGCGAATCGAAGGGCTCGATGTGACCGTGGCGCTGGAATTCAACTGGAGCCCGCTGGTAAAGAGCCTCCAGAGTGCTGTCCGCGTCTGCGAACTGGTCGATCACCCGCAACTCGGGGTGCTGTTCGACCCTGCGCACTACTACACCACCGTCACGAAGTTCGAGGACCTGACGGAACGGAACGTGCGCTGGATCCGGCACGTCCATCTCGACGATATGGCTGACAAACCCGGCGAACTGAGCAACTGCAACTCGGACCGGGTCCTGCCGGGCTCGGGTGTGCTCGATCTTCATGCCCTGATCGCCAGGATCGAGCAGTTTGGTTACGATGGGTACTTCTCGATCGAGATGTTCAGCGACGACTTGTGGGCGATGCCGGCCAGCGAGGCTGCCCGGCTGTGCCGGGAGAGTCTTGCCAGGTACCTCGACTGATCACCTCCCACGGCAGCGATTGTTTGCGGTGGTTCGCCACCGGCAGTGGCACGTGCTCACAGCGGGCGAAACACGCCGGGGCCTCGGACGTGAGTCTGGGTCGCCTGGCCGGGATTGCACGAATTCGTGCAACCAGCCGCGCCATGGAAGCCTTGCCACGGCCCGGGTGGTCAGTGTGACCGAAACAGCAAGACGCAAAACGGTTGCCACGCGCTTCTGACCGCGTCCCTGTTCTCGCGGTAGGGCTGCGGCACGTCATTCCGAGCGACAACGAGGGACCTTCTCCGCTCGTCCCGCGGCAACGCTGGCCGCGACAAGGTTTGTGAAAAGCAGCTGTCATCGTTCCCGCGCGGCGCCGATGCCACTACAGACCCAGCTGATCCTTGAGCCATGCCCACGGCTGCGCTTCCGCAATGTGCAGCAGGTACTCCTGGAAGGCCTTGGGTATGTACAAAACGGCGAGCCAGATCAAGGCGGTTCGCCAGCTGTTGAGGTTGAGTTTCGGGAAGAATCGCCAGACGATCAGTACGAACAGGAACCAGTTTTCGAACAGATTCGGGAACATGAAGAGCACCGGTCGCCAGCCGGTGATCTCGAACAAGACTACGCCGGCAAGGCGGATCGCAAACAACCAGAGGGCGATCAGGCGTGGGATGTGCTGCGTCCAACCAAACGCGACATACGCTTCAAGGCTGAGATAGTACGTGTCGAGGATCTTGTCGATCGAGTGGTAGTGCTCTCCCATGCCGCCGGGACCAAACAACTCGACGATCACGACATCGAGTCCATCGAGCAGCATGGCGGCAAAGCCGCCTGCCAGCGGTCGCTTCAGGATGAGCAGCGGGACGATCAGGCGAAGCGAGATCACCACGATCTGGCCGGTTGTCATGCGTACACCCCTGCAGCCCGTCCTTGGAAGGGAGGGAGACATCTCGCAGTGCGAGCAACATCACGACATTGACCCTGTATCGTTCGCAGGATACCCCTTTATCACTCGCATTGGACGGGACTCTGCAGGACCAGACTCTAAACCCAGCCGCGCAGCCCCTCTTTCGGCGACCACTCCCTCTGCGAGTCG
>CAZSUN010000320.1:0-1931 GCA_964610045.1 uncultured Sphaerobacteraceae bacterium
GACTCTTGCGGGAATCTGGCGCCGGGGAGAAGATCGCCCGCAGTGGTTATTCGGGAGCCTGGAACGGCCATACGTGCAGACCATGGGAGCGAGCACCGACATGAAGATCGTCACCATCGGGGCCGGGTCTCTCGCCTGGGGACCGACCGTCAACACCGATTTCCTGCTCAATCCGGACCTCGATGGCGCGGAACTCATGCTCATGGACATCAGCCCGGCGAACCTCGGGCGCGTCCACTCGCTGCTCGACCGCTACGTACGCGAGCGTGGCTTCAGGAAGACCGTACGGGCGACCACCGACCTGACCGAGGCGCTGACCGGCGCCGACTATGTGATCACGGCGATCTCGGTGGGCAGTGATCGTCTCTGGCGATACGATGCGATGTTTCCCCAGATCTACTCCATCTTCCAACCGGTCGGAGACACCATCGGCCCGGGTGGACTGGTGCGCGCCCTGCGTCATGCCGGACCGCTCCTCAATGTTGCGCGCCAGATGCGCGAGGTGAGCAATCCGGACGCCGTGTTGATCCAACTCACCAACCCGATGAATCCGATCTGCACGGCTATCGAGTTGTTGGGAGGTGTCACCACCTATGGCATCTGCCACGGGATCGAGGACACGCGGCAGGTGATCGCCGGGTCGCTCGGCAAACCGATCGAGTCGGTCGAGGTCGATGCCGCCGGCAACAATCACCTCATCTTCTGTACCCGGATCGTGGTCGACGGCAAGGAGTACCTGCAGGACCGGTTCCCGGAGTTGATGCCGCAGATCTTCGACTCCGCGTTCAGGCAGGAGGTCTGGGATCGATATGGCGGCCTGGTTGGGAATCACAATCGGCATCCCATCGAGTTCCTGCCCGGATTCCTGACGCAGGAGCACCAGTTCGGGGAGGCCTGGGGTGTCCCCCGGCTCGCGGTCAACATCGACCCGATGAACGGCGAGCGGCACGACACAGCGTTCGAGCGCATCGAACGCGCCCTGACGCAGCCCGGCCCGATTCGCTGGCGCACTGAGCATCGCCAGGGAGGTCTCTCGATCGGTGACGACGGCATCGCGGAAACCGGGCACAGCCGGGAGGGGCTGGATGATCTGATCTGGTCGCTGGACTCGGGCGAGCCACTCGATATTCACGTCAACGTGCCAAACCAGGGAGCCATCGCCGGAGTTCCGGATGCGTACAACGTGGAGATGCCGGTTCGCCTCGTAGACGGCAGGTTGATCCGGCCGGAGATCGCGTTCAACGACCGGATCACCGCCGAAATCAACCGGGTGGGTGAGGAACAGTACCTGATCGGGAAGGCGTGCCTCGAGTACGACCGCGACACCCTCGTCGAAGCCCTCTCGCTGGATGCTCTCGTGCCCAGCCGCGACCTGGCAACCCGCCTGGTGGATGAGATGACCGCCTTCCAGCGCGATTACCTGAGCGCGTACTACCCGGTCTAGCGATTGGGACAGTGGGATCGGTTCGATCCAGGCAGCAGGAGATGTGCAGACACGATGACCAGACCCGAATCCGGCAACCTGGCTTCAATCGCCGCCAGTGGGGTGCCTGTACCCATCTACGATCGCTCGGCGCTACGGGCAGGAATCGTGCATTTCGGGGTAGGCAACTTCCATCGTTCGCACCAGGCGATGTATCTCGACCGTCTGATGAATGCAGGTTCGGCGATGGACTGGGCGATCTGCGGGGTTGGCGTGCTGCCGTCGGATCGCCAGATGCGCGATGTGCTGCGGGCGCAGGACGGCCTGTACACGCTCGTATTGAAGCATCCGGATGGGCGCGAGGAACCGCGAGTGATCGGGTCAATCGTGGAGTATCTCTACGCGCCGGACGATGCGGACGCCGTGATCGCCCGGCTCGTCGATCCCGCCATTCGCATCGTTTCACTGACGGTGACGGAGGGCGGCTACGCCGTGAACGACGCAACCG
>CAZSUN010000321.1:0-1926 GCA_964610045.1 uncultured Sphaerobacteraceae bacterium
TCACGCGGTGGAGCCGAGATCGGTGGAGTGCGGCCGCCTTCCATATACCGAACCACGTCCGCCCGGCTCATCAACCGCTCCAGCCGGTGTTCCGCGATCACCACCGTCAGCCCAAAGTCGTCGTTGAGGCGGGTGAGAACCGTCAGCACGTCTTCCGCGCTCCACGGATCGAGCTGGCTCGTCGGTTCATCCAGCACAATCAGTTTCGGCTGATTGGCCAGCGCCGCCGCGATCGCCACCCGCTGCCGCTCCCCGCCGGAGAGTTCCTGTGGGCGCCTGTGCCGGAGCGGTTCGATTCCCAAATAGTCCAACGCTTCCTCGACCCGTTTCCGCATCGTGATCCGGTCGACGCCATGCTGTTCCAGGCCGAACGCGATCTCGCCGTCCACCCTGTCCGTGACCATCTGGGATTCCGGGTCCTGGAACACGAATCCCACATCCGGGCTCAGGTCTCTCGGTCCGGCCGTGCGCGTGTCCCGGCCGTTGACCCGGACCACCCCCCCAAATGCTCCCCCGGAGAAATGCGGCGTCAATCCGTTCAGGCAGCGTAGCAACGTCGACTTGCCGCTGCCTGAACGGCCCACGACCAGCACGAACGACCCCGCCTCGATTGTCCACTGCCCGTCGAGCAGCGCGGAGGATTCCCGGCCAGGGTAGCGATATGCCACATCGATCATCTCAGCCATCGGCCGCAGTGTTTCGGTCATGGTGTCGTCGATTCCGGAGCGTGGAGGAACGCGGGCAGGAGCAGCAGCGCCAGCGCCGCCATCAGCAACGGTTCGACGGTGGGAATCCGCATCGTTGGATACGTGTCGAACTGGAGCGATGCTGGCCGCGCCGATGTCCAGGCAACCACCGCTCCCATCGCGACAAGAGCGCAGGCAATCGTCAGCCAGTCAGCCCGCCGCAATACGAGTTCGCGATACCGGGTCGTGCGCGGTCCCTGGGCCGGCGAAATCCTGCTCAGCAGCAACATCGCCGCGGACGCGATCAGTCCCGCGCTCAGTCCCGCGGCCACCTGTCCGGTCGCCAGGCAATACGCCGACACCATCAGTCCAACAAGCCCCATGATGAGCAGACCAGCGTGGAACGGTTCACCCTTCCGTTGTCGCGACTGTCTTTCCACTGGCATGCCAAACCCTCGCGCTTCAAGCGCCTCGGCCATCGCCAGCGATCGTTCGAGTCCGCTCGCCAGCAGTGGCACAAGGATTGGCGGGAAATCGCGCGCGCCCTTGAATCTGTGTCCACGCATTGTCATCGCTTCCCGGATGTTGGTCCACGCGATTGCGGTCTGCGGCAGGAATGCCCACGCCACCGAGCCAGTCACCGCGATCGGAGCCAACCGTGGCGGCAGGAGGTGAAACAGGTCAACCCATCGAATCAGCGCCGCCACGGTGATGCCTGTCAGCACCAGCCCGAACAACGTCACGCCGCTGACCAGACCATAGGCGACGGCGTTCCATGTCAGGTCCCCCCCTATCACTGGCCACGAATCCGGGAGCGATGCGATCACCAGGTCACCGGCATGGACCGTCAGCACGTTGAACACGACGCTGATCGCCGCCATCACCAGCGCGATTCGAAGGAACCACGCGTTGCCTTGCGCCGTGTTACGGTCGAGCCAGGTTCCGCGCACCACCAGCACGATAATGAGGACCTCCAGCGTCAGCCAGGGATTGCGGCCCACCAGCAAGGGCAACATGGCGGCAAAGCCCCATGCCAGCCAGGCCCGGGAATCGAGCTCGCTCGCGGATGTCATGGCGCGCCACGAGGTCGTGAACGGTACAGCGCGAAAACACCGAGCGCGGCCACCGCCAGCAGCGCCGCCGCGCCGGTCAGCAGTTGCCATGCGCTGCCCGGATCGCTGTCGTCCGGTTCACCGCCGATGGTCACGAGCGTGGCGGTGAGTTCCCCAGGGGCTTGTTT
>CAZSUN010000322.1:0-1892 GCA_964610045.1 uncultured Sphaerobacteraceae bacterium
CGGCGACCTCGCCGGATGTCAGGTGCGTGGTGTCGATCACGAGACTCGGGCGGCCAGGGAACGGCTTCATCAGGGCGTGGCGCCGCAGCATGCCCTGGAGGACCGCGGTGTCGCGGAGCTTGCCGAATTTCGCGCGCGAGTCGCTGGCAACGCGCTCCATCAGCACGTCCGGATCACAGGTCAGCAGGACCAGGCTCGCGGTGCCGCCGTTGTGTTCGGCCGCGTCGATCAAGTCCTGCATGAAGTCGTCGTCGGCACCCTTGCCGTAGACGAGGGTGTGGATGACGCCGGGCAGGCCCGCCTGCGCCGCCTCGGCGAGCATCTCGATCCGGTATTTGGTCACCAGCCGGAGCCACGACTCGCTGCCGAATTCGAAGAGGGAGGTCACCAGGTCGTTGGTGAGATGGTTGTGGAACACCTTGTAGCCGGTGCGGGCGGCCAGTTCACGAGCGACAGTGAGTTTGCCGACCCCAGGCGGGCCGTAGAGGATGATCAGGCGCATGGAGGCATTCTACCCGGCGGCACCCGCCAGACAAGATCGGCGGGAATCCAGGTGGCGCTGCCATCGATGCCGGCCAGCAACGGATCGAACAGTGCCGCCGCGACCGTGTGCCCGGCCGCCATGTCCGGATCGTTCGAAACCGACCGCGCGAGGGTAGGGTACGTCGCAGCCCAGGCTTCAGGAGGTGGCAGCAGGTGATCGGGAACGGGGTAAACCTGCCGTGTCTCGAAGGTGTACTGGATGGCCGAATAACACCGGTGCGCATTCAGTTCGATGGACTGGGCAATGAGCACCATGTCGATGAGGCCCTTCACCCGGCTGCTTGGACGGTCGCTAGAGTAGGACCGGGCGTAGGCATGGAGCTTTTCTGCGAGGTGGACTTCAATCGGCAAGACGCGGCACTCGGGCGTTGTGACGCCAGCAAAATCGAGGAAGCCAGGCCGGACAATCAGGTCGCCCTGAAGGTTGTCCGGCAAGTCAAATCCGACATCGAGAGAGAACGCTTCGAACCGGCGTCCGCTGAGGCTCGCCTCAATCCGATAGCGCACTGCGGAACCGTCGGTCAGCCTGTCAAGTTTCCCGGTTCGTTGCGTGGTGAAGGTGAAGTAGTCATCAAGGTCGATCGTTTCGACATCGGCAATCTGCTCGTCTGGTGTCTCGTCCGATGGGATATACAGGAGGTCGATATCCTGCGTGGCACGGGCTCGATCGCCGAGCCGGTAATCCATTGCCACCCCTCCCTTGAGCATCCAACTCTCGGGAGATCTCGTGAGCAGTCGCGCCAGGAACCGTTCGAACGCAATGTGTTTGCGCACCCTGACCAGCGTCGCCTGGCCCTGTTCTGCCGCGACTCGCTTGAGCCGAGCATCGATCGCTGCCTTAAGGGCGGCGCCCGTCTGGTATCTCATGACGCAACCTGCTCGATCGCATCAGAGATCGCGTCGCGGACTCTCAGGCTCCGGCCTGAAGAGTGGTCTCGCAACCGCCGAATGGATGTCGTGCCTTGGTTGAGCGCCTGTTCGACGGCCACCTCGACATGTTCGAGTGACGTACCGCTTTCGGTGACGTCCACAATCGTTCGCGCGGGAGAGGTGGTCGGTAGTCCGTCGCGGTAGACGATATCTTCTCTTTGAATCGGATGGATGGATGTATGGACGGTGATTCCCTCCGGGGGCTTGCGATACCGCTGGTCGCGAGGGATGGTCAGCTCGATTTTGTGCGGAATGATGTCGCTCAGGCCGAGCACATCGAGCGCGCTCTCGTGGGACACCACGGCGATGTCCTTGCCAACCGCGAGCCAGGCGGCGGCAACCTCCTCTCGGGGACTTGAGGGGAAGTCCCGGAACCGGTAGACGCCCCGGTAGATGCGTTGCAGCCGCCCGGTTTTCAC
>CAZSUN010000323.1:0-1876 GCA_964610045.1 uncultured Sphaerobacteraceae bacterium
ACGATACCGGATTGGGAAGCCCGCGCGATGGGCGCATGCGCGATCAGAACGCCGGGCTGAACTCCTGGTGCTGGGCGAGCACGTCTTCGTTGAGTGAGACACCGAGGCCGGGGCCGTCCGGCGGGATGTAGTGGCCGTTCTCGATGCGTTCGGCGGGGGTAAGGAGGTCGGCGCGCCAGGGAACCTCGCCCCAGGCGTGTTCGAGGAAGCGGAATTCAGGCATGACGGCCGCGACCTGGGCGCTGGCCGCCATCGCGACCGGCCCGCTGGGGTTGTGCGGGGCGACGGAGATGCCACGGGCACTGGCGAGACGGGAGATGGCGAGCAATTCTGAGACGCCGCCGCAGTGCTTGATGTCCGGCATGATGAGGTCCCAGACGCCGGAGGCGAGATAGGGCCAGAAGGCTTCGACACCGAAGAGTTCCTCGCCGCCGATGAGCTGCATGTCCGGCACGTGGGCGCGGAGGCGCTGGAGCCCCTCGATGTCCTCGCTGGGGAGGGGTTCCTCGAACCATCTTATCCCGAGGCGGCGGAGTTCGGCGGCGACCTCGATGGCGGTTGAGACATCGAAGTGGCTGTGGCAATCGACGAAGAGTTCGACATCGGGACCGATGGCGTCGCGGACGGCGGCGATGCATTCCAGGCCGGTGTTCATGCGTTGCCGCTGGTCGGGATCGTGGACGCGAAGCTGGTTCATGCCGTCGAAGGGGGCGAGCTTGACGGCCCGGAAGCCTTCGGCGACGACGGCGGACGCCTTTTGGGCGAAACCCTCTGGTGAGCGGTCGGTGACGGCGCGGTTGATGTTGGCGTAGAGGGGGATTTCGGCGCGGGCGGGGCCGCCAAGCATCTGGTGCAGCGGGAGGTTGGCGGCCTGGGCGGCGAGGTCCCAGAGGGCCTGTTCGCAGGCGGAGACGGCGGTGGTTCCGGCGCGGCCAGTGCCGAAGGGCCGGATGGCGGCGGTGGCGGCGACCACGGCGCGGGGATCGCGGCCAACCAGGGCGGGCGCGCACTGGGTCTTCAGGATGGCGGTGACGATATCGTCGCGGCCCGCTCCGCCACCGTGGGAGGCTTCGCCGATGCCGGTGAGACCGGTGTCGGTGATGAGCCTGACGAAGAGCCAGTCGCCGCGATGGTTGACTCCGGCGCGGATGACTTCGAGTGCGGTGATCTTCATGCACATTTCCTTTGGTGGCGCGCTGGTGACTGGTGGTTGGCTCGACGAGTGTGCCGTGATTTCGGACGCGAGGGAAGGGGTTTGGCGCTGGTTCCGGGAGTGATGTGTTCTTCGTCCGCGATAATTCGGAAATTCGCTAATTCGGGTGTGGAGGTGATTTGGCCCGGAATGGCGGGGGTTTTGGCTGGCGAATTAACGCGGGATCCGGGGTATTTACCGCGGATGTATTTCTTGATGGTGTCGTGTTCGAGGCATGGTGGTGAGCCCCTTCGCTGGGTGAGCGATGGTGGGTACGTGCGGTGTGCATACCCAGTGAACGCATCGAGATGGCAAAAACCCGCCACGCGGCGGGAGATTGGGGTTTGGGAGCTTGGAAGGGCATACACGATCGGGGTTCGATAGTGGGTTGTTTGTCCATGGCAGATCGTAAGCCCTCCCCTGCGAATAGATGTCGTGTTGTTCGGGAGCATGGTGGGGCGGCCGGATGGCGAGTTGGCCTGTCCAGGCGGAGGTTCGCGGCCGATAACCTGATTCCTGAATGCCCGGCGGGAGTGTAAACTTGATGTGAGTGTCCGTACAGGAGGTGGATAGCCATGGAAACCGTTAAGAAGAAGCACCGGATTTACACGATGAGTTTTTCGAGGGTGTATCCCGAGTATGTCGCAAAGGCGGAGCGAAAGGGGCGTAGCAAGGAAGAAGTCG
>CAZSUN010000324.1:0-1858 GCA_964610045.1 uncultured Sphaerobacteraceae bacterium
TCGCATCCCGTTTCCGACAGCTGGCGCAACGCTTCGATCGCCACAAACGCGCCGACCCGGTTGTCGAGACTCCGCGACACAATCCGGTCGTCGGTCAGTTGTCGGAATCCGGCATCGACGACAACCGGATCGCCAACATTCACCCGCTTCAGCGCGTCCTCGCGATCCACCGCCCCGATGTCGATCCACAGCTCCCGCAACTTTGGCGCTTGCTTCTCCTCGTCCTCCTCGATCAGGTGAGCCGCTTTTCGGCCGATCACACCCGAAACATCGCCCTCCGCACCCATGATTAGCACGCGCTGGCCCAGCAGGATCGGCACGTCCCAGCCGCCGATCTCGCCAAACCAGCAAAAGCCCTCGTCATCGACGTGGGTGAGCATTAAGCCGATCTCGTCGATATGCCCCTCGATCAGGACGACCGGTTTGCCGGGATGTGGCAGCCGGGCATAGGAATTTCCGAGCACATCGTGCGTCACCTCACCGGCAAACTCCTGCGCCCACGCCCTCCAGATGCCAGCAGGACGTTCCTCGAACCCGGACGGTCCTGGGTTGTCCAAAAGCTCCCGCAGGAACGCCAGTGACTGCTCGTTCATCTCATTAGCTCCCGATTCGATTCAGTGACCCAGCGCCAGCAATCCACGTGTCATACGCGTTACGGACGAGTGCAGCATCGACGCCCGTCTCGATACCGAGGCGATCGAAGTGGGCAACGACCTGCTCCGTCGCGACATTCCCCGGCGCCCCCGGCGAAAACGGGCAACCGCCGATGCCGCCGGCCGATCCATCGAAGATGCGCACACCGGCGTCATAACCGGCGCTGATGTTCTCCAACGCGAGCCCGCGCGTGTCATGAAGGTGCAACGCCAGCCGTTCGAGCGGCGCGACACCTGCCGACCGCTCGACGAGCGTCGCCACCATCTCCGGCGTCGCCTGACCCGTCGTGTCGGCCAGCACGAGCTCATCGCATCCCAGTTCCACCAGACGTTCGAGCACCGGCAATACCTGGTCTGGCGCGACAACACCACTGAAGGGACAGTGAAACGCCACGGACACATACGCGCGCACCCACATTCCTTCACCGCGAGCCCGGTCCACAACCTCTCTAAACCGGACGAAGGTCTCCTCGATCGACGCGTTCAGGTTCGCCTTGCTGAATTCTTCGGTCGCGGCGGCGAACAGGCCAATGGAGTCGACCGATGCCGCGATCGCGCCCTCCAGACCGCGCACGTTGGGAACGAGCGCCATATACCGAACGCCATCCGCCCGGTCCAGGAGCTTCATCACCTCGCGGGCATCGGCCATCTTCGGCACAGCCTTGGGATTCACGAATGCTGTGGTCTCGATGCAGCGCAATCCGGTTGCCGCCAGCGCCTCGATGAACCCAACCTTGGTTTCCACGCTGAACGACTGCGGATGATTTTGGAGTCCGTCCCGTGGTCCGACCTCGACAATCGTCACCGCTCCACCTGCGAACCTAGAACCCGGCCCTGTGCCGGCGTCTCTCACAGGCGTAGATCCCGGCCCTGTGCCGGCGTCACCCGCCACCAAGACCGGTCCACCCATAATCGCGACGCGCTTCCTCCAGCGACACAATCCCCGACAACACGTCCCGCTCGATCGATCCCGGGTCCCGGTTCTCGACCGGACCAAAACCGCCACCCCCCGGCAACTCGAGCGTGATCATCGTCTCGGGATCGAGTTCCAGACTTCCCTTGCCCTGAATGACCTCACCCGTCGACAGGGAGATGCGGCCGGCCGCTCCATCCCCTCCACCAGCAAACCCCTGGGCGCGATGGTGGAGCCGGTCGAACAGACCGGAGAAGGTATACGACCGGTTGGTTCGCACCCCCAGCACCAG
>CAZSUN010000325.1:0-1852 GCA_964610045.1 uncultured Sphaerobacteraceae bacterium
TGATGCACCAAAAGGCATGAACGAGACCGGCGACGGCGGCGCAGGCCATGCCGATTAGCACGCCGAGCCATGGCGAACCCGTCCAGTACGTTCCAGCGACCGAAAAGAACGCGCCGATGAGCATCATGCCCTCCAGGGCAATGTTCATGACGCCGGAGCGTTCGGAAAGGAGACCACCCATGGCGGCGAAGACGAGCGGGGTCGCCATCCGGAGCGTGGCGGTGAACAGTGCGATGGTGAAGAAGTCTCCCATTTCAGCCTTCCCTCAGAGTGCCGGCGGCGCGGGACGAGATTCGATTTCGGGGGCCATGCCGACGGCGCTGGCGCGATCCCCTCCGGACGGGGCGGGCGGGTTCGTGAGTTTGCGGAACCATGGAAGGCGGTTCATGGCCTCGAAGGCGGCGACGGCGAGGATGACAAGGCCCTGGAGGACGAGGACGATTTCTCGGCTGACGCCGGCACTGGCCTGCATCGACGGCGCGCCGGCGCTGAGGAGGCCAAAGAGCAGGGCGGAAAAGATGACGCCGATGGGATGGTTGCGGCCGACGAGGCCAACGGCGATGGCGGTGAATCCGAGACCAGGCGGAGTCGCGCTGTGGCGGCCGTGAAGACCGAGCGATTCGCCCGCGCCCGCGAGGCCGGCCAGCGCTCCCGCGACGCCCATGGCGAGCGTGACGGTGAGGCCCCAGTGGATGCCGCCGTATCGCGAGGCGCCCTCGGAGAGGCCGACCGTTCGTATCTTGTAGCCGAAGGTGGTTTTGAAGAGGACGAACCAGATCAGCAGCGCGGCGATGAGGGCGATGAGGACGCCGCCGTGGAGCCGGGTGCGATCGAGCAGGATTGGCAGGCGGGCGCTATCGAGGACGCGTTCGGTTCCCTGGACCTGCGGGTCGACGGGCAGGAAGTCGGATCGTTTCTGGACGAGGTAGGTTATGAGCCGGAATGCGAGGTAGTTGAGCATGATCGTGGTGATCACTTCGTGGGCGCCGGTGAACGCTCTCAGCGCGCCCGGGATCGCTCCCCAGATGCCTCCGGCGATGATGGCGGCAATGAGCGCGAGGGTAATGTGTGCTGGCTGGGAGAGCCCCCAGTCCGACGCGCCAATGAGCGCGGCGGCGAAGCCGCCCATGACGAGCTGACCTTCGATACCAATGTTGAACAGCCCGGCGCGAGCGGCTACCGCGAAGGCGAGTCCGCCAAGCAGGAGCGGCGCGGAATAGACCAGCGTTTCGGCCCTGCCGCGACGGCTACCGAGCGCGCCCTCGACGAGGGCGGCGTATGCGTCCCAGGGATTGTGACCCGAGAGGACGATTACGATGGCGCCGATCAGCAGCGCGACGATGACCGCGAGGATCGAGCCGAGCGCGTTTACGACGGCGCTTCCGGGACGGATGCTCATGGCAGGGTCTCTTCGAGCGGGGGGTGAGGTCGATTCATCAGTCCGCCGCCTGCGCGGTTTCCGCGGCGCGGCCACCCATGAGCAGCCCGAGTTGACTTCGGTCGGCTTCGCTGCCTGGCATGTCGCCGACGATCTTCCCTTCGGTGAGTACGACGATCCGGTCGCTCAGGTCGAGGATTTCGTCCAGGTCGAATGAGAGCAACAGGACTGACTTTCCGGCGTCGCGGGCTTCCACCAGGCTGCGGTGGACGAATTCGATGGCCCCCACGTCGAGGCCGCGGGTTGGCTGGATGGCGAGGACGATATCGGGATCTCGCTGGAGTTCGCGGGCGATGATGAGTTTTTGCTGGTTGCCTCCGGAGAGGGCGCTTGCGGGGGTAGTCGGCGATGGCGCGCGGACATCGAACTTGTGCATGAGGGTGGCGGTGAGTTGCTGGATCCAGCCCTGGCGGA
>CAZSUN010000326.1:0-1834 GCA_964610045.1 uncultured Sphaerobacteraceae bacterium
GGTAAGCTGGCGCCAGAAGGTCGTCGAAGGCCAGAACCTGAGAGCCTACTATGTGGGTTTGAAGGTAGGCGATTCGACGAAGAAGAGGATGTCGTCGGATCACCGCATTGGCTTCATCGTCTGGGAGGGACAGGTTGAAGTCACCGTCCAGGGTCAGCCGACGCTCATGGCCAAGAAGGGGACCATGATCCAGGTTCCGGCCCGCCTGGAGTACCAGTTGAAGAACGTGGGCGAGACGCCGTCGCTGCACTTCGAGGTCTTCCCCAAGGAAATGGAAGATTTCCCCACCCTGATTTACCCGGAAACCGCGGCAACCTTGCCAGCGCCACCGTCGGGCCAGCAGTGGACCCTGAGTGAAATTGGTGCCCCCGATACCTTTACGCGATTGCCCGCCCAGAACGCGAACTTTAGTTTTTTCCGCCACTACCTGGACAGCCCCTCATCCGGCGAATTCGTCAGGGATGACCGCTTTTTCATGAACGCCATCCGCGAAAGGGGTCAGGCAAACGCTCCCACGAACCCAGATATTGGACATTTTCACGTCTATGGTGAGGAATTCTGGTTCGTCATCGAAGGTACGGTCGGCTTCTTGAAGGAAGGCTCCCCATACTCGTTCGCAGAAGCGGGCGATATCATCTACAACCCGCCGATGCGCTGGCACAGGATGGGGACCTATGGGACCAACTTCGGGACGCGAATTGCCATCAACGGCTATCGCTACGGTGATCATCACCTCCCACGGCCCAACAACACCGCCAGCGACAACCAGTTCGCATTCACGATCGTAAACACGCCGCCGACGACCACGCCGACGATCTCGCCCGCGGCAGTGAACGGCTGGTACCGCAATCCGACGGTGACACTGACCTCCTACCCCGATGCGAACAGCACCGAGGATGGCATGGATCATTCCGAGTACTGGCTCGATGGTGCCGCGGCCCCGACCCCGTATGCGGGCCCTTTCCCGATCAGCGGCGACGGCGAGCACGTGCTGGAGTACCGCTCGGTCGACGAGGCGGGCAATGTCGAGGCGGTCAAGACGCTTACGGTCATGATCGACAACACGCCACCGACGGGCAGCCTGACGCTGTCGAAGGGCACGCTGTGGCCGCCCAATCACAAGCTGGTGACGATCACGCCGACGCTGTCGCACGCGGACAACTTGAGCGCGGTAAGCGTGAGCGGCCCGGTGGTGACGAGCAACCAGCCGCAGTCCGGCTGTGATGCAGACGACGTCCCCAACGACTGGGTTGTGAGCAGCGGGAGCATTCAGCTACGCGCCGAGCGCTGCGCCAGCATCGGCGGCAGGGTGTACACCGTGACCTACACGCTGACGGACCAGGCGGGCAACAGCTCCCAGGTGAGCGCCACGGTGAGCGTGCCGCACAACCAGTGATTGGCTCAATCCGCTGAATAAAGATGCGTTGATTTGAAAAGTCAGGAGGAGAACGTGAGAAATCTATGGAAAGGTGGATTGGCTATCCTGGGTGCGATAGCGATCGGCACGGTGGGGGTCACGCAGGCTCTTGCACAGGCCAAGGCCTGGACGCCAGAGTCGATAGAGCTGCCGCCGTACGTGAACCCGCACAAGCCGTGGACGAAGCTGAGCGAGGTACTCGCCGATAAAGACCCCGCGGTAAGCTGGCGCCACCAGGTCGTCAATGATTCCAGCCTGAAAGCTTCGTGGGTGGGTTTGAAGCCAGGTGATGCGATGAGGACGAGGCGGGTGGCGGATCACCAAACCGCAATCATCGTCTGGGAAGGGGCGGTTCAAGTCGTCATCCCGGGTCAGACGACGTTTACCGCCACCAAGGGTGAGATCATCCGGGTTCCG
>CAZSUN010000327.1:0-1827 GCA_964610045.1 uncultured Sphaerobacteraceae bacterium
ACGTGCTGTTGACGCCGCACATCGCCGGGGCGACGATGCAGACCCGCATCCGGCAGGGCGAATGCGCGGTTCGCGACCTGGAGAACGCCTTCGCCGGGCGGCCCCTCGCGCACGAAGTCACGCTGGAGCGCTACGCGGTCCTGGCGTAATCTGGCCCGAAATCCTGTCCCGAAAGCACCCTGGCTCCGGCCAGGGTGTACTTTATTGAAAGGCACTTGTCTCCATGGCGTCCGAAACCAGTTCGCGCAACGTTCGCGTTGTCGAGGTCGAACCGATCTTCAGCGTCGAGCGTCCGGCCGGGACGTTCGCCTTCGGCGGCGCGACCGCTGGCGACTTGACGCTCGCCCACGCGCGGGTACGGATCGAGGATCGCCAGGGCAGGACAGCCGATGGATGGGGCGCGATCTTCCTTTCGCATCCGTGGGCCTTCCCCGGCCCGGGACCGGACGGCGAGACCCGGAACCGGCTGATGAAGAGACTGTTGGCCGGGTATGGCGTGCGCCTCGCTGGCGCCGGCGAGTGGGGCCATCCGCTCGACCACTTCCTGTCGATGCAACAGGAGCTTGGGAGCATTGCCGCCAACGTCGCGGACGAACTGGATGTGACGGAGTCAGTGCCCGACCTGTTCAATCTGGTGGCGTACTCACCGATTGACGCGGCGCTCCACGATGCCTACGGCAAGCTGCATGGCGCCAGCAGCTATGACCTGCTGGGCGAGGACGACCTCGGCTGGGACCTCTCGCGGGTGCTCGGGCCGGACCTCGCCGGGAGATATCCAGGGGATTACCCGCGGCGCGAGCCGGTCGCCCATGTTCCGATTTCGCACACGGTCGGCGCGGCCGATCCCCTCACCGCGGGCGATGCGAAGGAGGGCGTGATCCCGCCGCTGGAGGAGTGGATCCGGAACGACGGTGTGTGGTCGTTCAAGGTTAAGCTCAAGGGCCAGGACCTCGATTGGGATATCAGCCGCGTGACGTCGGTCCACCAGGTCGCCCGGTCGGCGCGGCCGGATGGACGGGTGCATATCTTCGCCGACCTCAACGAGCAGGCGCCCTCGGTGGAGTACATCCAGGCCCTGCTGGACGGGATCGAGGCGAGCGACGCCGGGGTGTGGAAGGCGCTCGACGCGCTGGAACAACCGCTGCCGCGCCACCTCGGTCCGGGCGCGCCATCGCTGGCGGACGTCTCGGCGCGAAAGCCGGTGGTGCTCGACGAGGGGCTCACCAGCCTCGACACGATCGCCCGGGCGCGGGAACTGGGCTGGAACGGAATCGCGCTCAAGACGTGCAAGACCCAGAGCCTGATGTTGCTGGCGCTGGCCCGTGCCCAGGAAGAGGGGCTTCATGTGTCGGTGCAGGACCTGACGAACCCCGGCATCGCGCTGCTGCACTCGGTGGGGCTGGCCGCGCGATTGCCAGTCACGCGCCCGATCGAGACGAACGCCCGGCAGTACTACCCGGAAACCTCGGCGGCGGAAGCGAGCGTCTTCCCGGAGGTGTTCACCGCCCACCAGGGCATGGTCGGCGCGGCGAACCTGACCGGCCCGGGCCTCGGCTACGGGATCGAGCGCATCCCGCGCGGCATGTTCCGGGGGTGATGGGCGGCGGTCGCTTGCCATCTCGACCCCGGAGAATACACGATGCCATCAAATACGTGGGTGGACCTCGTTCATCTTGGGCCGGACCATGCCCGCGCGGAAGCCCGTGGCGGGCGAAGCGAAGCCACCCGCTCTCGCACGCATCGCGGTAATACTTCCCGCCGGGAAGCGACTACCGGTATCGCCAGTTGCGCTCCAGAAGTAGCTCATCCATACTCAGGTCATTGCGT
>CAZSUN010000328.1:0-1818 GCA_964610045.1 uncultured Sphaerobacteraceae bacterium
GCCTCAGATCCAAAATCGCTTATCGACCTGATCCTGCCACGCTCAGCGGTATCCTACACCCATCACGTAATCGTACAGCAGCTGCTCCTCATATTGAACATCTTCCAAGAGGGTACGTAGTGCATCCTTGGCGTTGAGTACGCCAACGGGTTTCGAGTCCTGATCCACGATCGGGATGTTTGTCAGACCGTGTTGCTTGATGATCGTCCAGGCATCGTTCAGCTGGTCCTCCGGGCGGCAGAACTTGACGTCCTTCGTCATGGCCTGAGTGACCGGCATCGTGCAGCTACATCCCGTGCAGTGGCTAATGCGGCTGACCACGTCCGTCTTGGTGACCACGCCGGCCATTCTTCCACCGTCACAGACGATGACCAGATTCCGTTGCGGGCTGGCCAGCAATCTTGCGGCATCGATTAGCAAAGCATCGGATTTCACCGTGATCAGCCGCTTCTGCGCGACTGGCAAAACTCTGTTCACTTTCATCGTCTTATCGGGCCCCCATCATTCCCTCGGCGATCGGCTCATCAGCTGGCTTGATGTCAGATGGCCACCCACGCAACGAGGGCAACCCGCAGTGTGGCCAGAATTCCCGTCGTCGCCAGCGCGAAGCAGACAAAGCGCACGGCCAGGAGCGCCCAGACCTTCGCGCCGGAATGAACGTAGTCTTCAACGATCACCTGCAGACCCAAGGTCGTGTGCCAGAACAGCGCGACAAGAAGCAGCGTCATCAGCACCACGGTGATCGGGGAGCTTAGCCAAGCCACGAACGCCTCGTAGTCTGCCCCTCCATATGCGATCGCAGAAGCAACGAACCAGACCGTCAGAGGCACGAGTGCGACCGCCGTGACCCGCTCGATCCACCAGTGTCCGAATCCCGCCTTGGCGGATCCGAGGCCTCTGGCGCGAGCGATCGGAGTACGAAAGCGGTACCGGTCCATCAGCTCACCTCGTGATGACCTGGATCAGGATCCAGGTCGCCAGCGTCAGCACGACGCTGGCGAGGACCACGAGCCACCCGGAGACATATATCTGGCGCAGCTCGAAACCGCGCACGGTGTCCCAGACCAGATGGCGGATGCCGCCGAAGAAATGGAGGTAGAAGGCGAACATGCCACCGAGCAGCAGGATCTGGCCCGGCCATGATCCGACGAGGCGCTGGAACCAGTAATAGGATTCCGGCCCGCTTGCCGCCGCCACCAGCCAGATAACCAGAACAACGGCACCGATGCTGAGCACGACGCCGGTTGTCCGGTTCGCGATCGACAGGACAGAGGTCAGCTGGGGGCGGTACACCTGCATGTTCGGTGAAAGCGGCCGGGTGCCTTCCTTCGATACGCGTGCCATGCCCTCGCCCTCAGCTTTGCCGTTCGGCGATCATCTTCTTGATCTCGGCGATCGCCTTTCCGGGATTGAGCCCCTTCGGGCAGGTCCGCGTGCAATTCAGGATGGTATGGCACCGATAGAGCCGGAACGGGTCCTCGAGCTTGTCGAGCCTTTCGCCGGTCGCCTCGTCGCGGCTGTCATCGAGCCACCGCCAGGCCTGGAGAAGCGCGGCCGGGCCGAGGAAGCGGTCGCCGTTCCACCAGTGACTCGGACATCCCGAGGTGCAGCAGAAGCAGAGAATGCACTCGTAATAGCCGTTCAGCTTCTCCCGATCCTCGGGCGATTGGCGCCGTTCCTTGTCCGGCGCGGGCGTATCAGTGCGGAGCCACGGTTCGATCATCTCGTACTGTGCGAAGGCATGAGTCAGATCGGGGACCAGATCCGGTGGCGTCGTGAAGGTGGTGGAAATTCCGGTTCGGTGTGCTCCGGGCAGGT
>CAZSUN010000329.1:0-1817 GCA_964610045.1 uncultured Sphaerobacteraceae bacterium
CTACACCGAATCGGCCGGAACCGTCGTCTCGGCCTGGCCTGCCCTCGAGACATGCACCACTTCCGGAACATGTCCTTCCACCCGGAGGTCAGGCAGCCAGTGAAGCCAGGCCGGCAGGTACCAGTTCACGTTCCCCAGCAATGCCATGCTGGCCGGCACCAGCACCGACCGCACGATCGTCGCGTCCAGGAACACAGCAACCGCAAGCCCGAACCCAAGCTGCTGGAGCGCCACCAGCGATCCCGAGGCGAACCCACCAAACACCACCACCATGATCAGGGCAGCGCCGGTGATGATCCTCGCCGTGGCGTGCAGGCCCACCGCCACCGATGCCCGGTTCCGGTGGGTCCGGTCGAAGTGCTCGCGAATTCGGCTGAGCAGGAAGACGTGGTAGTCCATGCTCAGGCCGAACAGCACCGCGAACAGCAGGATCGGAATCCAGGTCTGGATGATCGGCGTCTGCTGGAAGCCGAAGAAATCGGCCATGTACCCCTTCTGGAACACCAGCACCAGGATGCCCCAGGTTGCCCCCACCGACAGCAGGTTCATCACGATCGCCTTGAACGGCACCACGATCGAGCGGAACGCTAGCGTGAGCAGGATGAAACTGAGTGACAACACGAACACGAACACCAGCGGCGTGTAGTCGTTCACCACCTCGATGAAGTCGAGATTGGTCGCCGTGGTGCCGGTCACCCACACTTGAACCGCGCCGCTATCGCCCAGCGCGACCGGTATCATCTCGTCCCGGAGGGCGTGGATTACATCGAACGCCTCGTCCACCGTCGGGTCCACCAGCATCGTCGCCTTGAACTCGACCGTTTGCTCATCCTCGCTCCAGTTCGGTTCCGTGATCTCTCCCTCGAACATCCCGGAGGCGACGATCTCCGCGTTCAACGACTCGATCACAGGCTCAATGGCGGACCGCTCGCCACCGATCACGAACTGCACGGGACCGGTCACCCCGGCCGGAAAATTCTGGATGAGCCGGTCATATCCATCGCGGGCGTGCCCCGGCGGCAGCGACCCGATCGAATCGACACCGGTGTGCATGTCGAACGCCGGGATCGCCGCCGCGATCAGCAACCCCGCCGCCAGCACCACCGACACCACTGGCCGCGCCATCACCACCGTCGTGATCCTGCCCCAGAACCCCTCGTGAGCCTCTTCTTCCAGTTCCTCGATGCTCTTGGGACGCTCGTCAACCGCCGCCTTGCGGGGCCAGTTGATCCTGTCGCCCAGCAGGCTCAGCATCGCCGGCAGCAGGGTCAGGCTCGCCGCCACCGACGCCACGACCACCAGGATCGCCCCCAGTCCCAGCGAGCGGAAGATGTTCGTCGGAATCAGCATCACGCCCGCGAGCGAAAGGACCACCGTTCCGCCGGAGAACACCACCGCCTTGGAGGCAGTTGCACCAGCCCGCTCGATCGCGGACTGAACTGGCTGGCCGTGCCGCCGTTCCTCGCGGAATCGCTCGACGATGAACAACGCGTAGTCGATCCCAACCGCCAGCCCGAGCATCGTGATCATGTTCTGGATGAATAGTTGCTGGTCACCGAAGAAACCGGCTATCGCCACCATCCCCAGCGCAGCCACGATCGAGGCCACCGCCAGCGCCAGGGGCAGGAGCGGCGCGATCAGCGCCCCGAACACCGCGACCAGCACCAGCATCGCCATCGGCACGCCGATCGACTCGCCCTTGATCAAGTCCTCCTCGGCGATGACGCTGAACCGCTCCTGGAAGGTCAACTGGCCAATCGTCGCGACTTCGATCCCGTCTCCGGAAAGCGCGTCGACGTGGGTGTACAACTCGTGCA
>CAZSUN010000330.1:0-1803 GCA_964610045.1 uncultured Sphaerobacteraceae bacterium
GTTGGGACGAGACCACGATGCCGGTGCTGTGGTACTGGCAGGAGTTCGGGAACCGGGGTGGGTATCCCTGGTTTGGCCGGGTGTACACGATTGGCCTGGAACCGAACAGCGGAATGCCGACGACCGGCGATGGCGGCCCGTACGATTTCGGGACGGTCCTGACGCTCGAGCCTGGCAAGTCCCGCTCCTTCTGGCTGAATCTGGACGTGCGTGGTGATGATGCGGAAGTGTAATCTGGATGCACTGTCCGCGCCGGATCGGAGATAGCCCACCGGTTCATGAGGGCCAGCAATCCCCTGGCGATCACTGCCGTGGAATGGCCGTATGTCATGAGATGGCCCGTACCTGGCCGGTCACGAGGGCAAGATCGACCTCGATGACGCGGCCCTCGCGGACCTCAATCGCGCGGGTGGCGAGCCGGTCGATGGCGTAGCGGTCGTGGAGGACCACGATCACGGCGCCGGTGAACTGGAGCAGGGCGCGTTCGAACTCCTCCCGGGCGTCGATGTCGAGATGGTTGAGCGGCTCGTCGAGCAGCAGCAGGTTGGTTCCGCGCAGGACGAGAATCGCCAGCATGAGGCGGGCGCGTTCTCCGTAGGAGAGCGACGATATCTGGCGGTGGACCATGTCGCCGCCAAACAGGAACTTGTGGAGGAAGGTTCGCAGGTCGCTCTCGCTGCCGCCGCCTTCCTTCCGCGCCTGCTCCATCACGGTCAGCGTGGGATCGATGGTGTCCTGTTCCTGCGCGAAGTAGCCGGGCTGGACGCCGGGTCCGAGCCGGATGGAGCCGGCAAGGGTCGGAAGATCGCCGGTAATCGAGCGGATGAGGGTGGACTTGCCGCCGCCGTTCGGGCCGAGCAGGGCCAGGCGTTCCCCGAAGCGGAGATGGAGCGATACATCCTCGAGGATCGGCTTTCCGGGGTAGCCAACCGTGGCGTGCTCGACGATCGCCACATCGCGCGCGCCGCCCTGGGGGGCGGCGAATTCGACATCGAGCCCCCACTTCAGCTGCGGTTTCTCGATGTAGTCGGTCGATTCGAGCAGGCGTTCGAGTTTGCGCTTGCGGACCACGGCGGGCCGGGCGATCTTCGCCGCCTTGGCGCGAATGGCGTAGTCAATGGTGTTGGCCTCGATCGTGCGGGCGTGGTGCTCCGCGCCGCGGATGTCCTCTGTGATGCGGGCGATGTCCTTCTGCTGCCGGGTGTAGGCGGCGGCCTGTTCCTCCTCCTGGTGGGCGCGGGCGGCCACGTAGTCCGAATACGTGCCTACCCAGGAGGTGACGGCCCGCGTATCGGGGTCGAGTTCGAGAATCCGGGTCACGATGGCGTCGAGGAAGGCACGGTCATGCGACACCATGAGGACGGCGCCGGGATAGCCAAGCAGGAAACCCTGAAGCCAGTCGAGGGCGTCGATGTCGAGATGGTTGGTCGGTTCGTCGAGCAGCAGCAGGTCGGGCTGGGAGGCAAGTAGCCCGGCGAGCCCCGCGCGCGTCTTCTGGCCGCCGGAGAGCTGGCTCAGCGGCGTGGTCCACGAAACGTCTCCGATCCCAAACCGGTCGAGCAACACGCCGAGCTCGTCGGTCGCGGCGTAGCCGCCAGCGGCCTCGAAGTTGTCCGTCGCGGCGGCGTGCATTTCGGCGACGGCTCCGGGATCGAGGTCCGGGTCGGCCCAGGCGGCGACGGCGTCATCGAGCGCTTGCTGGGCCGTCAGCAGGCCGTTGGTTGGTCCATCGAGGAGGTCGGCGAGCGTGCCATGAGGCGTGTCGGCGAATCCCTGCCGGAGGAAGCCGATCCGGGCATGTGG
>CAZSUN010000331.1:0-1752 GCA_964610045.1 uncultured Sphaerobacteraceae bacterium
CGAAGTAGAGCGTGCCGTCGGGCGCGATCGCAATCAGACTCGGCTTGTTGAGTTGCCCAGGAGCGGTGCCGTACTCGCCCCAGACCTCAATGAGGTTGCCATCCAGATCGAAGACTTGTACCCGATGGTTGTTGGCATCCGTCACGTAGACGAGGTCATTGACGCGATCCACCGTGGCGGTCGGGACATCGAACTGCCCCTCACCCGTTCCGTATTCTCCCCACGAGGTGATGAAGGTGTGATCCGGCGCGAACTTCTGGATCCGGTGGTTCAGCGAGTCGGAGATGTAGATGTTCCCCTCCGCATCGAAGTCCACCTTTCCCATCGTCGCCCAGTCGTTGGAGAACAGGAACTGGCCCAGCTCCGAGCCCGGGCTACCCCAGTGTTCCAGGAACTCGCCCTCCGGAGAGAAGACGGCGACCCTTCCCCCATAGAGATCGACTGCATAGATCCGACCATTGAGCGGCGACGCCACGGCGCCGGCGAAGAAGGTCTCTGAGTAGCCAGCCACGCTTCCCGTCTGCCAGACGACCGACATCGCCTCCGGATTGAAAACGCTGACGACCGGAGTCGCGCTACTGTCCTCCACCGGAGTGGCGACCGCCGTCGCCGTGCTCTCCACCTCTGGGCTTGCCATGACCAGCGCACCGCTGGCAACCGCCTCGGAGCCACCGATCGCGTAGAGTGTGCCCCGGTCGGTACCAAAGTAGGCGATGCCATTCGCCATCACTGGACCCGTTGTCACGCCCGCGTCTACCTGCATGGTCCAGAGGTGCGTGCCGGTCTCGGCGTCGAGGGCAACAAGCTCGCCAATCGAGGTAGCCACATAGAGTGTGCCGTCCACCTCGGCCGGCGCGGACTCAACGAGATTACCCGTCACGTATGACCAGTGCAATTCGCCTGTTTGCGTGTCCAGCGCCTGGACGACGCCATCCTGCCCCGTAACGGCCCAAGTCAGATCCTCACCCGGCATTACCATCCAGTAGTAAGCACCCAGATCGGCATGGACCTGCCAGCGGAGTTCCTGCGTCTCGATGTCGACCGCGGCAACGAACCCGCCGGGTCCGGGAGCTGCGGCAGGACCAGATGTCACGTAGACGAGGCCGTTCGCCACGACCGGTGTGGCATAGTCGACCCCGCTCAGATCGGAAGTCCAGGTCCAGAGCGACACGCCGTTTGCGGCATCGAGCACGTTCAGGACACCGTCGATACCGACGACGTAGAGACGGCCGTCGGCAAGCGCCGGGGAGCGCGCCGACCGGGCGGTCAAGTCCGCCTCCCAGACCACGGTGCCGGTCATCACGTCGAGAGCGGTAACGACATCGTCGCCGCGATTCTCAACGTAGACGACCCCGTCTTGTACGATTGGATTGATGACGGGCCGGACTCCTTCGAACTGCCATCGTTCTTCACCGCTCGCGGCGTCGAGTGCGTGGAGCACTCCGTTGTCACTTCCTGTGATGACAAGTCCATTGGCAACGGCAGGAGATGACGTAGTCGGGAAACCCAGATCGGCCTGCCAGAGTTGCGCGCCGGTAGTGGCATCGACGGCAAACACACCGAACGCGCCGGCCCCAAGATAAAGCACGCCGTCGACCAGGGCCGGTACGCCGACCACCGCACCACCGACAGATACCTGCCAGAGCACGACCGGATCACCCTCGATGGGGGGACCGGGGAAAGCGCCGCTGCGGGCCGGGTTGCCGCGGTACATCGGGACGTCCGGGCTGGCCTCGGCGGTCGGGGTGGCGA
>CAZSUN010000332.1:0-1748 GCA_964610045.1 uncultured Sphaerobacteraceae bacterium
GCACCTTCCACGAACCTTCCAAAAAGGGATTTGCCGCTTGCGAGTCTTTGGTTTCCCGCCTTACTACGCTATTCCACCCGACCGTCATGTTGGTGGATTGGGCTTCGCGCGAGGATCCTTCGCTGCGCTCAGGATGACGGTGGTGTGGGTGGGCGGAGTATCTCGAAACAAATGCCCTGCCGACGTTATCTGACTTTCATGGGTGCAGGCGGCAGTGGTCCGCCCACTGCATCCCATGGGTTTCGTAGGTGCCGACGGCCTGAGCGTCAGCGAAGGTCTGTCGGCCCGCGCCATCGACTCATACCGACTCCGGAGGATTGCTGATGGAATACCCTGGTAGTGGCGGAGCTTGTTGTATAGACCGGAGACATGGGTAACACGCTGACACGGACATAGGTAACACTTTTGGGCAAGGATTCCCGCTCGTTGTGGAGGACCGCCATGCCCTGGAAAGATGTCACCACCGTGTCTGAACGTGAAGACCTGATCCTGCTCTACCTGGCGGGCCAGACGCCGATGACCACGCTCTGCGAACGGTTCGGCGTCTCCCGCAAGACCGCCTACAAATGGGTCGCCCGGTACCGGGAAGGCGGGGCGGAGGCCCTCGCCGACCAGTCCCGGCGCCCGCACACCTCGCCCCGCCAGACGCCACCGGACCAGGCGGAGCGGGTGCTCGCCCTGGCCGACGAGCATCCCACCTGGGGCGGCACGAAGCTCCACCATGCCCTCCGGCAGGACGGCATGCGGCCGGTGCCCGCTCCCAGCACGATCACCAAGCTCCTGCGCCGGGCGGGCCGCCTTCAGGACACACCGGTCACGCCCCAGGCGTATGTCCGCTTCGCGCGAGACGCCCCCAATGACCTCTGGCAGATCGACTTCAAGGGCTGGCATATGATGCGGAGCGGAAAGGTCCATCCGCTCTCGGTGATCGATGACCACAGCCGCTACCTGCTCCTGCTGCACGCCACCGAGCGCCTGGACCGGGAGACGATCCAGCCCGTCCTGGCGGCCTGTTTCCGCATGCATGGCCTGCCCTGGGAGATCCTGTGCGACAACGGCACGCCTTGGGGGACCTCCGAGCCGCACGCCCGGACCCGGCTGGATATCTGGTTCATGCAGTTGGGGATCACCCCGATCCACTGCCGTCCCTACCATCCCCAGACCCAGGGCAAGGTCGAACGGTTCCACCGCACGCTCAAGGCCGATGTCTTCGCGGGGACACCCTACATCAACCTGCCCGACGCCCAGCGGGGGCTCGATGCGTTCCGTCAGATCTACAACCACCGGCGACCCCACGAGTCGGTGGTGGACCACCAGCCACCGGGGAGGGTCTACACGATGAGTCCCCGGCCGTTTCCGGACACGATTCCCGACCCGGAGTACGCGGACGATGCCACGGTGCGGGTGGTGGCGAAGGGGGGCACGATCAAACACGACGGCCGGATGATCCGGCTGGGCGAAGGCTATGGCCGGATGCGGGTTGGGGTCTATCCGACGGACGTTGACGGCATCATCCGCATCCAGTTTTATGCCGAGACGATCAAGGAGGTGGACCTGCGCACGATCGATCCGAGCTGATGGAGATGTGTTACCCATGTCTGTGTCGAGGTGTTACCCATGTGTCCGGTCCGTACACTTGTCTCCGCCACTACCAGAACGTTCCCTTACAGAACACACGGATTCGGTATCAAAGCCCTCGGCTACGAGGGGTCGTTGTGGCTGGATTGGCTTGGCATCAGGCCGGGATG
>CAZSUN010000333.1:0-1741 GCA_964610045.1 uncultured Sphaerobacteraceae bacterium
GGGTCGTCGGTGCCGGGCGCCTGGCGCATTCCGATGGGCGCCGACTGGCCGCTGGGTAAGCCGCTGGATTCGGTGGTGGCCGTCGCCTATGGGCCGACCGAGTCGTACGGGTTCCACGTGCTGGAGGCGATGCAGGTGATCGCCGAGCGGCGGTCCGGGAGCGAGACCGGGGTGGTGTCGGTGCGAGCGCTGTCTGGTGAGGACGCGAGGGCGGCGATCGCGGATGGCCGGGTGGATGCGTCGCTGTTCGATGACGCGCTCGCGGCGTTCCGGCTGCCGGCGGAAGACGAAACGGCGGCACGCGAGACGGTGCGGGATGTGTTCCTCGTCACCTACCGAGACGGCACGCGGGGCGCGGCGGTGCTCTGCGAGGAGGGAGTGGAAGGGTTCGCCGTGGCGGCCAGCGGACTATCCCACCGCATGGCCTGCGAAATGCACCTGGAGCCGTCTCCGTACCGGCATTTCGTCTTCCTGGTGCGTGCCATCGAAGAGCTGATCCTCAACCGCGCGGAGCCCTGGCCGGTGGAACGCACGCTGATGACGACCTGCCTGCTGGATGCGGCGATGCATTCCCGGCACGATGGCGGGAAACCCGTGGAGACCACGGAAGTCGCCAACCTGACCTATCAGGCACCGGATGCGATGCCGGACACGGGTCACAACCGGCCGGTTCCCGAGGTGCTGGCCGATGCCTGAGTCCCTTTGGGTCCTGACCTGTGGGCTGGACCATGCGCTGAGCGCGCGCCTGGCCGGGATCGCGCCTGGCGGTGTGTCGTTTGTCCCATTCGATGGGGATAGTCGCGACCTGGAGACCTGCCGGGGGCAGGCCGATTGCGACGTGGTGCTGGTGGGGGCGCCGCTCGACGGCGATCCCGAGACGTGTATGGACCTGGCGACGCGCGGGGTGTGGAACCTGCTCACCACCACGCGGGCCCGGCGGGTGGTGCTGCTTTCCACCATGCGGCTGTTCGACCGGCTGGATGAGGGGTGGGCAATCGACGAGCGGTGGTCGCCCCGCCCATCCACCGATGTCTCGTTGCTCGCGCCATACCTGGCGGAGTGCGCGCTACGGGAGGCGGCGCGGGACCTTCCGGTGGAGGCGGTCGTCGCGCGGTTGGACACGGTGGTGGATGACGCCGCCTGGCGACGGGGCGATCCGGAGCCAACCTGGATCCATGTCGACGATGCGGCCAACGCGATCGTGGCGGCGGTGACGGGCGAAGACGTTCCACGGTGGTCGGTTCATCATATCGTGCGCGGAGACGAGCGGAGCCGGTACCAGCGGTATCCACAACGGTGTCCGGCTCTCGCCTGGGAACCGGCGTTTCTGGACGACCGTCCGCGACGCGAGCCCGTCGCGAATCCCGTGATGCCCAAGACGCCGGGGCCGGTGACCGGTCTTGAACCGCCGTGGAAGGTGGCGATTCTGGGAGCGGCGGGGCCGTTGGCGGTGGCGACCGCGATGCAGGCGGGCGACGACCTGGACCTGCGCCTGGCGGACTTGCGACCCCTGGCGGAGGTTGCCCAGGGCGAGCCGCAATCGCCGGGAGCGCCGTTGCCCGATGCGTCCGTGCTCCCGCCGCATGAGGAAGTCGCGCTCGATGTGGCGGATTACGCATCGGTGCGGCGGGCGATGGAGGGAATGGACACGGTCATCAACTGCACCGTGGTCCGGCCGGACCCGGTGCAGGCGTTCCGGGTGAACACGCTCGGCGCCTGGAACGTGATGCGGGCGGCGGCG
>CAZSUN010000334.1:0-1727 GCA_964610045.1 uncultured Sphaerobacteraceae bacterium
CACGGTAGAACGCCGCCGCGTGCAGGAGATCGCTGACCGGCACGAATTCGGTCGCGCTGTGGGCGTGGGCGATCGAACCCGGTCCGAACACCAGGGTTGGTATGCCGGCTGCAGCGAACCTGCTCGCGTCCGAGCCGTAGGGAACGAAGACCGGTTCGACCGGCAACCCCAACGCGGCGCTGGCCTCTCTGGCGACCCGCAGGATGGCGGGACTCCCCACCGTCGAGAGCGAATCGCCAACCAGCCACGGCTCGTGCCGCACGATCTTCACGTCTGGCCGCAGGGCGCGAACCGCTTCCAGGGCGTCATCGATCTCGCGCAGGGCGTCATCGGCGGTCCGTCCCGGCGTCACTCGCCGGTCGTACTGGATCTCGCACATCTCCGGAACGATATTGATTCCGGTACCGCCCTGGATCAGGCTCACCGTGAGCGAGCCGTTGGCGACCGGTCCGCCATCGGCATGTGCCAACGCTACGTTCACCTGGCGCAAGGCCACGATCACTTCGACCATGGCATCGATGGCGTTGATGCCCTCGCTCGCCACCGACGTGTGGGCTGCCCTGCCAGTCACCTCGATGTTGCCCCGCAGAACACCATTGTGACGGTTGACGACCTCCAGGCTTGTCGGCTCACCAACAATCGCGCCATCGGCCTGATGCCCGGCCGCCACATGCGCCCGCGCTCCCTTGCCGCTGGTTTCCTCATCCACCGCCGCAAGGAGTTCCACGGTGCAGCGGACGTGCTGGCGTCCGGACGCCAGCGATTCGACCGCCGCCATCATCGCCGCCAGCGAACCCTTGGTATCGCAGGCGCCGCGACCGGTCACCGTTCCGTCGACGACCCTGGGCGCGAAGGGATCGGCCATTTCGGCCACCCCGACCGTGTCCATGTGCGCTTCAAGCAGGAGGTGCGGTGACCCTTCGGGACCTGGCAGGATCACCCGCACGTTGTCCCGTCCAGGAAAGACCTCCTGCCGGCGCGCCTCCAACCCAAGCGCCACGGCCCATTCCTCGACGTAGTTCGCCACGGCACCCTCACCGGGGCTGGCCGCATCGTAGATCGGGTTGACGCTCGGAATCGCAATCAGGTCGGCGAGGATACGCACCACACGGTCGTCGCTCACGAATTGCCTTTCCATATTGGACGCCAGAGGCACAACGGCCGCCATTGTCAACGATCGACGACACGTGGACAACGGGTGGGGCGAGCGGAACGTCATCGCGGTCACACGTCGGCTGGACGCTCCAGACCTCTCGTTCACATCTGCTGAAGCTCGTTCATCATCCCGGTCAGGCCGATCGCCTCGACGCCATCCCCGAGCGAGAACCGGTCATCGCCGCCGTGGACCACGAACGACCGGGTTGCCTTGATGTCCTGCCGGGCAATATGGAACCCCTTCTCCGGTTTCATTGCCTGGCTGCGCTTGATCTCGATCGCCCAGGTCGAGAAATCCGGGTGTTCGATCACGAGGTCGATCCCGGCCCCGGTATGGGTGCGATAGAAGTAGCCGCGATCGCTTCCCGGCTCTCACGATGAGGGCCACGGTTCTCCCTCTCGCATCGGCTTCAGGGGCTCTCGGCCCGACGGGTTGTCAGGCACCACCTCCGCCAACCTCCAGTTCGGCAGGCCTTCCCGTCCGTCTCCAGGCTGCCGGAGTTCCGCCAGGAGGTCCTCCCGGCAGCGGGCAAGGACCTCGTCGACCGTCGCGATCAGCTCTTCGCGAATCG
>CAZSUN010000335.1:0-1718 GCA_964610045.1 uncultured Sphaerobacteraceae bacterium
TTCGGGATATTGATGCGCGTACCAATGCGCGATCTCCCCCGGCGAGGAACCGCTGACGAAAGTGACGCCCCTGATTCCGAGCCATCCGGCGTCATTGTCGGATCCCTCGAACGTCTTGGACGAGACGACTCCCGGAGGTGTCGGTGGGCGTGTCGGCATAGGCCCAGGGGGAAGCACGAGCCACCTAGCGAGCAGGGCGACGGCGGCAACCGCGATTGGGACCATCACGACGAATGACCAAAACCGATAACCCCGATACCTAACCATTCCCAGGCCTATCCCATTCATTGGCTCTTCGAGGACGCGGTTCGGCGGAACTGGGCATGGAGCATAGGACGGGTTTCCAATCACATGCCATATTGACACCGAACGATCCTATCTCGACGGTTTCTACAAGCGAACTGCGATGGATCGTTCCACCACGCCCTGTTGAACGTCGCCGCCGCTCGCCTCACTGCGTTATCGAGGCCGCCGTTCACCAAGATGTTGTACTTCCAGGACGACCTGTACAGACGCTGGGCGACCTTGTTGTTGTACCTGTCCCTTCTTGAATCCTTCGAACGGAAGTCTCCGGACTCGTGCGCCAGAGTGAGAATCTTGGTGTTGTTCAATCCGATGTTTCCCATTAGGACGAGATTCCAGATGAAATGCCTAGCCGCTTCGCGCTTCTGACCGCTGTAGTGCTTGTCTGCATAGGCGCGAACAGCACTTGAGATCTTCTTTGCCAGCATGCACGCTCCCCAGCCCATGAGATAGCACGCCCCAAGTTCGCCGAGCGAATATTCGCCAGACAGATCCTGGGCTGAAATGGGATTGGTCGGGTATAGATAGGGGCCTGAGTTCCCTCCAGGGATCGGGTCGACCTGGAGGAATCGTCCGGTGGCCTGGTTGTAGAGGCGGACACCCATCAACAGCAGCCCGGTGAAGGCTTCGGTTTGGCGTTGCTTAGCGCCAAGCCAGCCGTACCGGGTTTGGGTGGTGCCGTCGACGGGGGCGCCGTACTCGCTGTACGCCGACGCGGAGGTCAGTGCGTTGGCGCCGGGGGTGTTGTCGACGGTGGCGACGATGTCGCCGTGCAGGTCGCCGATCTGGGCGACGGTCTCGGTGGGGCCACCGGCGTTGCCGGTGACAGTCAGAGCGAGGTTGCCGCTGATGGCGGTGACCGGTCGGGTCCAGGTGTTGTCGCCGTTGTCGGTCCAGGCTGGGCTGTCCGACCCGTCGTCGTAGTGATTCCGCGAGGTGGGCCCTGCGGTCCCGGAGGTGGTGTCGGTCCAGGACGCGATCCGGCCCAACGCGTCCAACCCGTAGGCCCGGCTGGTGGTGCCCGCGGTCATGGAGGCCACCAGGTCGTTGCCGTAGTAGGTGAACCCGACCTGCTCCGCGCTGGGGCTGTCCGCGGCCGGCAGGGTGCGGGTGCGGCCCAGGTCGTCGTAGACGTAGCCGGACAAGGTCGCCCGGTCGGCCTTGTCATACGTACGCGCAGCACTACTGGTCGGAGTGTCGCCGGTGTCCGGGCACGCCCCCGCAGCATCTGTCCAGGTCTGCAGGTTCGTGCGGTTGGAGTTGTCGTCGAAGGTGTAGGCGCGCACCGTGCAGCTACCCGCGGCGTCCAACCTCGTCGTCGATCCGGTCAGCCGATCAGCACCGTCATAGCGGTAGTCCGAGGTACGCCCCAGACTGGAATCGACCACCACGTTGCCATCCGAACCCCACACCCG
>CAZSUN010000336.1:0-1716 GCA_964610045.1 uncultured Sphaerobacteraceae bacterium
GCTTGTTGACGCTTGTGTCACACTCGAAGTCAGCAGCCTGTTGTCCTGGCCATTTAGGCTAACGCTAGCAGAAAGCAATCCCCATGCCGAACCGGCTCGAACATGAATCCAGCCCGTACCTCCTCCAGCATAAGGACAATCCTGTCGACTGGTATCCATGGGGAGACGAAGCCTTCACCCTGGCCCGCGCGAATAACAAGCCCGTCCTGCTCAGCATCGGCTATTCCTCCTGCCACTGGTGCCACGTGATGGCCCACGAGTCGTTCGAGAATCCCGAAATCGCCCGCCAGTTGAACGAGCATTTCGTCTCCATCAAGATCGACCGCGAGGAACGGCCCGATATCGACGCCATTTACATGAATGCGCTCCAGGCCATGTCCGGCCAGGGTGGGTGGCCGCTCAACGTCTTCCTGACGCCCGATGCCGTCCCCTTCTTCGGTGGAACCTACTGGCCCCCGAGGGATATGCGCGGCATGCCCGGCTTCCCGCGCGTTCTCGATGCCATCCAGGCGCAATGGCACGCCAACCGGCAAGGCATCGACAATACCGCCCAGCAAATCCTGGCGTTCCTCGAAACAGCGTCGGCCACCATTCCCTCGGGTCCGTCCTCGAGCCTCGACGACGTGCCGGAAACCGCTCTCGCGGGATTGCTCTCGCGTTTCGACGAGGAGTATGGCGGTCTCCAGGGAGCGCCCAAGTTCCCGCAGGCGTCGATCCTCGAATTCCTGCTCCGCCACCACCGGCGCACCGGTTCGCCCGACGCCCTCCGCATGGTCACCGTCACGCTCGACCGCATGGCCGCGGGCGGCATCCACGACCAGCTTGGCGGCGGGTTCTGCCGCTACTCGGTCGATGCGGAATGGCTCGTGCCGCACTTCGAGAAGATGCTCTACGACAACGCCCAGATGATGTCGCTCTATCTCGATGCCTGGCGGCTCACCCACAACCCACGCTACCGCGAGGTCGTGACCGGAACCGCCGGTTGGCTCCTGCGTGAGATGCGGGATCCAGCCGGTGGCTTCTACTCGGCCCTCGACGCCGACAGCGAAGGCGTCGAAGGGAAGTTCTACGTCTGGGACAACGACGAACTCGACGCCCTCCTGACGCCCGCCGAGGCGGATGTCGTCAGGCTCCACCACGGCGTCACTCCCGAAGGCAACTTCGAGGAGAAGTCCATCCTCTTCGTCGATCGGTCACTCGACGACATCGCCGGCGCGTCGGACCAATCCCGCGAGGACGTGGCCGCGCTCCTGGAGTCAGCCCGCTCGAAGCTCATGCATCATCGTGACACGCGCGTTCGTCCCGGAACCGACACCAAGGTGATCGTGGGCTGGAATGGCTTGACGATCTCCGCCCTCGCGCGGGCTGGCGTCGTCCTCGACGAGCTGGACTACATCCACGCCGCCGAACGCGCCGCCACACGTATTTGCGATACCGCGCTGTCCGATTCCGCCCGCCTCAACCGTACGCTCTTCGATACGGGCCCGGCTGGCGAAGGCGTTCTCGAGGACTACGCATTCCTGGCCTGGGGCCTGCTTGACCTGCACGCCGCCACGCGGGGCCAGCGCTGGCTCCGCACCGCGCGCGAACTGGCTGATGTGATGCTCGACCGCTTTGGCGACGACATTGGCTTCTTCGATACCGGGTCGAACCACGAACCACTCATCGTCCGGCCCCGGGAATTCCAGGATGGCGCCACGCCGTCCGGAAACTCGG
>CAZSUN010000337.1:0-1710 GCA_964610045.1 uncultured Sphaerobacteraceae bacterium
CGCTGCAAACCAAGGGCTTCGTCGTGCTCTCCGGCATCAGCGGCACCGGCAAATCGAAGATCGCGACCGGCTTCGTTGAGATGCTGCCGGCCGGTTCCATTACGCCGGAATCGAACGTCGTCGATGACCCGGATCTCATTCCGGTGACGGTCAAGCCATACATGCAGAAGCACCGGCGCATTTTCGTGCCAACCAGATATATCGATCGCCTTCCTCCACTGGATCCCGGTACCAAGATGAACGTTGCCATCTCCATTGACCAGGCAGAGTCGACCGGGCTCTTGCGATGGGTCCAGTCAGGCAGTTCGGGGAGCGCATATCTCAATCTCAAGGGTGATGTCGGGCAGGCGCTGACCACGGTTCCGCAAGGCACTGCGCTTTACCTGCGACCAACCATTCTGCCAGGGACCGATCAGGTCACTCGAATCGATCTCCTGCGATCGGAAGCTATCCCCACCTCCAACCTCGCCACTGCCGTTCCTGCCGACAATCATCTCTTCCTCTCCGTGCGTCCCGATTGGCGAGACAGCACCAGCCTGCTGGGCTACTACAATCCGCTGACCCAGACCTACGAGTGGACCGATTTCCTGCGGTTCGTGATCCGCGCCGGTGAGAACTACCGAGGGGATGCGAACGAACGCGTTGCCTGGTTCGTGATTCTCGACGAGATGAACCTCGCCCATGTCGAGTACTACTTCGCCGACCTGCTCTCGGTGCTGGAATCGGGCCGTGACGCCGACGGCATGACCCGGGAACCGTTGCGGATCACCTATCCCGAGACGTTGGTGGACGAAGCTCCTCCCACCGAGGTCTTCCTGCCGCCGAACCTCTACATCATCGGCACCGTCAACATGGACGAAACGACCCACGCCTTCAGCCCGAAGGTCCTCGACCGCGCCTTCACGATCGAGTTGACCGATGTCGACTTCATTGATTACGAGATCGCCGGTAGTGCCGGTAACGCCAGCCTGTCCGACGACGAGAAACAGGCGCTCCTTTGGGCGTTCTCGCGGGGCGGAAAATTCGCCCGGATCGACAAGGCCGAGGCTGCCCAGGTGGTCGTGCGCCACGAGGAAATCCGCGACCACCTGCAATCCCTGAACGACCTGCTCCGGCAGAACCGCATGCACTTCGGCTATCGCGTGTTCGACGAAATCGCGATGTACCTGGCGGTGAATGACGAGAACGGGATGATGCCGTTCATGGCCGCCTTCGACCAGGCAGTCTTCATGAAGGTGCTGCC
This sequence comes from uncultured Sphaerobacteraceae bacterium, assembly GCA_964610045.1. GTDB lineage: Bacteria > Chloroflexota > Chloroflexia > Thermomicrobiales > UBA6265 > JACCYX01. Next base: position 1,244 of record CAZSUN010000337.1, read on the forward strand.
GAAGTTCACCGGCTCGATCGCCCGGCTGCGCTCGCCACTGCACAAGGTGCTGGCCTGGGCGATCGAGCCCACCCGGACAACCACCACCGACGTCAACGATGCCGCGAGCCAGGTCAACCTGTTCATTCAGGGCAAGGCGGAACAGGCGTGGACAACGACGCCCGCGTTCCCGGTCGTCGCGGCTCGCGTTCGCGACATGCTGGTGACGCTCGAAACGGACGGGTTCGTCTCGTTCGGGTGACAGCTTGCCGGGATCTCAACGTATCGCCAGGTTCGTTGGCGCACATACCGCCGGAAGCTGCGTTCCCATGAGTACGGCCTCCTGCATCTGGCCCGTCTCCATCCGGCCGTGTCTGGGAGCAAATGCAGCAAATGCGGATTCCAGACGAGAAAATGCGGGCTGGCCGGCACTTCTAAAGCCCCGTCACTCCGGGCAAATGCAGGAAATGAAGCAGATGTAGGTGGGT
>CAZSUN010000338.1:0-1702 GCA_964610045.1 uncultured Sphaerobacteraceae bacterium
CGACCCTTCCGGGAGGGCGCCAGGGTGCCGCCGAGCGCCGCTGGAAACCATACCTCCCCCTCTGAGCGGTCGCCGGCTGCTTTGGCTGCATCGATCAATGCGTGAATGGCAAGTGCCGGTCAGCCTTCCGATCGGCACTGAACCGATCGCACGAATCATGCCGGCTCCGGGTGAATGGGTACGGGTCATGCCGGGAGTGGCAGATCGCGTGTCTCTGCCTGGACAGAGCGCAGAAGATTCCCCGGCTACGCCTCGGAATGACATACTGCCACTTCTGGGTAACCCACAGTGGCCATCCCGCTCGCTATCACACATCCGGCTGCCGCAGAACCTCCTGCCACCGCTCCAGGTCATCCAGCAAGGCCGAAACCCACACGAAATCCGGCGCCAGTTCGAGGGCAAGGGCGTGCATGCCTTCCTCGCTGTCGGCATACGGGAAGTGCGCGAAGAAACCGACTGCGGTCCGCGCCATGGCCAGCGGGATCGCCTGCCACTCGTCGTCCGAAAGCGGATGCGTCAAGGCCGAGTCGTAGGCGCGGACGAGGTGACCGAGCCGCCTGATCCGGCCGTCGGAAACCTGGTCCTCCGAAAACGTCGAGTTGGTGTAATAGAGCGTCAGGGCCAGGTCGTCGATCCTTGGCCGCACGGCCATGAAATCGAAATCCAACACCAGGACGATGCGACCGTCCCGGAAATAGACGTTGTTGTCCCAGTAATCGCCGTGAACGAGTTGGAGCGGTCCCGGATCCAGCCAGCGCTCCATTGCCGAGATGCGTGCCGCCAGTTCGTCGGCGAGATCGGCGACAGCCCGCTCGTTGTCTGGGGGACCGATGGCTCGCAGGCTGGCGGTTCCCGCCAGGACTCCTTCGAGGAATGATTCCCGGAGAATCGAGTTGGCAGCGGGCGCGTGCCGCCCGGCCTCCGGGACGTGGAGCGATGCGAGGCGGTCGTGGAGGCGTGCCAGCAGCGGCATGCCCTGTTCGAGCCGCTCCCATGTATCCATCTTGCAGTCGAACTCGATGTACGGCTCGACCTCGATCAGGTGGCCGTCGATCTCGAACCAGGTGGTCCCATCCAGCGCCTTTGTTGGCGACAGGCAGGGAACGCCGGCCTCCGCGAGATACCGCCGGGCTGCCTGCATCGCCTCCAGCCGCTCCTGGGTCATCCAGTCGCGGTACACGCGCACCACGGACGGTCCGTCCGTGGTGCGCACCAGCAGGTTGAGTGTGGACGAACCACCGAGTTCGGTCAGCGGCTGGATTTCCTCGAACCCGAATCGACCTGCCAATTCCCGCTCGAGATCCGTTGGAACGATAGGACGGTCCAGCAGCCCGCGGTGCGGCGGGCTTGGCGGCTCGAAGTTCATGTCTGGCGAGAATCGCTCGATCATACGCTCCAACCATTGCAGTCATGGCGACGTACGAACATCGCCCAATCAGCTGCACTTCCAGGTATCTCCGGATGGCGGCAGTGCCGATCGCGCCTCAGGCGCGCGAGGGTCGGACAGGCGTGATGGCGCACTTGGCGTCACTCCCTGCGTTCAAAAGGGAGGGAGCACCCGTCGAACGCAGGCGCTCCCGCCAGTAACCCGTGACAACAGCGCACCTCGCAAAGGGTGCGCCATCGTCGGTCGTTTGTAGTGGCAACCCAGGAGCGTCAGCGACGTGTGGCTGCCCTGCTTTCCGTGGCCACCAGTTTGCAA
>CAZSUN010000339.1:0-1637 GCA_964610045.1 uncultured Sphaerobacteraceae bacterium
CGGGAACCGCGCCCGGCTCGGTCTGGACCGTCGCCGGCGGGGTCTACGCCGGCGGAACTGCGCCCACCAGCATCGTGCGGCGATTCCTGCGCAACGGGGTTCCGATCACCACCTACGCCAACGTCAACAGCTACACGATCACCGCCGCGGATCTGGGCTCCACGATCACCGCGCAGGTGCGGCGCACCGACAGTTCGGTCCCGCCACAGGTGCTGGAGGTCATGGCGACCGGGCAGGCGATTATCCCCGCCGTTGTCGCCCCCCCCGAAGCTGCCGCCGATGTGGTGGTCGGCAACGCCGCCGGGCTTACCGCGGCCCTGAACGCCGCCCCGAACAACGCCGGCCGGCGCTACATCATCGGCCTGAACGGCGGCGCCTACGGAGCCTTCACCTTCCCGGCCAACTACAGCAAGGGCTCTACGCTCGTTCAGGTCCGCAGCCAGAGCCGCGCCAACCCCGCCACATTCACGGCGATGACCATCACCGGCGGGCGCAACTTCGAGCTTGAGGGTCTGCGCTTCTGGATCACGGCGCTCGACCCGTTCGGGTTCCCGGCCGGCGGGAACTGCCTTACGCTGACCAACTGCTGGGGGATTGCGCCCCTGCGCTGCCGGGTCCGTAACTGCTCAACGCGGGGAGGGTCGTTCGGGCTGGTGGCAAGGAACAATAGCCGCACGGATTTTGAGTATAACGAGTTCCTCGGAGCGGCCATCGACGTGGTGCGCTTATTTTCGGGAAATCTCTCGGAGAAATGCGCGGATGTCGCATTTCGGGCCAATGACTTCTCCGCGCTGCATCCGACGATCACGTTCCCGAACCTGCAAGCGCAGATCGGGTATGCCAATATGCCGAACGACGCGGCGGACCCGCGCCGGTCCGATCAGGTCGGTGGCGACACGCAGGTCCCCAACCTCGCGGGGCAAATGGTTCTCGTCACGCAGGCTGAGAAGCTTAACCGGCACCCCGATCTATTCCAGACTTGGGGGCCAATCGAGGATCTGGTGTTCGAGGACAACCGGCTGGAGACCGGCAACAGCTACCGGCACTCCATCCTTTGCGCGGACGGGCCGGGCAGAAATGACCACTACAACACCGGCCTGATTTTCCGGCGGAACTCCATCACGGGCGCGCATGTCTACGGGATAGCCCTTCGGCAGGCCATCAACCCCGTCGTCAGGGATAACCGGTTCCGCCGCCGCGCAAACGCCAGCTGGGGGCTGCACTACAATCGTGGCGATTTGAGCGACGCCTTCCACAATGTCGGTCTCGCCTGCCGCGATCTGGACTTCATTGGCGCCTACCCCGCCAGCCGCGTCCTGGCGACCAACAACGTGTTCGTGGCCAACCCGTCAGCCTTCTGGATGGTGCCGGGCAAGATGACCTCGAACGGCAACGTCAACAGCGCCACGGCGGATCCTGTGGGCTGGGCGGACTTCGCCGTCGCGAAGGGTCAGGTCGGCCCATACGGCTACGAGATAGCAGCCTGACATGCCTGAACAGGAGCGCATCATGCCCGACGACGTACCCACCATCCTCGCAGCGCTCAAGAGGGCGCTGGTCGAGGACCTGGACCAGCGCGAGACTCGCCCGGCGTCGACTACACCCGCTCGCAGTCGAACGATCCGAACCGCCACCCG
>CAZSUN010000340.1:0-1604 GCA_964610045.1 uncultured Sphaerobacteraceae bacterium
CGCTGAACGGCCACGGCGAGACGCCCTGTCCGCCAAGCGCGGGACCAACTTCGAGGGAGGCGAACCCGCGGTCGCGTTCGAGCTGCAGTGCCCGGCGGGTGCCGCCGAAGAAGTCGGTCTGGCTGACGCGGCCGGTGCGGCCCTCGTCGATGCCATCCTGCGAGCGCAGGTAGCCTTCGCGGCCACGGTCGGCGACGAGCATGTAGGGATCGCCGTTGAGGACGATGTCGGATGATTGCGCCATGGTGAGGAAATCCTTTCGTTGGAGAAGGAGAGCGTCCGCGCCGGTGGCCCGGGCGGACGACAGATTTGGCGATTGGTTTTGGGGCAGGCGGGTATCACCGCCGAATCGGGTCCGCCCGTACGTGATGCGGAGCGCTCACGCCCAGCCAGTGCGGGTCCATTCCCACTGCTGGCGGGTGGTGGCGCGAAGTTGCCAGGTGGGAACGTAGCGGACACGCCACTCGGTGCGATGCGGCACCACCTGGCAGCGGCAGTTCACATGCAGCGGCGGCGTGGGTCCGGGGCGATCTTCCGGCCACGTCCGGCCGCTCATCGCGCCGCATTCGGGGCAGGTCCGCTCGTCGTGGGCGGTGCGCCAGGCATACCAGCGAACGGGGTAGACGAGAGCGACGCGGGTGAGCACCCAGCGAGAAATGCGAATGAGCCGGGCGACCAGCGAGTAGACGGGTTCGAGCACGCGCTCGGCCCGGTCGCGAAAGGTGTTCCAGGTCGTCTCGACGGTTTCCCGAACGGACGTGGGAGCGGGCTTCCAGTTGCCGATGGCGCCAGTGGCGGGGCGGCTGTTCATGGCCGGTTTCCTTTCAATGGCGGTCAGGCCATGCGGTTGGTGAGCGAACCGCTACGGACATGGCGGAACCGGTGCCAGAGCAGGCGATCAGCGTCGGCCTGGGCGGTGCGGGCGGCGGCGGCGATCGGATGCACTCCCGAACGGCCGTTGTAACGCTTGCCTTCGGCCACGGCCCGGCGCTGGAGGGACACCGCGACGGCCAGGGCCAGCACAAGGTCTTCGTCGCCGGGAGAGATGTCGAGGTCGGTGATGTCGTCGAGCGGCTCGTCGCGGTTGGCGTAGTGCTCCAGCCGCCAGAGACCGGTGCGCGGCGCCGCGCTGCCGAGGATGACGCTGGTTCCCCAGGCTCGCCAGGTGGCGGGCGTCTCGGCGTAGCCGTTGGGCGCGGGGGGCGGGGCGTCCCGTTGTTCCCACCGGCGCCATGGCACCCCGCGGTCGTCGAATACATGAACCACGCGCATGGCGTTCACGCTGGGCGGGAGGGTAATTTCGCGGTCACCGGCGATCACGTTGATGGCGGCGACGGCCTGGCGGGGAACGGAGGTGCTGTAGCGGCGGACGGCCTCGGTGATGGCGTCGTTGAGGAAATCCTCCTCCCAGAGGGGATTGGTGTTCGTATCGGAGAGACGCCGGCGGAGGACGATCCGCAGATCGAGGCGATTGACCATGGATGGCTCCTTCCCAATGGTGAGTACGGGTTTCATACAGAATCCGGATGAGGGCCTGGGATACACGGCCGGTCGTTTGTAGAGGACGACGAGCCTGTCCTGAGCGCCAGCGAAGGATCGTCCTG
>CAZSUN010000341.1:0-1601 GCA_964610045.1 uncultured Sphaerobacteraceae bacterium
CGATCGCGTGGTGACGCGGGTCATTTCGCTGGAAGAGAGCGAAGAGGCGTTTCACTCGATGGAGCGCGGCGAGACGCTGCGGAGCGTTATCCGGCTGTAGTTCGCCGTTCAGGACGGGCCGGCTGGAAGCGGCTCGGCCGGTGTCGTGACGAGGGCCTTGAGCAGGGTCAGGGTGGTCTCGACATCACGCACATCGCCCATCTCGAATGGCGAGTGAGTGTAGCGGGTGGAGACGGCGAGCAGCGCGGTCGGTACTCCGCTACGCATGAGGGCGACGCCGTCGCTGCCGAAACCCTGGTACACGCCGGGCTGGACCGAGATGCGGTTGCTGGCGGCGATGTCCTCCAGGCGGGCGATGACGCGGCGGTCATAGTGGACCATGGAGTCCTTGTAGACGATGGTCGGGCCGCCGCCGAGCGTGACGGGGAGTTCGTTCTGATCCGTGCCGGGGTAGTCGGCGATCGGGCCATTGTCGATGGCGATGGCGAGGTCGAAGTGGCGCGGCGTGCAGAGTGACGTGGCGCCGATGAGGCCGATTTCTTCCTGGACCGTGGCGGCGATGGTGAGGTCGTAGGCAATGTCGCCTGGCGCGACCTCGGCGATGAGGTGCGTCATCAGGGCGAGGGCCACGCGGTCGTCGATGGCCTTGCCGGTGAAGCGGTTGCCGAATCGCTGGGTCGCGGGGTTCCAGATGACCCCGGCTCCGACATGGACACCCATAGCCAGGGCTTCCTCGCGGGAGGAAGCGCCAATATCGACGAAGACGGCGCTGGCGGTGTCGGGCAACGAGGCCCGAGACTCGTCGCGGGTGGACAGGATGTGGCCGGTTGGCGAGGCGAAGACGCCTGGAACGCGGGCGGTCCGGGCGAGGATAAGGGCGGGATGCCCAACGGGATAGCGGTTCTGGAACTGGCGGCGGCTGCCCTGTCCATCGACGAGCCAGACGAAGCCGCGTTCGTCGATGCTCCGGACGATGAAGCTGATTTCGTCGGCGTGGCCCTGGAGCAGGAGTCTCGGGCCGTTGCCGGGAACGCGGGCAAGCACGTTCCCGATGGGGGTGACCTCGACAGTGGCTCCAAGGCCGGCCCAGGTTTCACGGCACCAGGCGAGGACTGGTTCCTCCTGGCCGCTGGGCGCGGGGAGCGCCATGAGGTCGAGTAGGGTTTCGACGACCGATGAGTGAAGCGACCGCATGGCGATGGTCATCCTTGGTGAGCGAGATTCACGACGGAATTATCATACGTGGATGCGATTTCGCCCGGAAGGAGTTCCCATGAGTGACGTTTCGCTGGAAGCAATCGCGCTTCAGCCCATCGGCTGGATCGAGTCGGACCTTGTGAACCGCAAGGATGCGCCGCGCCAGGCGGATGAGAACGCACCACCGGCCAGAATCGTGCTGCGGGACGACGTGAAGGGTGGGTTGCTCCAGCTTGTGGCGGGCACTCAGGTCCATGTCCTCACCTGGTTGCACCAGGCGAGCAGGGATGTGCTCCGGGTGCATCCGCGCCGTGACCTCGAACGGCCCCTGTGCGGTGTTTTCGCCACTCGCTCGCCAGACCGGCCGAACCCGATTGGGCTGCACACGACCACGGTGGTGGAGG
>CAZSUN010000342.1:0-1595 GCA_964610045.1 uncultured Sphaerobacteraceae bacterium
TCGATCGGGCCGAGCGCCTCGTACATGCCGAGGAACTCCCGGACGGTCACCGGCCGCACCATCAACCCCTTGTAGGGAACCGACTCGATCAGCCCTTCATGTTCGAGGATCGCCAGCGCCTCGCGAATGGGCGTGCGGCTGAGCTGGAGATCGGCGCCGATGCGCTCTTCGATCAGGCGCTCGCGCGGTTCGAGCACTCCCCCAAGAATTGCGTCCTTGATTGCGCGATAGGCCACCTCCCGGGAGCGCAACGGCGCATCGCCGGGAATGAACTTGCGTATCGGAATTGTGTCCGGGTCCAGGGTTGGGATGCGCGATGCCATCAGTCCAGCTCCCCACGATAGGCCCAGAGTCTGGAGACCACGATCTTGTATGCAGTGCATTCACTGTATACAAGATCGGCAAATGTGTCAATCCCGGCTGGCATGTGAAACGGGGTCAGGCTGTACTGGACGCACAAAATCCCACGCGGGGAGCGGTGTCACACCGCTCCCCGCGTGGGTCAGGCCATGGCCGTGAACCGGAGCCAGGCTTCCCCGGATTCCGGTTCACGATGTGGGTGAGATCTTCGTCTCGTTTCAGCGATCTATTCGCCGCTGATCTCGAAGGTGTCGATCATACCCTGAGCCAGGTGCGGCACATCCGACCCCGGATCGGCCACGAAGCAGACGGCGGCCCAGAATCCCGGCGTGACATCCACTTCCAGCCAGACCTCCTGGCCAGCCGTCAGCACCGGCAACTCGAACGGTTCGCCGACGATCGAGGTCGCGAACGAGAACCCACCTTCCGCCACCGGGGTTGCCATGAACTCGGCCATGACGCCGGCCAACACCTCGTCGGGCGAGTAGAGCCGGTCGGTGGGGAAGAACACGGCGTGATGTGGCACGGTGTGGGCGTTGGTCACGTGCACGATCTGCGGGCCAACCGCGAGGTCGTCGGGGATATCGAACGCATACTCCCCGTATGCCACCTCGATATCGGCGGCGATGCTGGCGGCCGAGGAGCCATCCCCGGTCGCGGTGAGTGGCACCGACGTTTCGGCAAGTTCCGCTTCCGCGATCGAGATAATCTGCCAGTCGCCGGGCGCCAGGTTCAACACGATGCTGGCGCTGGACATCGGGGCAACCTCCACGTACCCGGCCACCACCAGGTCTGCGGCCCACTCGGGGATGATGCCTTCGCCAACCGCGATGTATTCCTCGACGGTCACGCCCTCCGGCAGCTGCGCCAGGTCAGCCGAGGCGAGGGCGTCGGTGGTGTTGTGGGCCACCAGCAGCAGCAGCCCGGCCGGCACCTCGGCCGGTGCGTCGATCCCCTCGGCGGAAATGGTGACTTCGAGCACGGGCAGCCCCAACCCTTCGAGAAGGGAAGGACCGGCTGCTTCTGGCGAGGCCTCCTGGGCACCGGCAATGGCGAACGGGATCGCCATTGCGCCCAGAAGGAGCACGAGGGTCATGGTGAGGACATTGCGAACCAGGTGTTTCATGGTGACCTCCAGATTTGCGCCAGATCCGAACTGCCTGGTTCAGTTCTACCGGTGGCACCTTCCACGAACCTTCCAAAAAGGGATTTGCCGCTTGCGAGTCTTTGGTTTC
>CAZSUN010000343.1:0-1581 GCA_964610045.1 uncultured Sphaerobacteraceae bacterium
CGATCTGCCCGCCCTCGGCGGTCTTGGGATCGCCGGTGTCGCGCATGTAGGCCGAATTGCCCTGATCGCGCAGCAGCGGGTAGCCGATCTCGACCCCGGTCCCGGCGAACCGGTCATACGGCCCGAAGAAGGTCAGCGGATGGTCGACCGGCATCACCGGCAGGTCCTCGCCCGCCATCGCGGCGACCAGCCGTCCCCAGAGCCCCGCACAGACCACGACGTGGTCGGCCAGGATCGTCCCGCGCGTCGTCTCCACGCCCCTGATCCGCCCGTCGTCCAGGATCAGCGACGTCGCGGAAGTATTCGCGAACGCCTGCAGTTTTCCCGCCGCCACCCCCTGGTCGACGAGCTTGCCCGCCACCGTCTGCGAGCGCGGAATGACCAGCCCCGCGTCCGGATCCCATAGCCCCCCCTGAACCAGTTCCTCCTCGATCAGCGGGAACCGCTCCTTGATCTCGGCCGGCTCCATGAGCCGCGCCCGCGTGCCGAAGGCCTTGCCGGAGTCGACCTTGCGCCGAATCTCCGCCATCCGCTCGTCGTCGCCGACCCGCGCGACCTCGATCCCGCCGATCCGGGCGTAGTGGCCCAGCTTCTCGTAGAAATCGACCGAGTAGAGCGTCGTCCAGCACGAGAGAAAATCATGGCTGGTCGCGTAGCAGAAGTCCGAGGCATGCGCCGTCGACCCGACGTCGGTCGGGATGCCCGACATGTCGATCCCGACGATGTCGTCCCAGCCGCGCTCGATCAGGTGATGCGCGACCGACGCGCCCACGATGCCGCCGAGGCCCACGATGACGACCCTGGCCCTGTCGGGAAACGCTGACATTCTCTTCGGCTCCTCCTCGCCCTGAGTGGCAGGGCGGTTGTAAGGAGCGCCCGAAGGCGGGCATGTCCGGCACCGACATTCGAGTGCCCGCCCCGGACATCCGCGTCAGGCTTCGGGCACATTCCGTCGCAGTTCCTCCAGCCACGGCGCCGCCGTGGCGTCCGACGGGGCCCGCCAGTCGCCGCGCGGGGAAAGCGCGCCCCCGGACGAGACCTTGGGCCCGTTGGGGATCGCCGACCGCTTGAACTGGCTCAGCGCAAAGAAGCGGAGCAGGAATTCCTCGAGCCATCTTCGGATCGTCCGCAGGTCGTAGGCATGCCGCGCCGCCTCCGGAAACTCCATCGGCCAGAGACCCTTCTCCACATCCGACCAGGCGTGCAGGGCCAGGAAGGCGACCTTCGACGGCGCCTGGCCGTAGCGCATGATGTGGTAGAGAAAGAAGTCGTTGAGCTCATAGGGACCGATCTTCGCCTCCGTGCTCTGGATCGGCCTGCCCTCTTCCGCCGGCACCAACTCCGGCGAGATCTCCGTCCCGAGGATCGCCTCCAGCACTTCGTCCGTTGCCCGGTCGAACTGGTCGGTGCGCTCCGCCCAGCGGATCAGGTACTGGATCAGCGTCTTCGGCACCCCGGCATTCACCGCGTAGTGACTCATCTGGTCGCCGACGCCGTAGGTGCACCAGCCGAGCGCCAGCTCCGAGAGATCGCCGGTCCCGATCACGAAGCCGCGGCGCTGGTTGGCCAGCCGGAAGAGAT
>CAZSUN010000344.1:0-1579 GCA_964610045.1 uncultured Sphaerobacteraceae bacterium
CCGATGTGGCGGGCCAGGTCCTCGACCAGCCCGGCGCGGGTAACGGCGGGGTTGGGATCGAGCAGGGTGTCTCCGGGGGCGGGCTTGCGGAGCGGGACTGGATCGCCTTGAATCGGGTGAAGCTGGAAGGTGGCGCGGTCCGAGATGATGGTGGCCGTGCGAGATGAGCGAGCGAGCCGCGGCGACCACATGGTGGCTTCCTTTAGGTCGGCGCCGAGGGCGATGGCTTCGAATTGCCAGCCGGCTGGGACGCGGGCGGGATCGAGGCCGGGGGCGGCCTTGATCCCAACGCCGCGTTCGGCTGTGGCGAGTTCGACGCACCATTCGAGAGGCGGTTCGCTTTCGCCCAGAGCCATGCGTCCCTTGCCCGAGCGACGGGCGGGATCGATGAAAACACCGCCTGACTCCGGAAGCGCGACTGAGCGAACATCGGATTCGACGAAGGAGATGTGGCCGTCCAGCCCAAGGACGCGGGCGTTCAACCGGGCCATTTCGAGGTGGAGTGGATCCCGGTCGACGGCGGTGACGCGGGCGTTGAGGTTCGCGTGGGCGAGGGCAAGCAGGTCGCCGCCGATGCCGCAGCAGAGATCGACGATTTCGGAGACGCCCTGGAAGCGGCTTGCGCGATAGGCGGCGATGGCGTGTGATGTCGCCTGCTCCAGCCCATCGCGGGTGAACCAGAGGCGATGGGCATCCTCGAACTTGGCCGTGGCGTGCTCGCGGAGGGCGGCCATCGACATGGCGGCGGTGACGAGTTCCGCCGGGTGGAGTTTGCGCAGGCGGGTGGCGGTGGTGATGGTGGTCGAGGGCGTGGGAGGCGTTTCCGCGAGGCTGGCAAGGAGTTTTGCGCCTTCCGGAGTCTGAAGCATCGCCAGTTGTTCGATGGTGACCATGTGAATCCGTGCTCCCGGCGTTAACCGGCACGAGGCTGGCGATCGATCGCCAGCCTCGTGGTCCGGGAGGGGATGTTAGCGGCGGGCGGCGCGGAAGCCGGCGGCCTGGGCATCCTCTTCGGTGGCGAAGTAGTGCTCGGCGATGGTGGCGTCGTAGGAGTGGCCACCTGGCACGTGGTAGATCATCGAACTGGCGTTGCCCTTGATGGGGAAGCCATCGGGAGCGGTGGTGCTGTTGTTGCCGGGAATCGAGTTGGCGTACTCGTCGCCGGCTGTCGCCTCGCTGTCGTCTTCTTCAGCGGCGGGCGTCCCGGCCTCGGCGGCCGGTGCGGACTCCTCGCTGGTCTCGCTCCCGCTGGCCTCGTCCGCGACGGTGAAGTCAGCATCGATGACCCCGGCGGCATCGCCGGAGGTCTCGTCGCTGGAAGCGGTGTCCTCGACTTCGATCTCGATGTCCGCGACCGGCTCGGGAGCGACCCAGCCGTTGATGACCGCGCCCTTGCCCTCGGTGGCGAGTTCGATCAGGCGGTCGGTGAGCTTGCGCTCAAAGAGCTGGTTCTTCAGCATGTTGCGGAAGTAATCGCTCTGGTAGAACTGGGCCATCCGGGCGGCGGTGGACTCTTCGTCTTCATCCCCGGCGCCAGGCAGGGAACCGGTGACGCTGGCGATTTCGGCGTCGATGTCCT
>CAZSUN010000345.1:0-1511 GCA_964610045.1 uncultured Sphaerobacteraceae bacterium
GGGCGGGCGGGAATGTCGAGCGGAATCCCGGCCAGGTCCGGATAGCGGTCGGGCTCGATCCCGCTCTGGCGGAGGTCGTGGGCGAGCATGATGCGCACCAGGTCGCGGAAGGTCGTTCGCGGTGTCCAGCCGAGCGTCTCGCGGGCATGGCGGGCGTCCCCGAGGAGTTGGTCGACCTCGGTCGGGCGGAAGTAGCGCTCGTCGATGCGGATGTGGTCCTGGTAATCGAGCCCGACGAGGCCGAAGGCGACCTCGCACAGCTCGCGAACCGAGTGCATCTCGCCGGTGGCGATCACGTAATCGCCAGGCTGGTCCTGCTGCAGCATCCGCCACATCGCCTCGACATATTCGCGGGCGTAGCCCCAGTCGCGCTGGGCGTCGAGATTGCCGAGGTAGAGGGCGTTCGTCTGGCCGGCCAGGATGCTGGCGACCCCGCGCGTCACCTTCCGGGTCACGAACGTGCCGCCGCGGCGGGGAGACTCGTGGTTGAAGAGGATTCCGTTGCAGGCGAAGAGGCCGTGGGCGTCGCGGTACTGGACCGTCATCTGGTGGGCGAAGACCTTGGCGACGGCATACGGGCTGCGCGGGGAGAACTTGGTCGTCTCCCGCTGCGGCACTTCCTGCACCTTGCCGTACATCTCGGACGAGCCGGCCTGGTAGAAGCGGGGTGACCAGTCGGCGTGGCGGATCGCTTCGAGGAGGCGGAGGGTGCCCATCGCCACGGTATCGGCGGTGTACTCGGGCATGTCGAAGGAGACGGCGACGTGACTCTGGGCGCCGAGGTTGTAGATCTCGTCGGGACGGAGCCGGGTGATGAGCGAGGCGAGGCCGGAGGAATCGGAGAGGTCGCCGTAGTGGAGGGTGAGCGGGACACCGGATTCGTGGGGATCGTGGTAGAGGTGATCGATCCGGCCGGTGTTGAACGAGCTGGAGCGGCGGATCACCCCGTGGACCTGGTAGCCCTTGGCCAGCAGGAGTTCCGCCAGATAGGAGCCGTCCTGGCCGGTGATCCCCGTGATGAGGGCGGAACGAGGCATAATCAACGTGCTCCGGTACGGAGGAAGACGACCTTTACGGTCTGGGCGAGGATGCGGAGATCGTACCAGAAGCCAGACACTTGGATATAGGTTTCGTCGAGCTCGATGCGGTTGTGTGGCGAGAGGTTGGAGCGGCCGGAGACCTGCCACAGACCGGTCATGCCCGGGCGGATTGAGGCGATTCGTGCCGCGTGGTTGCCGAATTCGCCGGAGAGTTCGTGCGGCATGTATGGGCGGGGTCCGACGAGGCTCATGTCACCCTTGATCACGTTGAAAAGCTGAGGCAGTTCGTCCAGGCTCCAGCTGCGCAGGAACTTGCCGCAGCCAGTGACACGGGGATCGTCAACGAGTTTCCAGTTTTCCGCGTACTGTGTCCAGATGGCGAGGTCGGCGTCGATCAACACGTCGGCTTCGTCGATCATGGTCCGGAACTTGAGAATGGTGAACGACCGGCAGGCCAACCCGACGCGACGC